>CP104793.1:3075000-3382500 GCA_025916135.1 Rhodobacteraceae bacterium D3-12 | reverse complement strand
CGGGGTGAACCGGTCGCCGAATTTGGCGGCGAGTTGGTTGCAGCGTTCCACCGCGTAAGGCGCGCCGATGATGTCGAGCCAGGAGAAGGGGCCGCCCGACGAGGGGGCGAAGCCCCAAGCGAGGATTGCGCCGACATCGCCTTCGCGGATGTCTTCGAGCACGCCTTCTTCGAGGGCTTTCACCGCTTCGAGCACTTGGGCGAACATCAGGCGGTCTTGGACTTCCTGAAGGTCGGGCTGTTCTTCGGCGAGGGGGTATTTGTCTTCGATCCCTTTCCAATAGCCCAGACGTTTGCCGTTTTCGTCATATTCGAAATAGCCCGCCTTGGATTTGCGGCCCAAGCGCCCTTGCTCTTCGAGCCAGACGATCAGGTCGTCAGCCTCGGACGCGGGGTATTCATTGCCCATGGCGGCCTTGGTCGCGCGCATGATCTTGGTCGCGAGGTCGACAGAGGTTTCATCGCCCAGTTGCACCGGACCCACAGGGAAGCCGAGTTGCTTGGCCGCGTGGTCGATCAGCGGCATTTTCACGCCTTCGGTGATCATGCGGTTGGCTTCGTTGCCGTAGGGGATGATGCAGCGGTTGCAATAGAAGAACCGCGCGTCGTTTACCACGATGGGCGTTTTGCGGATCTGGCGCACATAGTCGAGCGCCTTGGCCACGGCGCGGGGGCCGGTTTCGGCGCCTTTGATGATCTCGACGAGGAACATCTTTTCCACGGGGGAGAAGAAGTGGATGCCGATGAACTGATCGGGGCGTTTGGACGCTTTGGCCAGCTCGGTGATCGGCAGGGTCGAGGTGTTGGAGGCGAAGATGCAATCCTCGGGGATCACGGCTTCGACCTTTTTGGTCATCTCGGCTTTGACCTTGGGGTCTTCGAACACGGCTTCGATGATGAGATCGCAGCCTTCGAGTTTGGAGAGGTCGGCGGTGGCTGTGATCTGGTTCAGCAGGGCCGCTTTCTTTTCCTCGGTCGCTTTGCCGCGCTTGATGCCTTTGTCCATGTAGGTTGCGGAGTAGGCTTTGCCGCGCGCGGCGGTTTCATCGTCACGGTCGATCAGAACGACTTCCATGCCGGCCTGAGCCGAGACAAGCGCGATGCCTGCGCCCATCATGCCCGCGCCGAGGACGCCGATTTTGGAGACCTTTTGATCGGGCACATCTTTGGGCCGCACCGCGCCTTTTTCCAGCGCTTCCTTGTTGAGGAAAAGCGAGCGGATCATGGCGGCGGAGGAGGGGTTCATCAGGATGTTGGTGAACCAGCGGGCCTCGATCTTGAGCGCCGTGTCAAACGGCACTTGCGCGCCTTCGTAGACGGCGGAGAGCAGGGCCTTGGCTGCCGGGAACGCGCCACGGGTCTTGCCGTGGACCATGGCGGTGGCGCCGAGGAAGGTCATGAAGCCGGCGGGGTGATAGGGGGTGCCGCCGGGCATTTTATAGCCTTTGGCGTCCCATGGTTTCACCAGATCGGCGTCTTTGGCGTTGAGCACCCAATCGTGCGCGGCGGCGACGGGATCATCAACCACTTCGTCAATGAGGCCAGCTTTTTGCGCCTTGTCAGGCGAGACCATCTTGCCTTCGAGCAGGAAGGGCGAGGCGCCCATTGCGCCGAGTTTGCGCGCCAGACGGGTGGTGCCCCCCGCGCCGGGGAAAATGCCGACGAGGATTTCGGGCAGGCCGATCTTGGCCTTGGGGTTGTTGGCGACAAAAATGCGGTGCGTGGCAAGCGGCAGTTCGAGGCCGATGCCCGCGGCAGTGCCGGGCAGCGCGGCGGCGATGGGTTTGCCGCCTTTCTTGGTTTTGAAGTCCATGCCCGCGAGTTCGATTTTGCGCAGCAGACCGTGCATTTGCATGGTGCCTTCAAACAGCCCCTTGGCCGGATCGTCACCGGCGTTGGCCTTCATTTCGGCCAGCGCGTTGAGGTCCATGCCGCCGGCGAAGTCTTTCTTGGCCGAGGTGATGACGATGCCTTTGACGGCGTCATCGGCGAGCGCGTCGTCGATCAGGTCGCTGAGCAGTTGCAGCGCAGGGGTGCGCATCACGTTCATGGTGGCACCGGGCACGTCCCAGGTGATGGTTGCGACGCCATCGGCGTCTTTGGTCATTGTGAAGTCAGTCATTTTGAGCCTCCGTTAGGCTTTTTACGTATCGTTCCGGTTCTGGCGGTGGCGGAACCGACCTTTGTCGATTGCGCCTTTGCCCATGGACCAGTTGAGATGTCCGGGGAGCTTTGGATGCGCGAAAACCGCACCACGTCATCGGCACAGCGATGCATGGTCATGATCCCGGTAAAGGGTGGCACCACGCGGGAGCCGCCCGACAGGATATGGGTTTCGCAGACAATGACGGTCAGATCATCGCTGAGCGTTTCGACTTCTTTTGCTTCGCGGTAGATGTCGGTGATCTCATGCAGCCGGATGTGGTCACAATAGAGGTCGAAATCTGTGCGAAGCTCGTCGGCCGTTGTCAGCGTATAGGAGGTATCACCACGCGGTTCGAGCGTCAGAGGCAGGTCCATAACCTGTTGATAAAGCTCGAAATCATGTGTGATAAGCGCCTTTGTCAGACGCTCCCCCAGAGAGATGAAAACCGTCGGGTCCAAAGGTTATACCCTTTCAATGATGGTCGCAGCGCCCATCCCCGAACCGATGCAGAGCGTGGCAAGGCCAACCTCTTTGTCGGAGCGTTCGAGTTCATCCACCAGAGTGCCGAGGATCATTGCCCCGGTCGCGCCGAGAGGATGGCCCATGGCGATGGAGCCGCCGTTGACATTAACCTTGGCGTGATCGACGTTGAACGCCTGCTCGAACCGCATGACGACCGAAGCGAAGGCTTCGTTGACCTCAAAGAGGTCGATGTCCTCAATGCTCATCCCAGAGTCCGCGAGGATCTTGCGGGTGACGGGGACAGGTCCGGTAAGCATGATGGTCGGGTCGGTGCCGATCTTGGCCGTGGAACGAATACGTGCTCTTGGTTTTAGGCCAAATTCGTTACCAAACTCTTTATTGCCGATCAGCACCGCTGCCGCGCCATCAACGATCCCTGAGGAGTTGCCGGCGTGGTGGATATGGTTCACGCGCTCAAGCTCGGGGTATTTCAGCAGGGCGATGTTGTCGAAGCCGGGCATGACTTCGCCCATCTGCTGGAACGAGGGTTTCAGTGCGCCGAGCGACTGCATGTCGGTGGAGGGGCGCATGAATTCGTCATAGGCGAGGATCGGCAGGCCGTTCACGTCTTTGACCGCGACGATAGAGCGGGCGAAACGGTTGTCGTCCCAAGCGGCTTTGGCGCGCTTTTGGCTTTCGACGGCCATGGCGTCGGCCTCGTCACGGGAAAACCCGTATTTGGTGGCGATGATGTCGGCACCGATGCCTTGAGGCACGAAATAGTTGTCAAAAGCGATCTGGGGATCGACGGCAATCGCGCCGCCGTCCGAGCCCATAGGCACGCGCGACATGGATTCGACACCACCCGCGATATAGGCATTGCCCGCCCCGCCGCGCACCTGATTGGCGGCGACGTTGACCGCTTCGAGGCCCGAGGCACAGAAGCGGTTGATCGACAGGCCGGGGATCGACTCGTCAAGGTCAGAGGCCAGAACGGCGGTTCGGGCAAGGCAGGCCCCCTGCTCGCCAACCTGTGAGACATTGCCCCAGACCACGTCTTCGACGGCGTGACCTTCAAGGTTGTTGCGCTCTTTCAGAGCGTTGAGCGCCACGGCGGAAAGCCGCGCGGCGGTCACTTCGTGCAGGGAGCCGTCAGCGCGGCCCTTGCCGCGCGGGGTGCGCACGGAGTCATAGATGTATGCGTCTGTCATTTGGGGTCTTCTCCTTTATTCACGCACGGTCAGCGGGGCTGCCGGGCATCAGGTCATAAGGGGCTTTCCAGCCGGGTGTTTGTTCGATGTTGGTGAGCCAACGGTCGATGTTGGGCCATTCGGCGCGGTCAAACCCGAAAGGTTCGGGGTAAAACAGGTAGCCGCAGCACGACAGGTCGGCGTTGGTGATGCCGTCCCCGACGATCCAGTCGCGGCCCTCAAGATGGCTGTCGAGCGTGGCGTAAGCGGCTTTGAGGCGCCCCTGAAGGAAGCCGATCACCTCCTGCGGGCGCTTGTCTTCGGGCAGGAAGTTCATCAGGAAGCGGGTGACCCCGGCCTGCGAGCTGAGCTTGTGGTTGTCCCAAAGGACCCAACGCAGGATTTCATAATTCTCCTCGCGCGTGGCGCCGCCGAATTTGCCGGATTTCTCGGTCACATAGGCCTGGATCGTGCCGGACTGGCTGAGCTTGAAGTCGCCGTCTTCCATGACGGGCGCTTCGCCCATCACGTTTTTCTCGCGATACTCGGGCGTGCGCGCGGCGCCGCCGAAGAAATCGACATAGACCGGCTCCCAATCGAGGCCGGAGAGTTCAAGGGCGAGGGCAGCCTTGTAGGCATTTCCCGATTCGCCGAAGCAGTAGAGTTTGATCGTCATATGGTCCTCCCGGTTTTGAGCGCAGAGGCGGGGGGTATTACACCCCCCGCAACCTCCACGGAGTATTTTGAGCAAGATGAAGGGGCGCGTTTACCGGATCTTAAGGTTAACGCGCGTAGGCTCTGTTTGCGGTACAGGCTGGAGAGCCGATGGCCGCGCAAGGTGAAGCCCCGTTCCCGAGCAGTCGATTCGATTTCGGCGCGACGGAGCGGGGTGCTCCCAAAAAAACCGGCCCCCCTTCATCTTGCTGAAAATACCCCGCGGAGCGGTCCGACGGTGCGGGATTGTGCTGCGCTTGAAGGCATCAAAGCGTCCTCGCGATGAGATCTTTCATGATTTCATTGGTGCCGCCATAAATCCGCTGCACCCGCGCATCGGCCCACATTTCGGCCACGGCATATTCGGCCATGAAGCCATAGCCGCCGTGAAGTTGCACGCATTCATCTAGCACTTCGCCTTGGGTGTCGGTGAGCCAGTATTTGGCCATGGCGGCCTTTTCGACCGTAAGCGCGCCGCGCATGTGTTCTTCGATGCATTCATCAAGAAACGCCCGCGCCACGGTGAGTTTGGTTTTGCATTCGGCCAGCTTGAAGCGAGTGTTTTGGAATTGCAGGATCGGGCCGCCGAAGGCTTCGCGCTCTTTGCAATAGGCGATGGTGCGCTCTACCGCGCCCTGCATAGCGCCGACCGCACCGCAGCCGATGATGAGGCGTTCCTGCGGAAGCTGCTGCATCATCTGGTAAAAGCCTTTGCCTTCTTCCTGACCGAGGATGTTTTCGGGCGGGATTTCGACATTGTCAAAGAACAGCTCGGACGTGTCGGCAGAGTGCAGGCCGACTTTCTCGAGGTTGCGGCCACGGGTGAACCCATGACCTTCAGCCTTGTCGGTTTCGACCACCACAAGCGAGACGCCTTTGGAGCCTTGCGACGGGTCGGTTTTGGCGGCGACGATGATCAGTTCGGCGTGCTGTCCGTTGGAGATGAAGGTTTTCGAACCGGTCAGGCGATAGGCATTGCCGTCGCGCACGCAGCGGGTTTTGATCGCTTGCACATCCGAGCCGGTTGAGGGTTCGGTCATGGCCAGCGCGCCGACCATTTCGCCGGTGACCATCTTGGGGAGCCAACGCTTTTTCTGCTCTTCGGTGCCATAAGCGAGGATGTAATGCGCCACGATGCCGGAATGGATCGGATTGCCCCAAGAGGCAAAGTTGGCGCGGGGGTGTTCCATCATCACAACCGCTTCGTGGCCGAAATCGCCACCCGGTCCGCCGTATTCTTCGGGGATCGAGGGGCAGAGCAGGCCGAGCGCCCCGGCTTCGTTCCATGCGGAGCGGTCCATCTGGCCCTGATGGCGCCAGCGTTCGAAATGCGGTGCCCATTCATCATTGATGAATTTGGCGGTGAGATCTGCGAGCATCTGGTGCTCTTCGGTCATCCAGTTCGACATGTGGCCTCCCCCAGCCTGTGTGTCACCGTTTGCGCTCTTCCAGCTCCGAGTTGAACAGGCGGAGTCGCGCGGTCAGGTTTTCGTGGTTCATTACGCTTTCGAAGTTCTCAAAGAGGAAGCTGAGCGCTTCGCCTTCGTCGAGCCCGGCCTCGGCGGCAAACCGTTTGAGCCGCCGATAGCCGTCTTCTGTCATGGCACAGGGAAAGCGGCGGGTCAGGCGGAAGCGTTTGGGCATCTGGGTCCCTCCGGGGTCGGGCAAGGCGGGGGAGAGCCCCGCCTTACAGGTTGGTGCTGGGTCGGGTAGGGTGGGGTTTCACCCCACCCCCTTAGAACTGATCCGCGGCCAGCGACATCACCGGGTCGGCACCGGATTCGATGCGGGTGAGGTGCAGAGCGGTCGCGGGCAGGCGGCGTGCCATATAGTAACGCCCTGTCGCCAGCTTTGTCTCGTAGAACGCGGGGTCAGACGGGTTTTCCGCCAGCGCCGCGAGCGAGGCTTTGGCCATCCGCGCCCACATCAGGCCAAGGCAGACATGCCCGAAGAGGTGCATGAAGTCATTCGAGCCCGAGAGCGCCGCGTTGGGGTTCTTCATGCCCTGCTGCATGAAGAACATGCCCGCAGCCTGAAGGTGTTTCGACGCGGTTTTGAGCGGTTCGATGAACTCTTCCATGCCCTCGATGTCTTTGTTCTCGGAGCAGAAGGTTTTGACCATGTCAAAGAAGGCCATGACGTGTTTGCCGCCGTCTTGCGCCAGCTTACGCCCCACGAGGTCGAGCGCCTGAACGCCGTTGGCGCCTTCATAGATCATGGCGATACGGGCGTCGCGGGTGAACTGGCTCATGCCGTGTTCTTCGATATAGCCGTGGCCGCCATAGACCTGTTGCGCTTTGACGGTCATGTCATAGCCTTCGTCGGTCAGGAAGCCTTTGATGATCGGCGTCAGGAGCGAGATCAGCCCGTCGGCGTCTTTATCCTCGGCGCGGTGTGCCTGATCAATCAGGGACGCCCCCCAAAGGATGAACGCGCGCGCGCCTTCGACAAAGCTTTTCTGATCGAGCAGCGAGCGGCGGATGTCGGGGTGCACGATCAGCGGATCGGCAGGCCCGTCGGGGTTTTCAACGCCGGTCACGGCGCGGCCCTGAAGGCGGTCTTTGGCATACTCGAGCGCGTTCTGATAGGCGACTTCGGCGGCCGAGAGACCCTGCATGCCGACACCGATGCGGGCTTCGTTCATCATGGTGAACATGGCGCGCATGCCTTTGTGCTCGTCCCCGAGGAGATAGCCGGTGGCTTCGTCATAGTTCAGCACGCAGGTCGAGTTGCCGTGGATGCCCATTTTCTCTTCGATGGAGCCAACCGAGACACCATTGCGCGCGCCGATCTCGCCTTCGTCATCGACGATGAACTTGGGCACGATAAAGAGCGAGACGCCTTTGATGCCTTCGGGGCCGCCGGGGATTTTGGCAAGGACGAGGTGGACGATGTTGTCGGCCATGTCGTGATCGCCAGCCGAGATAAAGATCTTCTGGCCGGAGATTTTGAAGCTGCCGTCGTCCTGTGGTTCGGCCTTGGTGCGCATGAGGCCCAGATCAGTGCCGCAATGCGGTTCGGTCAGGTTCATGGTGCCGGTCCATTCGCAGGACACCATTTTGGGCAGCCATTTGTCTTTCTGCTCGTCCGTGCCGTGGGCAAGGATCGCCGCCGCCGCGCCGTGGGTTAGGCCCTGATACATGGTGAAGGCCTGGTTCGAGGAGGAGAACATTTCGCCCACGGCGGTGCCGAGCACATAGGGCATGTTCTGACCGCCATATTGTTCGGGCATATCAAGCCCGGTCCAGCCGCCTTCCTTGACCTGTTCGAACGCGGATTTGAAGCCGGTGGGGGTGTAGACCACGCCGTTTTCAAGGCGGCAGCCTTCGGTGTCGCCAACGACGTTCAGGGGGGCGAGCACTTCGGACGTAAGCTTACCAGCTTCTTCGAGAACGGCCGAGGTGAAATCGGGTTCAAGATCGGAGTAGCCGGGCACATCGGATTGCGACACTTGCAGCACGTCATGCAAAACAAAGGCCATATCTTTGGTCGGAGCGGTATAAGTGGGCATGAGGTCTCTCTTTTTTCGGTCTTGATATTAGGGGTGCGTTGCGGCCTATTCGGCGGCTTTTTTGTCGTCGCTCATCGAGGCGAGAACTTTTTCGCCCCAGTTGAGTTGCTCGCGCAGGTCGGCGATGGCTTCGTTCAGCTCATCACGTTGGGATTCCATGTCACGCAGACGTTCCTTGGCAATCTCGAAGGTGCGCGCAAGCTGGGTCTGTTGCTGGTCGCCGAGGTTATAAAGCTCAAGCAACTGGCGGATCTCTTCGAGGCTGAACCCGAACCGCTTGCCGCGCAAGATCAGCTTGAGCCGGGCGCGGTCGCTTTTGGTGAACAGCCGTTTTTGACCGTCACGGTGCGGGAAGAGCAGCTCTTTGGCTTCGTAAAACCGCAGGGTGCGTGGGGTTACATCGAACGCGTCGCACATCTGGCGGATGGTCATTGTGTCGTCTGAATCGATCATCACATTGGCTTCCGGTTTTATCAATCGGGTGCCGTAAAGATGTGAAGTCAGGTGAGTCGATGCAAGTGAAGTTTACGTTGACGTCAACGTAACGTCACGTCACTTGGGCACCTCATCAAGACTGGGTCGCCATTCCTCGCCGACGTCGCCGCCGTTCTCTTCGATCTCGATCAGTTTGGCCGAGCGGTCGCGCGATTGTTCCAGCGTTTCGATCGCGTCCTGCAGATCGGTCAGCTGTTCGCGCAGCGCCTTGAGCTGATTGTTGGCGGATTTCACCCAAGCCTTGCGCGAGTGATAGCCGTCTTCTTCGTAGATCAGCAGCCATTGGCGGATGCCTTCGAGCTGGAACCCCCATTTGCGGCCCCGCAGGATCAGGATCATGCGCTCAATCTCACGTGGGCCATAGAAGCGCGAGCGGCCTTCGCGCTCGGGCTGCAAAAGCTCGATATACTCGTAATAGCGCAAGGTCCGAGGTGTTACATCGAACCTTTCACACATCTCTTTGAAAGACAGGCGAATGTCGGCCATTGATCCTCTCCCTTATGCAGTAGGGTAGGGGGTCCGCCGCCAAAGGGCAACCTGATAGCGCCCTGCACGCGCCCTCGCGCCCACCCTTGAAATTCGTTTGGAATTCTGCGCCGCAGTATTAGAATTTCTGCGCCAGCATCAAGGGGGTATCGTGACACGACGTTAGGTTACTCGACGCTTGCAGTGATTTGGTTAACCTGTTCAAACAATAAGGGACAGCCAATAGGTGCGGAGGGGCGTATGCCCGCAGATAAAGTCAAGATTGCCAGCCAGTTCATTCAAGCCATTCCCCATGCGCGCGCTTTGGGGATGAAGCTGACCGATATTGGCGACGGGCGGGCCGAGATCGTGATGCCCTATGACGCGCGTTTCGTCGGCGACCCGGAAACCGGGGTGATCGCGGGCGGCGCGGTGTCGGCGTTGATGGACACATGCTGTGGTGCGGCGGCGATGAGCCACCCGTCCTCTCCCAGCGGCACGGCAACGATTGATTTGCGGATTGATTACATGCGCCCGGCAACGCCGGGACAGGCGATCAAGACCCGCGCCGAGTGTTACCACATCACCCGCAATGTCGCCTTTGTGCGCGCCGTGGCGATGGACGACGACGAAGAGCGTCCGGTGGCCACGGCAAGTGGCGCATTCACCGTGGAGGGCAAATGATGGCGTATAAGCGACCCGAACCGGTTCAGGTGGTCAAACAGCGGCGCGATGCGGCGCTAGCGGCCTTGGTGCATGGGGTGCCCTACATCAACTGGCTGGGGGTAGAGTTTGACCGGCGCGGCGATGAGTTGACCGCGATCATGCCCTATGATGACAAGCTGATCGGCAACCCGATGTTGCCGGCGATCCACGGCGGGGCGATTGCTGCGTTCCTTGAGATCACGGCGGTGATCGGCTTGAGCTGGTCCGTGATCTGGGACGAGATGGAGCATGGCGAGCGCGATGCCGAGACCTTGGTCAAGGGGCATTTGCCGCGCCTGCCCAAGACGATTGATTTCACCACCGATTACCTGCGGTCGGGTCTGCCGAGGGATGCCTATGCGCGGGCCAAGATCAACCGCTCGGGGCGGCGCTATGCCAGCGTGCATGTCGAAGCTTGGCAAGACAACCGCGACCGCGCCTTTGCGCAAGGCACGGGGCATTTCCTGATGCCCAAGCGGGATGCGTGACATCACACGGACAGCTGACAAGGGCTTGATCCGGGGTCTTGGCCCGGCTGGCTCAGTTGGCGCAGTTGGCGCAGTTGGCCCATTTGGACCAGACGCATGACGCTGGCCAGCGCGGATATTACCCACACGCGCGTGCTGAAAATTGCGCTGCCGATCATGTTGGCCAATATCACCGTGCCGCTTTTGGGCGCGGTCGATACGGGCGTGGTCGGCCAATTGCCCGAAGCCGCGCCGATTGCCGCCGTGGGCGTGGGCGCGATTGTTCTATCGGCGATCTACTGGATTTTCGGCTTTCTGCGGATGGGCACGACCGGCTTGACCAGTCAGGCGCTGGGCGCGGGAAACCAAGGCGAGGTGGCGGCGCTTTTCATCCGCTCGCTGATGATTGCGGTGGCCGGAGGGGTCGCGCTGATTGTGCTGCAATACCCAATATTTGTCGGGGCGTTTGCCGTTTCGCCTGCCAGCGCCGAGGTTGAGGGGCTGGCGCGGGATTACATGGTGATCCGCATCTGGTCGGCCCCGGCGGCGATTGCGATTTATGGCCTCACCGGCTGGTTGATCGCGTTGGAGCGCACGCGCGGGGTGTTGCTGCTTCAGCTCTGGATGAACGGGCTGAATGTCGGGTTGGACCTGTGGTTCGTGCTCGGGCTGGGCTGGGGCGTGGAGGGCGTGGCGCTGGCGACATTCATCGCCGAGTGGAGCGGGCTGGTGATTGGTCTGTGGCTGTGTCGCGAGGTGTTCCGGCTGCCTGACTGGCGCAACTGGGCGCGGGTGTTTGACCGCGTGAAGTTGAAACGGATGGCGGTGGTGAACACCGACATCATGATCCGGTCGCTGTTGTTACAGGCGATCTTTGTTTCGTTCCTGTTGCTGGGGGGGCGGTTTGGCGATGTGACGTTGGCCGCGAACCAGGTGTTGCTGCAATTCCTGCATATCGTGGGCTATGCGATGGATGGGTTTGCCTTTGCCGCCGAGACGCTGGTGGGGCAGGCCTTTGGCGCGGGGGCGGTGGCCAAGCTGCGCCGTGGTGCGGTGTTGACCAGCCTGTGGGGCGGGGTGATTGCGCTGGGCTTTGTGCTGGTGTTCTGGCTGTTGGGGCCGTGGATCATTGATGTGATGGCCAAGGCGCCAGAGGTGCGCGCCGAGGCGCGGGTGTATTTGCCATGGATGATCGCGGTGCCGCCGATGTTGCTGGCGCTGGTCATGTTTGACGGCATCTTTATCGGGGCGACACGCACGGCGGATATGCGCAACATGATGCTGGTGACGGCGGTGATTTACGCCGTGGCGGCCTGGGTGTTGATCGCGCCGATGGGCAATCACGGGTTGTGGCTGGCGCTTCATATTTCGTTTCTGGCGCGGGGGCTGTCGTTGGGGTTGCGGTATCCGGCGTTGGAGCGGGCGGCCGCCACGCAGGCGCAGTGACGGGATTTTGCCGAGCCGCATGAGACGGCTTGCCCGGAATCGCCAGAAGGTTCACATTGTAGGCAAAACGGGGCCGGGGAAACGGTCCGGTGAAACGGGCCAGAAAAACGGGCCGGTGAAATGTCAGGAAAGGCAGTGTGATGCAGGTAACGAGACGGTGGGTTTCAGCAGCAGGTGCGGCGACGCTTTTGAGCGGTTGCATGACGGGCGGATTGCCAAGCGGGGGCGGAAGCGGCGGCGCGGCGGCGGTGCGGGTTGATCCCAAGCTGCAACCAACGCCGAACGCGGGCTATGACGCGTGGGTGACGGCCTTCAAGGCGCGGGCACAGAGCGCGGGGATCTCTAGCGGGACGCTGAGCGCAGCCTTTCGCGGGGCGGGATATTTGCCCGGCGTGGTCGAGCGTGATCGCAAGCAGACCGAGTTTACCCGCACGTTGCAGGATTACCTTGCCATTATGGCCTCGGACGAGAAAGTGTCGACCGGGCGCAGCAAGCTGGCGGCGCGGCGCGCGTTGCTGGGCGAGATCGAGAGTCGCTATGGTGTGCCGGCCAATGTGGTGGCCGCAATCTGGGGCGTGGAGAGCCGATATGGCGCGCGGCGCGGGGATATTCCGGTGATCTCGGCAACCTCGACGCTGGCCTATGACGGGCGGCGCGGTGGGTTCTTTGAAAAGCAGCTGATGGCGGCGCTCAGGATCTTGCAAAACGGCGATGTGAGCGCGGCGCGTATGACCGGAAGCTGGGCCGGGGCGATGGGGCATACGCAGTTTATCCCGACCACATTTCAGGCCTATGCCGTGGATTTTCGCGGCGATGGGCGGCGCGACATCTGGTCGGAAGATCCGACTGATGCTTTGGCCTCGGCTGGCGCGTACCTGAGCAAATCGGGCTGGCGGGGCGGGCAGACATGGGGGTGGAAGTGCGCCTTCCGTCGGGATTTAACGCCGGGCTGGCCGGGCGCGGGACGAAGAAATCAGCGGGCGATTGGGCCGCGCTGGGGGTGAAATCCGCAGGGGGCGGGAGCCTGCCCAATCACGGGGCCGGATCGATCCTTATCCCGATGGGGCTGGGTGGGCCTGCGTTCCTCGTCTTTAAGAACTTCAGCGTGATTTTGCGGTATAACAATTCGGAAAACTACGCGCTGGGTGTTGGGCATTTGTCGGACCGTTTGGCCGGGGGCGGGGGCTTGCGCGGGAATTTTCCGCCGGACAAATACGGGCTTAGGATTGCGGATAGAAAACGGCTGCAAGCGCGGCTGACGGCGGCGGGGTATGACACCGGCGGGGCCGATGGGGTGCTGGGCAAAAAGACCGAAGCCGCGATCAGCGCCTATCAGCGGGCCAATGGCCTGCCGGTGACAGGGACACCGTCACAGGATTTGCTGGCACGGTTGGGCTAGGCGCGGATTTTTTCGAAAAATCCGGGGAAAAATCCTTGGAGGATTTTTGGCCGTTTTCCGCGACGGAAAACGCGTTTTAGAGGATGTCGAGCACGGCTTCGGGGGGGCGGCCGATGGCGGCTTTGTCATCTAAGAACACGATCGGGCGTTCGATGAGCTTTGGAGTGCGGGCCATGGCGGCGAAGAGCGTGTCGTCATCGCTTGTGCGGCTTAGCCCCTGGGCTTTGAAATCGGCCTCATTGGTGCGTATCATGTCAACCGGGCGCAGACCGAGCGCGGCGGCTGCGGCGCGCAGTTCGGCGTCTGACGGGGCATCATCAAGATAGCGTCGAATGCTGGGCACGTGGCCGTTTTCTTCAAGCAGTGCGAGGGTTTGGCGTGATTTTGAGCAGCGTGGATTGTGCCAGATTGTAAGGCTCATAGCCAGTCCTTTCGTTTGGTTCCGACCGCCTGTGCCACATTGGAAAAGCCGTCGCGTTCGAGCAGTTCATCAAGGCCGCGGGCGATGTCGGCGGCGAGCGAGAGGCCGTGATAGATCATCGCCGTATAGAGTTGCACCGCCGTCGCCCCGGCGCAGATTTTGGCGTAGGCGTCTTCGGCAGACGAGATGCCGCCGACGCCGACAAGTGGCAGGGTGCCGTCTGTCAGCTCGGACAAGCGCGCCAGAACGCGGGTCGATTTTTCAAACAGCGGCGCGCCGGAGAGCCCGCCCGCCTGCTGGCTATCCGGGCTGGTCAACCCGTCGCGTGAGAGCGTTGTATTGGTCGCAATGATGGCGTCGATTTCGGTGGCGCGGGCGACCTCGGCGATGTCTTCGATTTCGCTGTCGGAAAGATCGGGCGCGATTTTGAGGAACACCGGGATCGGGCGTTTGAGCCAGCTGCGGGTTTCGATCACGCCGGAGAGCAGCGAGCGCAGCGCCTCGGCCCCCTGCAGGTCGCGCAGTTTTTCGGTATTGGGCGAGGAGACATTGACGGTCGCGAAGTCGATATGCGGGCCGCAATGGGCGAGCACGCGGGAGAAATCCTCGGCGCGGTCGCTGCTGTCTTTGTTGGCGCCAAGGTTGAGGCCAAGGATCAGCCCACGGGGGCGTCGGGCGAGGCGGTCAGAGATGGCCTCCATCCCCTCGTTATTGAAGCCGAAGCGGTTGATGGCGGCGCGATCTTGCGACAAGCGAAAGAGGCGGGGGCGCGGATTGCCGGGTTGCGGGCACGGCGTGGCGGCGCCGACCTCGACAAAGCCGAAACCAGCGCGGGCGAGGGGCGCGAGCGCCTCGGCGTTTTTGTCAAACCCGGCGGCGAGGCCGATAGGGTTGGGCAGGGAAAGCGAGGCCAGCGACGTGTGCAAACGCGCCGAGCTGACCACGCCGGGCAGCGGCATCAGCCCGCTGCGCAGCGCCTTGAGTGCGACCCAGTGCCCGCGTTCGGGGTCGAACCGGTGCAGGAGGCCGAGGCCCAGACGCTCTAGCGGTGTCATGTCATCTCCGGTGGAAACATATGGGTGGCCCCATCGAGAGGCAGCGGTTTGGTCCAGAGGATATCCGACAGCCGCAGGGCACGATAGAGATGTGGAAAGAGCGCGCCGCCGCGGGAGGGTTCCCATTTGAGCGCATCCCCGAGCGCATCGCTATCAAGTGCGGCAAGGATCAGGCCGGTTTCGCCAGCAAAGTGTTTGGTAGCCGTTTCAACCGCCTGTTCGGCGGTGGAAAAATGGACGAATCCATCTGCAACATCGACCGGTGCACCGGGGGTTTCGCCATTGTCGGCAAGCTCTTGCCATTCGGATGTGCGGAAAATCTTGTAAATAAGCATGTGTGTTCATTGCAACGCTGCGGCGGCATGGTCAAGCGTGATTGGCTTTGACTCATGCGCGCGTGCGTAGCAGCATGTGCTTGGCTATTTCCAACAAGAGCGAGGATTTAAAGATGATGAAACGTATATTAGGCGGGGCCGCATATGTGGCGTTGAGCATAGGGCTGAGCGCGGGTGCGGCGGTCGCGGATTATTCGCTGCATATTTTGCACATCAATGATCTGCACAGCCGGGTCGAGCCGGTTAATAAATACGACTCGACCTGTAGCGCCGAGGATGATGCCGAGGGGAAATGCTTTGGCGGGGTGGCGCGACTGAAGACGCTATTGGATGCCAAGCGCGCCGAGTTGAGCGATCAGAATGTGATCGTTCTGGATGCGGGTGACCAGTTCCAAGGCAGTCTGATGTACACCACCTATAAGGGTGCGGTCGAAGCCGAGTTCATGCAAGCCATCGGGTTTGATGCGATGGCCGTGGGCAACCACGAATTTGACGACGGGCCGCAGGGGTTGTCCGATTTTCTGGACAGGGTGAGCTTTCCGGTGATTTCCGGCAATCTTGATCTGTCGTCGTCGAACCTTTTGAACGGGCGCGTGGGCAACCATGTGGTGTTGGAGGTTGGCGGTCAGAAGATCGGGATCATTTCGGCGCTTGCAGTGGACACGGTTGATACATCTTCGCCCGGCCCGAATGTGGTGTTTCAGGACGAGATCCAGAGCCTTGCCGCCGATGTTGCGGCGCTTGAGGCGCAAGGGGTGACCAAGATTATCGCGCTGACCCATGTTGGTGTGCACAAGGACATGGAGATTGCCAAGAACGTGCCGGGGCTGGACGCGGTTGTGGGCGGGCATTCGCATACGAAATTCTCCAACACCGAAGCCGGGGCGATGGCCTATCCGACAATGGTGGGGAATGTGCCGGTGGTGCAGGCCTATGCCTATTCCAAGTATCTGGGGCATCTGGTTTTGACCTTTGACGATGCGGGTGTGCTGACCTCGGCCAGCGGCGATACGATCCTGATTGACGCGTCGATCACCCCGGACGCGGCGATTGCCGCGCGGGTGGCCGAGTTGGCCAGCCCGATTGAAGAGTTGAAGAAACGTGTCGTCGCAGAAGCCACCGAGTTGGTGGACGGCGGGCGCGACAGTTGCCGGGCGGGCGAATGCTCGATGGGCAACCTTGTGTCGGATGCGATGCTCGACCGGGTGAAGGCGCAGGGCATTCAGATTGCGATCACCAATGGCGGTGGTTTGCGGGCGTCGATTGACGCGGGCGAGGTCACCATGGGCGAGGTGCTGGCGGTGCTGCCGTTCCAGAACACGCTGTCGACGTTCGAGGCCAAGGGGTCGACCATTCTGGCGGGGCTTGAAAACGGGTTCAGCCAGATCGAGGGGGGCGGAGGCCGGTTCCCGCAGATGGCGGGTATGAAGGTGGTGTTCGATGCCACGGCCGAGCCGGGCGCGCGGGTTGTGTCCGCCGAGGTGATGGAGGGCGACACTTGGGTGCCGCTTGACCCGGAGAAGGTCTATGGCGTGGTCACCAACAACTATGTTCGCAATGGCGGGGACGGCTACAAGATGTTCGGGACCGAGGCGATGAATGTCTATGATTTCGGGCCGGACCTTGCCGATGTGACGGCCGAGTATCTGGCCAAGGTGGGGCCGTATAAGCCGTATCTTGATGGGCGGATCGCGCCGAAGTAGGCCGGTTATATGGCGGCTGTTGTTGCGGGGTCGGTTGACTGGCGCGCTTTGGTTGGTGGCGAGGGGTAGCGCCCGCGCCGCAGTTACAAAGCGGGGGGCCAGCCCCTCGCACCCCCCGGGATATTTCCGGTCAGATGAAGGGGGGCGGGTTTTGATGTGAAGGAGGGTCAGCGGTAGATGTGCGGGCGGTTGGCGATAACGGTGCCGACGGATGCGATGGTGCAGCTGTTTCAGGCGGTGCCGGGGAATGATCTGCCTGATGTGCCGAATTACAACGTCTGCCCGACCACGGATGTTCATGTGCTGCGTTATGATGGGGGCGAGCGGCGCTTGGGGGCGATGCGCTGGGGCTTTTTGCCGTCTTGGTACAAGGCAATGAATGACGGCCCGCTTTTGATTAATGCGCGGGCGGAGACGATTGCCGAGAAGCCGGCGTTTCGCGCGGCGGTGCGCGAGCGGCGCTGTTTGATCCCGGCGTCGGGGTTTTATGAATGGTCCAAGGATGGCGAGGGGCAGCGGTTGCCGTGGTATTTTACCCGCAGTGACGGGGCGCCGCTGGCCTTTGCGGGGATCTGGCAGGATTGGGACAAGGGCGCGGAGCCGGTGCGCGGCTGTGCCATTGTGACCTGTGCTGCGAATAGGGCCATGGGGCAGGTGCATCACCGGATGCCTGTGGTTCTGGAGCCGCAGAATTGGGCCAAGTGGCTGGGCGAGGAGGGCCATGGTGCGGCGCCATTGATGCGACCGGCGGCGGAGGATGTTCTTGAGTTTCACCGGGTTGGGCGCGAGGTGAATTCGAACCGCGCGGCGGGGCCTGCGTTGATTGAGCCGCTGACCGAGTGACCGGCTGACGGCCGGGTGAGCCGCCGAATGTGTGGCGGGTGTTGTGCAAAAAAATACAACTGCGCGCGCTTGGGGTTGAGTGGCGTGAGATAAAGTGCATTATAACGCATAAATGACGATTCTTGCGGGCCGGAGAAGAGGGGCTTGGCGGAGCGTCAGGGCCAGCTTGGGCCCAGCCAGTGTGCTTGGCCTGTGTCCATTTTATTCAAGGGACAGGCGGGGTGCAGAGCGACATGAAGCGTTTCGCGTGGTCCGCGCACAGCCCATTGGCAGGGAGCGAGCGGCGCGTTTTAGGGAGGGGAGACCCATGCAAAACAATGAGAATGCGGTTGTTTATTTCGTAGATCGGCATCTGGAGGAGGGGCGCGGCGAGAAGGTGGCGTTTCGCGAGGCGGATGGCGACAAGCGGGTGTTGACCTATGGCGGTTTGGCCGAGGAGGCGGGGCGCTTTGCCGGGGCGCTTTACCGTCACGGGGTGCGGCGCGAGGAGCGCGTCGCCATGATCGTGCGCGACCAGATCGAGTTTCCGGTGGTGTTTTGGGGGGCGATGAAGGCCGGGGCCATTCCGGTGCCATTAAACACGCTGCTGTCATCGACCGTTTATGAAGCGATTTTGAACGACAGTCGGGCCAGCATTCTGGTGGTGTCAGAGCAGCTTTGGGATGTGGTGAAGCCTGCGATTGACGGAAACCGCTATTTGCGCGCCGTTGTGGTGATTGGCGCGGCGGCAGAGGGCACCGAAAGCTATAGCGCGTTTGTCGAAGGCGCGCCGGTGGAGGACACGGTAGAGGCGCATGGCGATGAATTGGCGTTTTGGCTCTATTCATCGGGATCGACCGGCACGCCCAAAGGGGTGCGGCATGTGCATTCCTCGCTCAAGGCGACATCGGACACATTCGGGCAAAAGGTGCTGGGTGTGACAGAGGAGGATGTGGTGCACTCGGTGGCCAAGTTCTTTTTCGCCTATGGGCTGGGCAATGCGATGAGCTTTCCCATGGCGGTGGGCGCAACGACGGTGATTTATGGCGGGCGGCCAACGCCCGACAGTGTTTTCGCCCTTATGGCCGAAGAACGCCCGACGATCTTTTGCGGGGTGCCAACGCTTTATGCCGCCTTGGTGGCGGAGCAGGAGAAGCGGGGCGGTAAGCCCGACCATGCGATCCGCATCTGCACCTCGGCGGGGAGGCGCTGCCGAGGGATGTCGGGGAGCGGTGGGAAAAGCTCTGGGGGGCGGAGATCGTTGACGGCGTCGGCTCGACCGAGATGCTGCATATCTTCCTGAGCAACCGGCCCGGAGAGATCGTTTACGGCACGTCCGGCGTGGCGGTGCCGGGATACGAGGTGCGGCTGGTCGACGAGCATGACGAGCCGGTGGCGGATGGCGACGTGGGAGAGTTGCTTGTCCGGGGGCCATCAAGCGCGGAGGGCTATTGGAACCGGCGGCACAAATCGCAGAGCACCTTTGAGGGCCATTGGACCCGCACGGGTGACAAATATGAGCGCGATGCAGGTGGGCGTTATGTATACTGCGGGCGCACGGATGACATGTTCAAGGTCTCGGGCATTTGGGTGTCGCCGTTCGAAGTGGAGCAGGCGTTGATCGAGGTGCCGGGGGTTTTGGAGGCCGCGGTCGTGTCGCGCAATGACGAGAAAGGCTTGGCCAAGCCGGCGGCGTTTCTTGTGCTGAAGGACGGGGCCGAGGAGCCCGACCCCGAGGCGATCAAGACCTTCGTCAAGGACAAGATCGGCATGTGGAAATACCCCCGTTGGGTCGAGATCGTTGACGAGTTGCCAAAGACCGCGACGGGCAAGATCCAGCGGTTCCGGTTGAGAGCCGGCGAATGATTGATTGGTCCGCCGGGTCCGGGCATTTGACGGCGGGCGACAAGCGGCTGGAATGGGCCAGCTTTGGGCCGGAGCCGGGGCGCGGTTTCAAGCGTCCGGTGATCGTGTTGCTGCACGAAGGCTTGGGCTGTGTGGCACTGTGGCGGGAGTTTCCGCAGGCGTTGAGCGCAGCGACGGGCGCACCGGTGTTTGCCTATTCGCGGGCCGGATACGGGCAATCGGACGCTTGCGAGTTGCCAAGGCCGCTGGATTACATGACGCGCGAGGCGGTGACGGTATTGCCCGACGTTCTGGCGGCGCTGGGGGCGGATCGGGTCGTGCTGATGGGGCATTCGGACGGCGCGACGATCGCGGCGGAATATGCCGGGCGCACCGAGGATGCGCGGCTGCGGGGCGTGGTGTTGATGGCGCCGCATTTCTTTACCGAAGCGCCGGGGCTGGCAGAGATTGCACAGGCGCGCGCGGCGTTCGAGGGGACGGATTTGCGCGAAAAGCTGGCGCGTTATCACGCCGATGTGGAGGCCGCGTTTGTGGGGTGGAACGGGGCGTGGCTGGATCCCGGGTTTCAGGCGTGGAACGTGGCGGGGGCGCTGGACGGGATCAGCGTTCCGGTTTTGGCGATCCAGGGGCGCGAGGACCAATACGGGACGTTGGCACAGGTTCAGGAGGTGGCCAAGCGGCTGCCGGAGTTGGCCGAGGTCGTGGTTTTGGAGGCGTGCCGCCATGCGCCGCAGTTCGATCAGCCGGAGGCGGTTTTGGAGGCTGTTGCCGGGTTCGTTGGTGGGCTGTAGCGGGGGAATCGGTGGGTTCATCTATTGTGCAGTATAATGCATAAAGTGAATTGATCCAGCCTGATATTGCGTTAGGACATTGATATTAATGCATAAATATCAAGGGCAATAATCCAGAGAGCCTGTCTTTACGGAGGTCAATAAGTGAATTATAGTGCAAGTAACAATACGGAAACGCGATCAAGGGGGCCACGGCCATGACCAAGGTAATCGATTTTCAAACCGACCCGTCCCGCTATCGCCACTGGAAGGTGGACGTGCAGGGCGACATCGCAACGCTGACCATGGATGTGGATGAGGATGGCGGGCTGTTTGACGGCTATAAGCTCAAGCTCAACTCCTATGATCTGGGTGTCGACATTGAGTTGAACGACGTTGTCCAGCGGATGCGGTTCGAGCATCCAGAGGTCAAGGTTGTCATCATGCAGTCGGGCAAGGACCGGGTGTTTTGCGCCGGGGCGAATATCCGGATGCTGGGCGGGGCGACGCATCAGCATAAGGTGAATTTCTGTAAGTTCACCAACGAGACGCGCAACACCTATGAGGCGGCAGAGGCCGACAGCGGGCAGAAGTATATTGCCGCGGTCAAAGGCTCCTGTGCCGGGGGTGGCTATGAGCTGGCGCTGGCGTGCAATTACATCATGCTGACCGATGACAGTTCGAGCGCTGTTGCGCTTCCCGAGGTGCCGCTTTTGGCGGTGTTGCCGGGGACGGGCGGGCTGACCCGTGTGACCGACAAGCGCATGGTGCGCCGCGACCGGGCCGATGTGTTCTGTGCCATGGAAGAGGGTGTGCGCGGCAAGCGGGCCAAGGACTGGCGGCTGGTTGACGAGGTGGTCGCGAATTCGAAATTCGACGACACGGTGTTGCAGCGGGCCAAAGAGTTTGCCGCAGCGTCGCAAGGGCCGAGCGCCGAGGCGGGCATCACCTTGGGGCCGCTCAAGCGTGAGTTCGGCGAGGACGGGTCGGTGCGCTACTCTCTGGTAGAGGTGACTGTGGATCGCGCGGCGGGTGCGGTCGAGGTGATGCTGCATGGGCCGGAAGGCGCGGCGCCCGCGTCGATGGACGCGCTTTTGGCCGAGGGCGATCAGGCCTATTTGCTGCGCCTTGCACGCGAGTTGGACGATGCGATCCTGCATTTGCGGGCGAACGAGCCGGAGTTGGGGGTTCTGACCTTCCGCAGTCAGGGCGACCCGGAGGCGGTGCTGGCGCATGAGGCGTTGCTTTTGGCGAACAAGGATCACTGGCTGGCGAATGAAACGCTGGCGTTCTGGAAGCGGGTGTTGAAGCGGGTCGATGTGACCTCGCGCAGCCTTGTTGCGCTGGTCGAGCACGGGTCGTGCTTTGCCGGGGTTCTGGCCGAGCTGCTGTTTGCCGTTGATCGCAGCTATATGATGGAGGACGAGTTCGAGGGCGATAATCGCCCGGTCGCGACCATCACGCTGAGCGAGTCGAATTTCGGGCAATACCCGATGGGCAATGATTTGAGCCGGTTGGACACGCGGTTCTTGGGCGAGCCGGAGACGGTGGAAGCCGCGAAGGGCCGGATTGGCGAGGCTTTGGAGGCGGAGGAGGCCGATGAGCTGGGCCTTGTGACCTATATCCTTGATGACATCGATTGGGAGGACGAGGTCCGTATCTTCATGGAGGAGCGCGCGAGCTTTAGCCCCGATGCGATGACCGGAATGGAGGCGAACCTGCGGTTTGCCGGGCCGGAGACGATGGAAACGCGGATCTTCGGGCGCCTGACCGCCTGGCAGAACTGGATCTTCCAGCGCCCGAATGCCGTGGGGCCGGAGGGCGCGTTGCAGCGCTATGGCACCGGCGTCAAGGGCAGCTATGACATGAACCGAGTGTGAGAAAAGCAACGGTGGGTTTGCGCCCGCCCAATGACGACCAAGGCCGGTGACAAGCGGCAAGGAGGAATGACATGCTAGACCTGATCAATGTGAGTTACGACACGCAAATCCCCAACAACGTGGGCCTGTCCAACGACAAGCGCGTGTTGAAGGCGCTGGAGAAGTGGCACCCCGGTTACATCAACTGGTGGAGCGACCTGATCCCGCAGAATTTCCAGCAATCGCTGGTGTATCTGCGCACCGCTGTGAGCGTGGACCCCAAGGGCTGGGCCAAGTTTGACTACGTCAAGATGCCGGAATACCGCTGGGGCGTATTGCTTGCGCCGCAGGTTGAGGACCGCCGCATTCCATGTGGCGAGCAGGCCGGTGAGCCCGCGTGGCAGGAGGTGCCGGGCGAGCATCGCAACATGCTGAAACGCCTGATCGTGATTCAGGGCGATACCGAGCCTGCGAGTGTTGAGCAGCAGAAGTCTCTCGCTCTGACGGCGCCATCGCTTTATGACATGCGCAACCTGTTTCAGGTGAACGTGGAAGAGGGCCGCCACCTTTGGGCGATGGTCTATCTGCTGCACAAGTATTTCGGCCGCGACGGGCGCGAAGAGGCGGATGATCTGTTGCTGCGTCAATCGGGCAGCGAAGAAGCGCCGCGGATGTTGGGCGCGTTTAACGAAGAGACGCCGGATTGGCTGTCGTTCTTCATGTTCACCTATTTCACCGACCGCGACGGCAAGATGCAGCTGGAGAGCCTTGCGCAATCCGGGTTTGACCCGCTGAGCCGGACCTGCCGCTTTATGCTGACCGAGGAAGCGCACCACATGTTTGTGGGCGAAACCGGGGTTGGGCGCACGATCCAGCGGACCTGTGACGTGATGCGCGAGAACGGCATCGAAGACCCGTATGACGTGGAAAAAATCCGCGCGCTGGGAGTGATTGACCTGCCGCTGATCCAGAAGAAGTTGAACCTGCACTATACGCTGTCGCTGGACCTGTTTGGTCAGGAAGTGTCGACCAACGCGGCCAATGCGTTCAACGCCGGGGTCAAGGGGCGCTATCAGGAGCACCGGATTGACGACGATCACAAGCTGACCGATGACACCTATCGCGTGTGGGATATTGTCGATGGCAAGATCGTGCAGCATGATGTGCCTGCATTGACCGCAATCAACATGCGCCTTCGCGATGATTACACCAAGGACGCCGCCGGTGGCGTGGGTCGTTGGAACAAGATCATCGAGAAATCGGGTATCCAGTTCGAGCTGAAGCTGCCGCATGAGGCGTTCAACCGCAAGATCGGTGTCTTTGCCGACAAGATGATCGACCCAGAGGGCAATTTCATCTCGGGCGAGGCCTATGACAAGGGCGCGGTCGAGTGGCTGCCCAGCCATGCCGATGGTGATTACATCCAGTCGCTGATGACGCCGGTTTACGAGCCGGGCAAATACGCCACGTGGATTTCGCCGCCCAAGGTGGGGATCGACAACAAGCCGGGTGACTTTGAGTACGTCAAGCTCGCCATGGCATGAGTGATCGGCCGGGGCGGTGTTCTTTAAGCGGGACCGCCCCGCGCCAACCAGATGCACGCCAGAACGCATTCACCATGTCGTCACAGGGAGAGAAGCAATGGGACTGACCATCACGAGACGCCGCGCACAAACAGACCGGGTTGAAGCGGTTGCCAGCAAGGTGGCGGGTTTGGGCACGCCGTGTATCGGGTGCAGTGATTGCCGGGGGCTGTGTCAGGCCCTGATCGAAGTCATGGTGGTGCCGGAGGTCGTATTGGGCGAAACTGCTGCAGGAGAGTGATTGCACGCGGTGTGATTGCGGGTAAAAACCGCCCGGCCCGGACTTGGCCGGGGAGGGCAGCGAAAACGAAGGTGGGATAGCCATGAACAAGCCATTGAAACAGCACCTGATCGACCCGGAAATCTGTATCCGTTGTTACACCTGCGAGATGACCTGTCCGATCGAGGCGATCACCCATGACGACGACAATGTCGTGGTGGATGCCGAGAAGTGCAATTTCTGTATGGATTGCATTCCGGTTTGCCCGACCGGGTCGATTGATGAATGGCGCGTTGTGGCCAAGCCTTATTCGCTGGAAGAGCAATTCAGTTGGGAAGAACTGCCCGAGCAAGAAGAGCTCGACGGGGGTGGTGATGCCGACATGGAGGCGATGGACGAGGCCATGGCCAAGCTGTTGGCCGAAGCCCATGAGGGGGCGGGCGGCAAGGCGCATGCGCCTGCGACGGCCTCGAAGCCGACGGTGAACCTTTATAACCTTGGCAAGCCAGCGGTGGCGAAGGTTCAGGGCAATTACCGGCTGACGGCTGATGGGGCGGATGGCGACGTGCGCCACATTATTCTGGATTTCGCAGGCCAGCCGATGCCGGTTCTGGAAGGGCAGAGCATCGGGATCATTCCGCCGGGTGTGGATGAGGCCGGCAACCCGCATCTGCCGCGGCTTTATTCGATTTCCAGCCCGCGTGACGGCGAGCGGCCGGGGTATAACAACCTGTCGCTGACCGTGAAGCGCGAGGACAAGGGGCTGTGTTCGAACTATGTCTGTGATCTGCAGAAGGGCGACGAGGTGCAGGTGACCGGCCCGTTCGGGGCGACGTTCCTGATGCCCAATGACGCGGATGCGCGGATATTGATGGTGTGCACCGGCACAGGCTCGGCGCCGTTTCGGGCGTTTACCATGCATCGCACCCGGATGAGCGGCACAGAAGGCGGCGATATGGTGCTGTTTTTTGGCGCACGCACGCCCGAGAGCCTGCCTTATTTCGGGCCATTGGGGAAAGTGCCCGACAGCATTCTGAAGAAACATATGGTGTTCAGTCGCCTTCCCGATCAGGACAAGGAATATGTTCAGGACCGGATGATGGTGGAAGAGGACGCGGTCGCAGATTTGCTCGCCGATCCGAAAACACACATATATATCTGTGGCTTGCGCGGTATGGAGGTGGGCGTGGATCATGCGTTTTCCAACATCGCAGAGAGCGCCGGTCTGTCATGGAATGCCACGCGGGACGCGATGCGCGAAGAGGGGCGCTATCACGTCGAGACCTACTGACGTGGCGCGCTTGGCGCATGGATCGGGCAAAAGCGTTTGAACTGTCGGTGAAATCAGATACCTTGTGCGATATAATTCACAAGTTGCGACCCCTATGAGCGAGATCACAAATTTTGACGGCTTAGTCACCTCAAGCGGGCCTGCGCAGGGGGCGGATGAGGCTGTTGAGTTGCTTCTGTCGCGGGTGGGAGAGCGTGTGCGCAAGGCGCGCGAGATGAAGGGGTTGCCACGGCGGATTGTGTCGGAGACTTCGGGCGTGTCGATGCGGTATCTGGCGCAGTTGGAGGCGGGCGAGGGCAATATCTCGATCGGGTTATTGCAGCGCGTGGCACATGCGTTGGACACGCGGGTTGAGTGGCTGTTGGGCGAGGAAGATCCGTGGACCTCGGAGGCGCTCAGGATTGCCGAGATGTTTCGCGGGTCGACCGAAGACATCAAGACGCGCGTGCGCGAGATTTTGTTGCCGGAAACGAACGAGCATCAGCGGGCGAACCGGGTTTGTTTGGTTGGGCTGCGCGGGGCTGGGAAATCCTCGCTCGGGGCGCGGGTGGGGCAGGCATTGGGCGTGCCGTTTGTGGAGTTGAACAGCGAGATCGAGGCGCATTCCGGGATGCCGGTGACCGAGCTTATGGCGCTCTATGGTCAGGAGGGGTATCGCACGCTGGAAGCGCAGGCGGTGGACCGGATCATTGCGACCCATTCCAATATTATCCTGGCCGTGGCGGGCGGAATCGTGGCGGAGCCATCGACGTATAACGCCGTGCGCAGCCAGTTCCACACCATCTGGATCAAGGCCAGCCCGGAAGAGCATATGGCGCGGGTCCGCTCGCAAGGGGATATGCGCCCGATGAAGGGCAACCCGGAAGCGATGGAGCAATTGCGCACCATTCTAAAGAGCCGCGAGGGGCTGTATCGGCGCGCGCATGCAGCACTTGATACGTCGGGCAAAACGCTGGAGCAATCGGCGCAGGAGTTGATTGCGTTGTTGGCGGCCGAAGGGTTTTTGACCGGGGCGTAAGGCGTGGCCGGCCCGTCATTGCGTATGGCGGCGGGGCGCGATGGCTGCCCAATATTCAAGCGACTCAATATGTGATGGTGGCCGGGTTTGACCGGTTTGACCGCCTGTGCAGGGCGCGCAAGTCTTTGCCCGTGTTTGAGGATTTCCAGATTTGTTCAGGTGATGTGCGTTAATCTTACAAAAATAGTAAGATTGACAATGCCGACAGAAAAAGTAAGAAAAAGGCGATAAGCCACTCTGTCGGACTCACGACGGGGAAGCCATGGGACAAACCGAGGAGCGTGCAGATGTTGTTTATGCACCGTGGCCGGGACGATCAGACACAAGACAAGGCGGCACATGTCGTTGCACGCGACGAGTTGGCGGCCTGTCTTTTGGAACGCGATCAATCCGATGCCGGGGGCCTCACGCTTGAATGGCTGATCGACCGAGACACGGTTGAAGAAAGATTGATGTGATGAATGATTCCCGACCGATGGGGCAGCACCCGGATACGCAGACCGACACGCCTTGCCATGATGTTCAGGACCTGATGCAGGGGGCGGATCGCCTTTATTCAGAACGATGGGCAGACTTACACGTTGCGGATTACCCGCGCGGGCAAGCTGATCCTGACCAAGTGACGATGCAGTCGCACATACGCGGCGGCGCGCCGGTCGGCTTGCTGGCCGAGTTGGGGCCGGTCGAGGCCTATGCGGTGCAGTGCCTGCGCTATTGGTACAGCGGGCCGCAGGAGCGCAACCGGGTGAGCGCCGAGCTGCAGGATTTCCTTGGGGCGGACCTTGGCCAACAAGCGGTCGAGGCGTTGCAGCAGATTTGCGAGCTTTGCGCGCGCCATGGGCGGCGCCCGTTGATGCGCCATCAGATTGCCTGCAAGTGCCTTGGCGCGGACGAGGCGTGTTTTGCCAATTTCATCGCCGCCGCCGCCGAGGGCGCGCGTGAAGATGCGATGTTGTTGGCCAGCCTGATTGTGCGCCCGGATTTTGCGTCCAGCCTTGCCGGGTTGGCGCAGCAATTGGGCATTGCCCTACGTCAGATAGCCACGCGTTCCGAACCGGAAACGGTTTCGCCACAGACGACACGACATACACTTCACTAAAGGAACCACCATGAAACGATCTATTCTACTCGCCACCACTGCGATGCTGGCATTTTCCACCCCGCTTTGGGCCGTTGAAAAGGCCGAGGTGATCGACACCTATGCCGACATCGCCGAGGCGAGCTATGCCGACAGCCTTGCCACCGCAAAGAAGCTTGAAGCGGCGGTTGATACGCTGATCGCATCGCCATCAGCCGAGGCGCTTCAGGCGGCGCGCGCGGCGTGGATTGCGGCGCGGGTGCCGTATCAACAAACCGAGGTGTTCCGGTTCGGCAACGCGATTGTTGACGACTGGGAAGGCAAGGTGAACGCATGGCCGCTGGACGAGGGTTTGATCGACTACGTCAGCGCCGACTATGGCGGGCCGAGCGACGAGAACGCCTTTGCCGCGCTGAACGTGATTGCGACGGCGAAATTCACCTTGTCGGGCAAGGAAATTGACGCGACGAACATCACGCCCAAGCTTTTGGCAGAAACGCTGCATGAGGTGGACGGGATCGAGGCGAATGTCGCGACCGGCTATCACGCGATCGAGTTTCTGCTTTGGGGTCAGGGCCCGAACGGGCATGGCGCAGGCGCGGGCAACCGTCCATGGACCGATTATGCAGCGGGTGACGATTGCACCGGCGGCAATTGTGACCGGCGGGCGGCCTATCTTAAAGCGGCCAGCGCATTGCTGGTGTCGGACCTTGAGTGGATGGCGGCGCAATGGGTTGACGGCGGTGCCGGGCGCAAGGCGTTGATGGAAAACGAAATGGCCGGTATTTCGGCGATGCTGACCGGGATGGGGTCGCTGTCTTATGGCGAGCAAGCCGGTGAGCGGATGCGTCTTGGGCTTATGCTGAACGACCCGGAAGAGGAGCATGATTGCTTTTCGGACAACACCCATAACAGCCACTATTACGATGGGCTTGGCGTGCAGAACGTCTATCTCGGGCAATATGTCCGGGTTGATGGCACGGTGATTTCGGGTCCGTCGCTTTCGGATCTGGTGGCCGCGGCGGATGCGGGGCTTGATGCCGAGATGAAAGCCAAGCTGGCCACGACGATGCGCGGACTTGGCGGGATCAAGACCGCAGCGGAAGGCGGTTTTGCCTATGATCAGATGCTGGAGCGCGGCAACGCGGGCGGCGAAGCGATCATCATGGCCGGCGTAAACGGGTTGATCGACCAGACCAAAACCATCGAGCGGATCGTGGTGAAGCTGGGCATTGATCAGATCGCGTTTGAAGGCTCTGACAGTCTCGACAATCCGTCGGCTGTCTTTGAATAAGCACACCGAACGGGGGTGTGGCCGCTGATACTGCATCGGCTATTGAGTGCCGTAATGTCATATCATACCAGAAGCGACCGCACCCGCGGACCAATATCATGAAATGGGGACCATCAAATGAAACTACACTATCTTTTGGCGAGCGTTGCGACGCTTGCCCTTCCGGCGGCTGTGTCGGCGGCGGAGCTGTCGTATTCGGGCGAAGCATCTGTCAACGTGGCAGTCACATCGGGCGGCACGACCGAGACCACTGCGGATGTCATTGTTGAGCTGTCTTATGGCGGCGCCTTTGTGGGTGCAGAGCTTGAAACGCTCTACAAGCACCCGGCGGATGATGCGGAGATCACACTGTCGCTTGGCTACAGCTTTGAGCTTGGCAACGATATGGCGCTGACGGCCTATTACTCGCGTATTTACCTCGACAAGAGCGGGTTCACTTCGGATGAGGTCGGGCTGGCGCTTGATTTCCCGATTTCGGGCAATATCGGGGCCACATTGGAAGTGGTTCAGGGCCCTTACGGCCAAATCCACCGACATCAGCCTTGGCGCGGAATTCGGTCTTGGCGACAAATTCACCGGCAGCGTTCTTGCCGGGCACGACGGCACCGATGTTTACGGCGAGCTGGGCGTGTCTTATGGGCTGAGTGAGACTGTTTCGGCAGGAATTTTGATCGAAGTTGCAGAGAGCGCGAAGCCTGTGTTCAACTTTGGCATCACGGTCGGGTTCGGCGCGTAAGCGTTATGCGGTAAGCCGTTGCCGGGATTTGTGATTTTACGCCCGACATGGCAGCCAGTAATATAACCCCGCGCGGACGTGTTTTCGGGCGGGGTTGCAGAAGGGAAGTCCCCAACCCCGGGGTGGAAACGCGCGAAAAACCGGGACTTAGGAAAACCAAACGATGAAACCCCCATTTTTCGCGGCTCTGGTGACTGGGCTTGTGGCGTCGGGCGTATGGGCCGCGCCGTGGGACGATTTGCAGGACCTGCATTTGGACGTGGTGCCGCGCACCGCTGATGAGGCTGCGCGCATTCGCAAAGTGACGACTCCGACCACCGATTTCACCAAGGCACAGAAATTCGAAGAGATGTCGGGGGGGGCCGCGACGGTGCGTCCACGGCTGAATGCGGATGCGTTTTCACAGCCGTCGGCCAACATCGGCTTTGACGGAGAGTTGGAGTTCAAGGTCGGCAACGGCTTGTTCCGCAAGATTTGGGTGTCGTCGCCGTCGTCGACACTGGCGTCGGACGGGTTGGGGCCGCTTTACAATGCGCGCTCGTGCCAGCGGTGCCATATTAAGGATGGGCGCGGGCATCCGCCGGAAGGGCCGGATGACAATGCGGTGTCGATCTTTTTGCGCGTTTCGGTACTGGGCGACAAGAGCGATGCGATTGCCGAGATTGAAGGGTATCTGGCGACCCGGCCCGACCCGGTTTACGGCAGCCAGTTGCAGGATTTCGCGCTGCCGGGGCATGCGGCGGAATACCGGTTTGAGGTGACCTATGAAGAGGTGGCCGTGCCATTGTCAGGCGGCGAGGTTGCCCGTTTGCGGCGCCC
Source organism: Rhodobacteraceae bacterium D3-12 (assembly GCA_025916135.1). Classification (NCBI taxonomy): domain Bacteria; kingdom Pseudomonadati; phylum Pseudomonadota; class Alphaproteobacteria; order Rhodobacterales; family Roseobacteraceae; genus Phycobium; species Phycobium rhodophyticola. The sequence goes on along the minus strand of CP104793.1, from coordinate 3,352,631 downwards.
GACCTATCGCGCAGCTGATCTGGGGTATGGTCCATTGGCGAAGGGGGCGATGCTGAGCCCGAGGGTGGCGCCGCAGATGATCGGGCTGGGTCTGCTTGAGGCGGTTCCGGCGCGCGATATTCTGGCGCTGGCGGACCCGGATGATCGCGATGGTGACGGGATTACGGGGCGCGCCAATGTGGTTTGGTCGGTGGAATACGGCACGCCGATGCTGGGGCGGTTCGGGTTGAAGGCCGGGGCGCCGACGATCAAGCATCAATCGGCAGCGGCCTTTGCCGGGGATATCGGCATTTCCAACCCGCTGTTCCCGACGCCGCAGGGCGAGTGCACCGCAGCGCAGGTTGCCTGTCTTGAGGCGCCGCATGGGGCGGAGGATGTGCGCGGCCATGAGATCGACGGTGAGGGGCTGGATCTGGTCACCTTTTACAGTCGAAACCTGGGCGTTCCGGCGCGGCGCGATGCCAATGACCCCGAGGTATTGCGCGGCAAGAAGGTGTTTTATGAAACGGGCTGTATCGCCTGTCATACGCCCTCTTTTGTAACCCATCGTATGGAAGGGAAATCGGCGCAGAGTTTTCAGCTGATCTGGCCTTATACCGACATGTTGCTGCATGACATGGGCGAGGGGTTGGCCGATCATCGCCCCGAAGCCCGCGCCAGTGGAACGGAATGGCGCACGCCGCCGCTTTGGGGTGTTGGGCTGACGGAAACGGTCAGCGGGCACAGCTATTTCCTGCATGACGGGCGGGCGCGATCACTTCTTGAGGCGATCCTCTGGCATGGGGGCGAAGCCGAGCCTATGAAGGACGCGGTGGTCAATATGCCGAAAGCAGACCGGGCCGCATTAATCCGCTTTCTGGAGAGTCTTTGAATGATACGTCACCTTGTCGCTATTGCCGTTTTTCTGTTTCCCGCCGTTGCGCAGGCGGACGGGCGCGGCGCGGTGTTGGAGGCGGTTGTTAAAGAGCATGTCTTGCCGCGCTTTGAGCAATTGAGCGCGCGCAGTGGGGCGCTTCACCAAGCCGCGACAGCCGAATGTTCGGCGTCTTCGGAGGGGTTGCAGCAGGCCTATCATGCGGCGTTTGACGCGTGGGTGGGCGTAAGCCATCTGCGGTTCGGGCCGAGCGAGGTCAATGACCGGGCGTTTGCGCTGGCGTTTTGGCCCGACACCAAGGGGTTCACGCCCAAGGCGCTTGCGCGGTTGATCCGCAATCAAGATTCGGCGGCACAGGATGTTGAGGCGTTTTCGCATGTGTCGATTGCGGGGCGCGGGTTCTACGCCTTGGAGTTTCTGTTGTTTGACGAGCGGATCGCCAGCATGGGCGATGCCACCTACCGCTGTGATCTGGTGCGGGCTGTGACGGCGGACATTGAGCGGAACGCGGGTGCGATTTTGAGCGACTGGCGCGGCGGATATGGCGAGGCTTTGATGCATCCGGGCGCGGATGGGCGGTATCGCAGCGAGGACGAGGCGGTGCAGGAGGTGTTCAAGGCGTTGCTGGTGGGGTTGGAGTTTACCCAAGATACCCGGCTTGGCCGGCCTTTGGGCACGTTTGAGCGGCCACGCCCCAAGCGGGCGGAGGCCTATCGTTCGGGGCGGTCGCTGCGCAATGTGGTGGTGTCGGTTGAAGCCACGCGAGAGTTGGCGGCCATCCTGTCGCGCAAGGCGGGCAGCGTGGCAGATACGCTTGACGCGGCGTTTGCCCGTAGCCTTGAGCTGGCGGCGGGTTTGGGTGATCCGGTGTTCGCCGGGGTGGCCACGATCCAAGGGCGGCTAGAGGTGGAAATCCTGCAGCAATCCATCGGCTATATCCGCGAGATCGCCAATACCGAGTTGGGTCCGATGCTGGGTGTGAGCGCCGGGTTCAACGCGTTGGACGGAGATTGAGATGCCATCGCGCAGAGGCTTTGTTGGCGGCCTTTTGGCGGCGGGGATGACGCCGCGGCTGAGCTGGGCGGACGCGGGCGCGCCGGCGTTTTTGTCGGCAGCCCGGCAGGCGGATGGCAGTTTCGCGCTGGCCGGGGTGAGCGCAGACGGCAGGGTTTTGTTCAGGCTTCCCTTGCCGGGGCGCGGGCATGCGGCCACGGCGCACCCCAAGCGGCCAGAGGCGGTGGCGTTTGCGCGACGGCCCGGCACGTTTGCCTTGGTTCTGGATTGCGCGAAAGGCACAGAGATTGCCCGTTTGAAGGCCCCCGAGGGGCGGCATTTTTACGGGCATGGCGTGTTTTCGTCGAGCGGACAGATCTTATACACCGCCGAGAATGATTACGCCCAAGGGCGCGGTGTGATTGGCGTGTGGGCCGCCAGGAGCGGGTATCGCCGTGTGGGAGAGTTTGCATCGGGCGGTGTTGGTCCGCATGACATTCGCCTGTTGCCGGATCAAGAGACCTTGGTGATTGCCAATGGCGGGATCGAGACGCATCCCGAAAGCGGGCGCAGCAAGTTGAACATCCCGGTGATGGCGCCGAACCTGAGCTATGCCACGCTGCGCGGCGAGGTTGTGGAGCGGGTGCGATTGCCACAGGCATGGCACAAGAATTCGATCCGCCATCTGGCGGTGAGCAAAGGCGGGACCGTGGCGTTTGCCATGCAATGGCAGGGGGATGTTGGCGAACATCCACCGCTGTTGGGGCTGCACCGGCGGGGCGAGAGCATCCGCCTGCTGACAGCGGGTGCGGACGAGCAGGCGCGGATGAAGGGCTATGCCGGAAGCGTGGCGATTTCGGGCGATGGCGGCGAGGTGGCGATTTCATCGCCGCGCGGCGGGCTGGTGCATGTGTTTGCCATTGGCAGCGGCGCGCTGAGCGGCGTGGTCGAGATGGCCGATGTCTGTGGCTTGGGTCCGGCGCGGGGCGGGTTTTGCGTATCCGCCGGGACAGGCGATTTCGGGGTGATTTCCGGAGGCGTTCTGCAACGCACCGCCAGCCATGAGGTGCAATGGGACAACCATTTGGTCGCGGTGTAGGGTTAGAGGGTCAGTCGGTCATCGGGTGACGCTTATGGTCATACCGAGACGGATTTCAGCACCTCTGCCTTGTCGAGCGACCCCTTGGTGCCTTCGAGCATCACCTCGCCGCGACGCAAGACGACGAAACGGTCGGCAAGGTCATAGGCGAATTCAAAGTATTGTTCGACCAGCACGATGGCCATTTCGCCTTGGTCGCGCAGCAGGCGGATGACGTTGCCGATCTGTTGGATGATGTTGGGCTGAATGCCTTCGGTCGGCTCATCAAGCAGCAAGAGCTTGGGCTTGGTGATCAGGGCGCGGGCGATGGCGAGTTGCTGTTGCTGGCCACCCGAAAGGTCACCGCCGCGACGCGATTGCATTTCTTTCAGCACAGGGAACAGCTCGAATATATGGTCGGGCACGAAATGTTCCGATTTGGGCAGGCAGACGAAGCCGGTTTCGAGGTTCTCGCGCACGGTCATCAGGGGGAAAACCTCGCGCCCTTGGGGGACGTAGGCGATGCCGAGATGGGCGAGCTTGTTGGCGGGCAGGATGCCGAGCGATTGCCCGTCAAGCGCGACCTCGCCCGAGGTGCGCGGATGGGTGCCCGAGATCGCCTTGATCAGGCTGGTCTTGCCCACGCCATTGGTGCCCATGACGCAGGTGACCTCGCCCGTCGCGGCCTCCATCGAGATGCCGTGCAGGATTTGCGAATGGCCGTAATGCAGGGTGAGATTGTCGAGTTTCAGCATGGCTTAGCGCCCCAGATAGACGTCGATGACGTCTTGGTTGGCGGTCACGTGATCGAGGCTGCCTTCGGCGAGAACCGAGCCTTCGTGCAGCACCGTGACCTTGCAATTCAGGCGGCGGACGAACTCCATATCATGTTCGACCACGACGACGGCGCGGGTTTTGGCGGCCTCGACAAGGATGTCGGTGGTGTGTTCACGCTCGGCCGGGGTCATGCCGGCGGCGGGTTCATCAACCAGCAAGAGGCGCGGTTCCTGTGCCAGCAACATACCGATTTCGAGCCATTGTTTCTGGCCATGGCTAAGCTCTCCCGATTTGCGTTTGAGCTGGTCGGAGAGGCCGATTTCGGAGGCGAGTTCGGCGGTGCGATCGAGATCGTCGCTGTCAGGCCGGAAGGTGAGCACCGAGAGCCAGCCGCGCGGTTTTTTGAGTGCCATGAGGAGGTTTTCCTCGACGGACTGGTCCTCGAACACGGTGGGTTTTTGGAATTTGCGACCGACCCCGGCCTGAGCGATTTTGGCTTCGCTCATCTTGAGCAGGGAGACCGATTTTTCGCCCCAGATGACGCGGCCTTCGTCAGGGCGGGTTTTACCGGTGACGATGTCCATAAAGGTGGTTTTGCCCGCGCCGTTGGGGCCGATCACGGCGCGCATTTCGGCGGTGCCGATCTGGAAGCTGAGGTTGTTGATGGCGTGGAAGCCGTCAAAGGATACGGAAACGCCGGAGACTTCGAGGAGCGTGCTCATTCAGTGGCCTCCTTTTCGCGCAGGGACCGTCATCGGGGCCGAGGTTGGCGCCATGGCGGTTGGGGGTGCGGCGGTCGGAGAAATGGTCGATCAGCCCGCCGATCCCCTTGGGGGCGAACAGCGTGGAGGCGACGAAGGTCAGCCCGAGCAGCACCAGCCACCAATCGACCCATTTGATGGTGTAAAAACCGAGGTTGATGTCGGGGGCCTGTCCGCCGGTGAACCATGTCGAGAGCAAGCTGACCAAGGCCGCGCCGATGACCGCGCCATAGAGCCGCCCGCGCCCGCCAATCGCGACCCAGACCGCGAGGTAGATCGAGGCGATCGGCGCGATTTCCGCCGGGTTGATGATGCCCGCCTGCGGGTAGTAGAGCGCGCCTGCGATGGCGGCGATACAGGCGGTCAGCGTGAAGACCGCGAGTTTATAGGTTTCGACCGAGTAGCCCAAGAAACGCACGCGTGCCTCGTTATCGCGGATGCCGCGGATGACCGAGCCGAATTTGCCCGACACGACCCATGCCGAGAGGATGTAGCCGAGCGCCAGCGCGAGGGCCGAGGCCCAGAAGAACCAGAGCGAGACCGCATCCTGTGACGCCGTGACGCCGGGCAGGTTTTGCAGGCCCGAGAGGCCGTTGTTGCCGCGCAGCCCGCTGTCGTTCTGAAAGAGAAAGAGCGCGAGAGCGAGGGTCATGGCTTGGGTCAGGATCGAGAGGTAGACGCCTGTCACGCGGCTGCGAAAGGCGAGCCAGCCGAAGATGAGCGCGAGCAGGCCGGGCACCAGAACGACGAGCAGGAGTTGCAAAAACAGGCTGTCGGCGAAGGCCCAGACCAAGGGAAAGTCGCTTGCCCCGACGACGCCGAAGATCTGGTTGCCGATGGCGTCTGTGATTTCGGTCGGGGTTGCGGGGATGTCGGATTGGGCCAGAGAGTCGACCACGATCAGGCGCGTGCGCTCGTACATCAGCCACATGCCGATCATATAGCCGCCAAGGCCGAAGAAGGCGAAATGCCCGAGGCTGAGAATGCCGGTGAAGCCCCAGATCAGGTCCATCGCGACGGCAACGAGGCAGAGGCAGAGCGTCTTGCCCAGCGTCTTGATGAAGCTGGTCGAGATAAAGCCCGCGCCCGCGCCTTCGGACAGGGCCGTGACGACGATGGTGAACACCGCGAGTAGGGCGAGGAACACGAGGATCGAGGGGTTCTTGGCGATGAAGGAGCGGTTCATTGGGCGGCCCTCCGATGGTTTGAATGGCAGAGCGAGGCCAGCGCCCGCGCCGCACGGGGCGCGTTCAAGGATGCCTTGGTCGTGAGGGTGTGCGCGTCGTCAACGGATTGCGGAGCCTTTGCCAAGCGCCCGCCCCGTGGGGGGGCGGTGCGGGCGCTGGCCGCCGTTGGCGGCCGGGTGCTCTGATTGGTTTGGGGCGCGTTGCAGGGGTGGGTTGCGTGTTGCATGGTCCTCAATCCCCCGCTGCGCGGCCTTTGAGGGCGATGATGCCCCGTGGCCGGAATTGGATGAAAATGATGATGAAGATGATCATATAGGTCTGGGCCGCCAGTGTGTTGGAGGGGTTCAGCCATTCGATCCCTTTTTGCAGGAAGCCGATCATTGCGGCCCCCGCCAGAGTGCCCCAGATATTGCCGACACCGCCGACCACCACGGTCATAAAGCTCTGGACGATGTAGTCGGAGCCGAGTTCGGAGGTGACCTTGGCAAAGAGGCCAATCGCCACGCCCGCGACACCCGCAATCCCCGAGCCGAGCCCGAAGGTGAGCATGTTGACGCGCCCCGGATTGATACCCATGGACGCCGCCATATGCGGGTTTTGCGTGACGGCGCGGGTTTCGAGCCCGAGGCGCGTGCGCTTGATGATGAAGAGGTAAACGCCAAGGAAAATCAGCGCGAGGAAGAAGATCGCGATGCGAATATAGCTGATCGAGACCACGTCATTCATCACCAGCGCCCCATCGAGCCAGCCCGGCGATGTCAACGGGCGGGCCTGTGTGCCAAAGATGTTCTTGGCCAGTTGTTGCAGCGCGATGGAGATGCCGAAGGTGGCCAGCAGCGTTTCCAGCGGACGGGCATAGAGATAGCGGATCACCAGCCGCTCCATCGCGACACCGGCGGCAAAGGTCACCGCAAAGGCCAGAGGGATAGCGACAAGGATCGAAATGGTGTGATCCGGGATGATTTGCTGCACCACATAGCCGGTATAGGCCCCCATCATGATGAATTCGCCATGCGCCATGTTGATAACCCCCATGACGCCAAAAGTGATGGCGAGGCCAATCGCAGCGAGGAAATAGATCGACGCGAGCGAGAGCGCATCAAGCGTCAAATCGAGGGTCTGGTTCAGGGCCAGCTTCACGTCAATATCGGCGAGCGCCTTGGTCGCGGCGGTTGTGACCGTGCGCGAGGATTCGGCGTAGCTGTCAAAGAAGCTGTGCGCGGCGAGGGTGGCGCGGACTTCGGGTTCGGTGGCGAAGGCTTGGGCCTGACCGGCGTTGACCAGAGCAACATAGGCTTTGTGCCGGTTGGCATCATCGTCAAGCTGGGCAAGGGGAACGCCGCCGACGCGCCCGTTTGTTATGTTCTCGGACAGGGCCGCGCGGATCGCATCAGGGGTGATGCGCGGCAGGGCGAGGTTTTTGGCAACCAGCAAGTCGTAGGCTTCGGTTTCCGAGAAGCCGTCCTCTCCCGGAGTGAGGCGGGCGGCGATGTTGAGGTCTTGTGGCGGGTCGCCTTTGACCACGCGGCGGGTGGTGGCGACCAGCGGGTTGAGCGTGGCGCGGAAATCAACGCCGAGATCGCCGGACATGTCCGAAATGGCCGTCACGCGGGCCGTGGTGTCAGCGTCAAATGCGATGGTGAGCAAGCGTTCGAGGCGCTGTTTCTGAGCCAGAAGTGCGGCGTCAGTTTCCATTGCGAGCGAGGCGCGCAGCGGCGCGAGCAGGGCGGCGTCGGGGTCACGTTTGATCGAGGTGAGCGCGTCCCAGCGGCGGGCCGGGTCCGGGTCGGTGAGTTGGAATTTCACCAGCGCGGTCGAGATCATCGCGCGCACGCCGCTGTTGGGTTTGAGCTGTTTCAGATCGGATTTGGCGGCTGTGCCAACGGGCGCGCCGGTGTCAAAGTCGATCAGCGTATAGCTTTTGGCGTCACCCTCTTGAGCGGTAAAGAAAAGCCCGTCGGATTTGCGCATCCACATGTTTCTTTCGACCCAAGCCTGAAGCACGGTTTTGGCCTGTGGCAGGTCGCTGGCGGCAATCGCGTCGATCGCGGGGCCGATGGTGCGGCGCGAGCTTTTGGCGATGAGCGCGCCGTGTTCCTGCAAGAGCGGCTGGATCGCGGCGTTTTGAGCGATGTCCTGAGAAACTTGGGCCTGAGAAACTTGGGCGGAGGCCGCAACGCACGTCAGAAAGAGCGTGAAGACCGCTGTGAAGAGCGTTTTCATGTGTGTGGGGCCCCGTGCGGGAAGATGGAGAGGGCCGGGATGGCCCCCTCCGGGTTTCAAAGATCAGTAGTTCGACTTGATCTGCACGCAGGACTTGGTGTCGGTGTTGTACATACCGCAACCGAGGTCTTTCCAATCGGATTTGAGCACAGCCGATTCAGGCAGGAAGTCGGTCCAAGCGTCGCCGGGGACTTCTGAGGTTTGGCTGATGATGTCAAATTGACCGTCGGCTTTGATCTCGCCAATCAGAACCGGTTTGGCGAGGTGATGGTTGGGCAGCATCACGGCGGTGCCGCCGGTCAGGTTGGGGAATTCTTGACCATACATCGCGGTGCGCACGGCATCGACATCGGTGGTGCCGGCTTTTTCGACCGCCTGCACCCACATGTTGAAGCCGATGTAATGGGCTTCCATCGGGTCGTTGGTCACGCGTTCTTCGCCCATCTTGGCTTTCCACGCTTTGATGAAGGCGGTGTTGGCATCGCCTTCGGCGGACTGGAAGTAGTTCCATGCCGCGAGGTGGCCAACGAGGTTGGCGGTGTCGAGGCCCGAAAGCTCTTCTTCGCCGACCGAGAAGGCAACGACGGGGATGTCATCGGCAGAGACACCAGCGGCGGCGAGTTCCTTGTAGAAGCCAATGTTGGCGTCGCCATTGATGGTCGAGATCACGCCGACCTTTTTACCATCGGCCCCGAGCGCCACGACATCGGCGACGATCTTGGACCAGTCGGAATGGCCGAAGGGCGTGTAGTTAACAAAGATGTCTTCCTTGGCGATGCCTTTTTGCTGCAGGTAGCTTTCAAGGATGTTGTTCGTGGTGCGCGGATAGACATAGTCGGTGCCCAGAAGCGCGAATTTTTCGACACCGAGTTCTTCGAGGAAGTAATCGGTGGCCGGGATCGCCTGTTGGTTGGGCGCGGCGCCGGTGTAGAACACGTTTTTCGAGCTTTCCTCGCCCTCGTATTGAACGGGGTAGAAGAGCAGGCCGTTGAGTTCTTCGATCACGGGCAGCACGGATTTACGGCTGACGCTTGTCCAGTTGCCATAGATCACGTCGACCTTGTGAACGGTCAGAAGTTCGCGCGCTTTTTCGGCAAAGAGCGGCCAGTCGGAGGCGGGGTCGACCACGACCGCTTCGAGTTTTTTGCCGAGCAACCCGCCTTTGGCGTTCTGCTCGTCGATCAGCATCAGCATGGTGTCTTTGAGCGTGGTTTCGGAAATCGCCATTGTCCCGGACAGCGAGTGCAGCACGCCGATCTTGATCGTGTCTTCGGCGGCCGCGAGAGGTGCGGCGAAACCGGCAACGGCCAATGTGCCGGCAAGAATGCTTTTTGTTAATGTCATTTTCATCTCCTCACAGGGCGGCGGGGGGCTTGCGCATGCGCTTGGTGTCCCCTTAGCTGTCCCTGCAACTTTGTGTTGCAATACGTGTGGCGGCCGGCCGAGCTCCAATTCGTATGGTCGCCACACACCCCCGATTCCAGACATCCGGATCCCCCGAAGGTGCGTTAGCGTTTCTGCAACGCAGCGATTTTGGCAAATTCGGCGGGGGGCAATCCCGAGCGCTTGCCTCAAACGCCCGCTTATTGGGCGATTAGCGGGGCGACCGCCCAATAATTGAGCATGCAAACGTGTCGATTTCCGCATTTTCAGCGAATCCCGTGGTGCAGTCGCCTGTGGCCCGCAACAACCAGTGTCGAGATTTAGACACGCGAGGGTGCGACGATCACACAGCTTGGCCGGATAACGCCTGTTACAGAGGCATCGCTTCAGCCCCGGGCCGAGGGGGCGCTCAAACTTTCGTCGAAACATGTGCGCGGGGCGTCCCGATTGGACGAGATGCGGCAATCGGGATCGTCGAAGTTTCTGTTCCCCAGAACCGGGGGTGATGCGCTTGAGGCGGTTATCCTGAATACGGCGGGTGGTGTGACCGGCGGGGACCGCTTTGCCATGACGGCGCGGGCGGGGCAGGGCACGGCTCTGGCTCTGACGACGCAGGCCTGTGAGCGGGCGTATCGCGCCCAGCCGGGGTTGACGGGCACGATGCGCAACCGGCTGACGGTTGGCGAGGGCGCGCGGGTAAGTTGGCTGCCGCAGGAGACCATTCTGTTTGAAGGATCGGCGCTGGACCGGCGGTTGCATGTCGAGATGGCGGCGGATGCGGCACTGTTGATGGTTGAGCCGATTGTCTTGGGCCGCGCGGCGATGGGCGAGCGGTTGCACGACATCCGGTTCCGTGACCGGATCGAGATTTGGCGCGATGGTGCGCCGCTGTACCTTGATGCGATGACGTTAAACGGTGACGCCGAGCGCCAGATGGCCGGGCCGGTGACGGGCGCTGGCGCGGGGGCTATGGCTTCGGTCGTTTATGTGAACCGCGACGCGGAGGCGCATCTGGAGCCGTTGCGCGGGCTGTTGGCGGGTGCCGCCGGAGTGAGCCTGATTGGCGAGGACATGCTGGTCGCCCGCCTGTTGGCGGCGGACAGTTTCGAGCTTCGCAAGACTTTGATCCCTGTGTTGCGCCGGTTGAGTGGCGGCACGCTTCCTCGATGCTGGATGATATGACATGAACCTGACCCCCGAGAAAAAGACAAGCTGTTGATCGCCATGGCCGCCGAAGTGGCCCGCAAGCGGTTGGCGCGTGGTGTGAAGTTGAACCATCCCGAGGCGATTGCCTTGATCACCGATGCGGTGGTTGAGGGGGCACGCGACGGGCGCTCGGTGGCTGACCTGATGGAGGCCGGGGCGGGGGTTATCACCGCAGATCAATGCATGGAGGGGATCGCGGAGATGATCCACGACGTGCAGGTCGAAGCGACGTTCCCCGATGGAACCAAGCTTGTCACTGTTCACAATCCGATCCGTTAAAGGAGAGTAAAGATGAGATATGGAACGACGTTGCTTCTTGTTTTGGCGTCAACGCCCGCGCTGGCGCATGAGGGGGGCATTTGCATATGCACCCGCATGGCGATGATCCGGTATGGCTCCCCCTGTTGGTCGGGGCGCTGAGCATTGCTGCGGCGGGGGCTGTGGCCGTGCTGAAGAGGCGGCGCAAATGATCCCCGGAGAGCTGTTTCCTGCTGACGGGGATTTGACCCTGAACGACGGGGCCGAGGTGGTGACGCTGATGGTGGCCAATACCGGTGACAGGCCGGTGCAGGTGGGCAGCCACTACCATTTTGCCGAGACCAATTCGGCGCTCGGATTTGATCGCGATGCGGCGCGGGGGATGCGGCTTGATATCGCGTCAGGCACGGCGGTGCGGTTCGAGCCGGGACAGCGGCGCGAGGTTCAGTTGATCCCGCTGGGCGGGGCGCGCAAGGTTTACGGGTTTAATCAAAAGGTGATGGGGGCGTTGTGATCATACCGTGTATGCAACAGAGGGTCGCCCCCGGCCCGAGGGTGGGGGCGAATTCGCCCCCGCCCTGGGGGCGGGTCGGGGGCGAACCGGGGCTGACGCCCCGGGGGTGTGCTATGTCACAGTCACTTTTCCATTGACCAACTTTCCATTGAGCAACGGCCAGTTCGATTATCAGCAAAGCGTTAACGCCCGTGCGCCGAGCGGCAATCCGAGGCATGACCATCGGTTCCTTTCGGAGGTTATCGTTGGAGACGACAAGTTCGTGCGCCGGCGATCAGCGCGTCGTGCTCTCCCCCGGCACCGGAGGGTCGTGTCAGTTTCAAGAGACATCCGCAGCATAGAGACGCGCAATGCGCCTGCTGTAAGCAACCGAAAGTCATAGCCATGCCAGCCACAATCTCCCGCCGCGATTATGCCGCCATGTTTGGCCCGACCACGGGCGACCGTCTGCGTCTTGCCGATACCGATCTGATTATCGAGGTCGAGCGCGATCTGACCACCTATGGCGAAGAGGTGAAGTTCGGCGGTGGCAAGGTGATCCGCGATGGCATGGGCCAAAGCCAAGCCACGCGCGCCAAAGGGGCGGTGGATACGGTGATCACCAACGCGCTGATCGTGGATCATAGCGGTATCTATAAGGCCGATGTCGGGTTGCGCGATGGGCGCATCCACAAGATTGGCAAAGCGGGCAACCCGGACACGCAGAGCGGTGTTGATATCATCGTCGGCCCCGGCACCGAAGTGATTGCGGGCGAGGGGCGTATCCTGACCGCGGGCGGGTTTGACAGCCATATCCATTTCATCTGTCCGCAGCAGATTGACGATGCGATCCATTCCGGCATCACCACCATGCTGGGCGGCGGCACCGGCCCGGCGCATGGCACCTTGGCGACGACCTGCACGCCGGGGCCGTGGCATATCGGGCGGATGCTGCAGAGCTTTGACGCGCTGCCGGTGAACCTTGGGCTGTCGGGGAAGGGCAATGCCTCGCTCCCCGGCGCTTTGGTGGAGATGGTCAAGGGCGGCGCCTGTGCCATGAAGCTGCATGAGGATTGGGGCACCACGCCCGGCGCGATTGATTGCTGTCTGAGCGTGGCCGATGACATGGACGTGCAGGTGATGATCCACACCGATACGCTAAATGAAAGCGGGTTTGTTGAGAACACGGTGGCCGCCATCAAAGGCCGCACCATTCACGCGTTTCATACCGAAGGCGCGGGCGGGGGCCATGCGCCCGACATCATCAAGGTGTGTGGGGAGGAGCATGTGATCCCGTCCTCAACCAACCCGACGCGGCCCTTCACGGTGAACACGTTGGAAGAGCATCTGGATATGCTGATGGTGTGTCACCACCTTGATAAGTCGATCCCCGAAGACGTGGCCTTTGCCGAGAGCCGCATCCGGCGCGAGACGATTGCCGCCGAGGATATCCTGCATGATATGGGCGCGTTCAGCATCATCGCGTCAGACAGTCAGGCGATGGGGCGCGTGGGCGAGGTGTTGATCCGCACATGGCAGACCGCCGACAAGATGAAAAAACAGCGCGGGCGGCTGGCCGAAGAGACCGGCGAGAACGACAATTTCCGCGTGCGGCGTTACATTGCCAAGGTCACGATCAACCCGGCGATTGCCCATGGGATCGCGCATGAGATCGGCAGCATCGAGGAAGGCAAACGCGCCGATCTGGTGCTTTGGGATCCGGCGTTTTTTGGGGTGAAGCCCGAGATGGTTTTGGTGGGCGGGTCGATTGCCGTGGCGCAGATGGGCGATCCGAATGCGTCGATCCCAACGCCGCAGCCGGTCTATTCGCGCCCGATGTTCGGGGCGATGGGCGGGGCGCGGGCGGCGTCTTCGGTCACGTTTGTTTCAGAGGCGGCGCAGGCCGATGGCATTGGCGCGGCGCTGGGATTGGCCAAGCAGACGGTCGCGGTGAAGAACACGCGCAATATCGGCAAATCGTCGATGGTGATGAACGATGCCTTGCCCGAGATCGAGGTGCATCCCGAAACCTATGAGGTGCGCGCGAACGGCGAGTTGCTGACCTGTGAACCGGCCGAGGTGTTGCCGATGGCGCAACGCTATTTCATGTTTTGAGGAGGCGGCGATGACCGAGACACTTGCAGTTGCGCATAGCTATCACAGCCACGCCCACGGTGTGCCGTTTGCGAAAATATCGCTCGATTACGAGGGGCGGTTTTTGCGGCGCAGGGTTTTGAGCACGGATGACGGGCAGGGGTTTCTTGTCGATCTGGGTAAGACGACATCGCTGGATCATGGCGGGGTTCTGGTGCTGGAGGACGGGCGCGAGATCGAGATTTGCGCCGCGCCGGAAGCGTTGCTGGAAGTCACCGGTGCGGACCTGCCGCGGATCGCGTGGCATGTCGGCAACCGCCACACGCCCTGTCAGATCGAAGGCGCGCGCCTGTTGATCCAGCCGGATCATGTGATCCGCGATATGCTGGGCAAAATCGGCGCAGAGGTGCGCGAGGTCGTGGAACCGTTCACGCCGGAAGGCGGGGCCTATGGCCACGGGCGCACACATAGCCATGCCCACTGAGGCGCAAATCCTGACGTTGGCACAGTGGTTCTCGCCGGGTTTTCCGGTGGGGGCCTTTGCCTATTCCCACGGCTTGGAATGGGCGGTGGAGAGCGGTGCTGTGCAGGATGCAAGCGGTGTGGAGCAATGGATCGCGGATGTGTTGCGGCATGGCGCGGGTTGGAACGATGCGTTGTTTGTTGCCGCCGGGTTTGAGGCCGACACGGCGCTTGGCGCGCGCGAGGTTGACGGCATGTGTCGGGCCTTTGCAGCATCGGGCGAGCGGTTGAAGGAGAGCGACCTTCAGGGGCGCGCATTTTGCGACACGGTCGCGGCGGTGTGGGCGACGGAGCTGGATGGCTTGTGCTATCCGGTGGCTGTCGGGCGGGCGGCGCGGCTTGAGTCCTTGCCGGTGCGGTTATGCACCCAGATGTTTTTACAGGCATTTCTGAGCAATCTGGTGGCGGCGGCGCAGCGGCTTTTGCCCATCGGGCAGACGCGCGGGCAGGAGATGATCCGGGCGCTGACACCCGTGGCCAGCGAAATTGCCATAGCGGCGCAGGGCGCGGGGTTGGGGGCGCTGTCGTCGACGGCCTTCCACGCCGATATTGCGTCAATGAAACACGAAACCCAGTATTCAAGGATGTTCCGCACATGACCCGGATGAATGGCCCGTTGCGCGTAGGAATCGGTGGCCCGGTGGGCGCAGGCAAGACGACTTTGACAGCGGCCCTGTCAGAGGTGCTGCGCGATCGCTGCTCGCTGGGGGTGATTACAAATGACATCTACACGCAGGAAGATGCCGAGGCGCTGATGCGGCTTCAGGTGCTGCCACAGGACCGGATTATCGGGGTGGAAACTGGCGGCTGTCCGCATACGGCGATCCGTGAGGATGCGTCGATCAACCTTGCCGCCGTGGCCGAGATGCAGACGCGCCACCCGGAGGTTGATCTGGTGTTGATCGAAAGCGGCGGTGACAACCTGTCGGCGACGTTCAGCCCGGAATTGGCGGATGTGACGCTTTATGTGATCGACGTGGCGGCGGGCGAGGAGATACCGCGCAAGGGCGGGCCCGCGATCACCCGTTCGGATGTTTTGATTATCAACAAGACCGACCTTGCGCCGCATGTCGGCGCTTCGCTGGATGTGATGGAGCGGGACGCGGCGCGGATGCGGGCGGGAAGACCATTTGTGTTTACCAACCTGCGGGCGCGGCAGGGGGTGGAGCAGATTGTGACCTTGCTGCAAGAGATTGGCGGGTTGGCCCTGACGCCGGGCGCGGTTGCCGCGGCGGAGTAGGGTTAGCTGAGCACAACTTTTGAGGCCGCATCGGCGATTTCGGCTCTGAGCCAGCGGTGCATGGGCGAGCGGTGGGTGCGCGCCGTCCAATAGAGGTCGATCTCAAGCGGAGCATTGAAGGGGCAGGGGCGGATAACAACCTCGGCTCCGAAGTTATGCGCGATGGCAAAGGGCACGGTCGCGATCAAATCGGTGCCGTTCAGCAGGGCGGGCAGGCCTGCCGGGCTGGGCACTTCGACAATAGCGTTCAGTTTCTGGTTGCGGGCGTGAAGGGCGGTAATGAAGCTGGATTCCCAGCCGCCACCGTAGTTCACAACCGCATGTGGCGCAGCGAGATAGGTTGTTTCATCAAGAGTGGCGGTGGCGCGCGCCGTGTCGCGGGACATGATGCAGACGTAGTGATCGGTGACGAGATGACGGCGATAAAAGTTGGTGTTGTCGATGATGACCGGACCAAGCAGGGCATCGCTTTCGCCGCGGTCGAGCTGTTCTTTGCCGCGCACGGTTGAGGTGAGGATTTTCACGATGAGACCAGGGGCGCGACGGCGCAGGCGCTGCATCAGGTCGGGCAGGATGGCCGCGCGTTCGTAATAGTTGCAAGAGATCGTCACCTCGGCCCGGGTTTCTGCGGGGTCAAAATCACGCGGTTCGGTCAGTTGCAGATAGTCATCGACCATTTTGACAGTCGCATCGACGATTTCAGTGCAGCGGTCGGTTGGCACGACGCTGGCGCCTTGGCGCACGAACAGCGGGTCCGCAAAGGCGCGGCGCATTTTGTCGACGGTGTAGGAGATTGTGGACTGGGTAACGCCCAGATGTTCGGCCGTGCGCGAAAACGAATTCAGCGCGTGCAGCATGTGAAGGGTGCGCAGTGCGGCGAAGTCGATGGCGAGGGGGTCGGGCGTTGTCATGCCGCGATACTATCGAATTATTCGATTAGGTCCATCGGCTTGATCGGATTGTGTGATGGAAATCGCTTCGCTACTCAGAATGTCCATAGCTGCGTTCTGGGAGGAGACAAGGCATGCATGCTCAACAGAGCCAAGCGCCGTTTGCGCCGGTAGACGATCAGATCACCCTTGCTGAGCTGACCCGTGATCCCTATCCGATTTTCAAACGATTGCGGGCGCAATCGCCGGTTTTGCAGGTCAAGGCGCTTGGCCGGACGTTGCTGACCAAGGCTGAGCACACCAAATACGTCAAGGAAAACGCCGAATTGTTCAGTTCGGACGATCCGCAGACGCCGATGAAGCGGGCGTTTCAGGCGCAGACTCTGATGCGCAAGGACGGCGCGGCGCATCTTCGTGAGCGCAACGCGATGGCGCCATCGTTCGCGGGGCGCACGATCAAGGCGTGCTGGGAGCCGATCTATACCAAGATCGCAGAGGATTTTGTGGCCTCATTACCGCGCGGCGAGACGGTTGATTTGTTTCCTGCGCTGGCCGGACCATACGCGGCGCGCTGTCTCAAGCATCTGTTGGGCATTGAGGAAGCGAGCGACGACGACATGCAACGCTGGAGTCAGGTTCTGATCGACGGGGCGGGGAACTTTGCCCTTGAGGAGAGCATGTTCGAAGTCAGCGACAAGGCCAATGTCGAGATGGACCGCTTGTTTGAAGCGGCGGCGAAGCGGCATCGTGCCGAGCCGAACCAGAGTGTTCTGTCGGTGATGGTGAATGCCGAGGACCCGATCGAGACGAGCCAGATACATTCCAACATCAAGATCGCCATTGGCGGCGGTATCAACGAGCCGCGCGATGCGTTGCTGACCATTCTTTACGGGTTGATGACCAACCCCGACCAGATGGAAGCGGCCAAGCGCGACGCCCTGTGGGGGCAAGCGTTTGAAGAGGGCGTGCGGTGGGTTGCGCCGATTCAGGCCAGCTCGCGGTTGGTGACGCAAGACACCGAGATTGGCGGATTCTTTATCCCCAAGGGCGATACGGTGATGACATCGCAAGCCTCGGCCTGTCATGACGAGGATCTGTATGAGGACCCGGAGGTCTATAACATCTTCCGGCCCAAGGCGCCGCATCAGGCGTTCGGCAATGGGCCGCATTTTTGTCAGGGCACGCATATCGCCCGGCGGATGTTGGCCAATATCATGCTGCCGATGCTGTTCGATCGCTTTCCCAACATGTCGCTTCCTGATCCGGGGGGCGTTGTGTTCTGGGGCTTTGGCTTTCGAGGGCCACGGAATTTGCCTGTCACGCTGAACTGAGACGTCGGACGGCGGGATCACAATCCAATTGGGAGGAAAACATTGGAGAAACGTACATTTTTGAGAGGGGTTGCAGCCGCGGCGTTTGCCCTGTCGTTGTCACCGACATTTGCCAGCGCGCAGGACGTGACGCTTAGACTGCATCAGTTTTTGCCACCCCCGCGACCGTGCCCAAGCTGATCCTGAAGCCATGGGCCAAAACCGTTGAGGAGGCATCGGGGGGCCGTATCAAGATTGACCATTTCGACGCCATGGCGCTGGGAGGGCGGCCACCGGAATTGATGGATCAGGCGATTGATGGCACGGCGGATATGGTGATGACCGTGGTGGGGTATACGCCCGGTCGGTTCCCAAAAACCGAAGTGTTCGAGCTGCCCTTTATGATGACTGATCCGATTGCCACGTCTGCGGCGTTCATGGAGTTGGTCGAGACCGATCTTCAGGCCGGGGAATACGCCGATCTCAAGGTTCTGGGCGCATGGGTGCATGGGCCGGGCGTTATCCACACCAAAGATGGGGTGGCCAAGCTGGAAGATATGAAAGGCAAGAAGCTGCGCGGCCCGACGCGGGTGATCACCGATCTGCTCAGAGAGCTGGGGGCGACGCCGGTGGGGATGCCGCTTCCGGCGATTCCCGAGGCGCTGTCCAAGGGGGTTATCGACGGCACGGTGATTCCCGGGAAGTGACCCCGGCGATCAAATTGACCGAGCTTGCCGGCAACCATACCGAGTTTTCCGGCAAGGAGGCGCTTTACACCGCGACCATCGTTTTGGTGATGAACAAGGCCAAATATGAGGCGCTTCCAGATGATCTCAAGGCGATTTTGGACGCGGAGTCGGGGCAGAAGCTGTCGCGGTTTGCGGCGCAGGTGATGTTTGATCGCGATGCGCCGGGACGCAAGATTGCCGAAGATGGGGGCAACAATATTGTGCGTCTGGATGCGGCTGAAGTGGCCCGTTGGAAAGAAAAGTCCGGCCCGGTGATCGACCGCTGGATGAGCGAAATGGAGGCCCGTGGCATTGATGGTAAATCATTGATTAACCAAGCTAAAGGGCTGATCAAGAAGCACGGCGGCTAGGGTGTCTGGCGGCACCAGTCCGCTTGAATGATGCGAAATGAAGCCGGGGCGATGTAGGTCGCCCCGGCTTTTTCTTGTCCAAAGCATTTGAGTTAAATCAGCCGTTTCGCAGGGGTGCGAAAAGGGCCGTTCCGCGCGCGCGCTCGCCGGGTGAGCATTGTCGAAATGATGTCGAGAATGATGAAGTGAATGTCGGGCCTAGGACCAATTCTTGCCACGTTAACATCACAATTCGCCTGCACGATTACACGGTCTGATTGTGTGTATTGAGTAATTTGTATCTCGCAGACCAGTTTTGGGGAAGAACTCGACGTGCAGAACAATACGAACCAGATTGACGATAGTGAAACCGATGAACTGCCATCCGGGGGCACGCTGCTTTATGGGCAATACACCATTGAGCGGCACCTGCTTGATGGTGGATTTGGCATGACTTATCTGGCGCGCGACAGCCTTGAGCGGCGCGTTGTGATCAAGGAGTGCTTTCCGAGCACGATCTGTCGGCGGATCAACGGTGAGGTGCGCCCGCGCAAGCCCGCGTATCAGGAACAGTTTCAAGGCGTCATCCGTAATTTTCTGCGCGAAGCCTTGCGGTTGGCCAAGTTTGAGCACCCGAACATCGTAAAGGTTCATCAGGTATTTCAGGAGAACAACACCGCCTATTTCGCGATGGATTTCGTTGATGGGATGGACCTGTTGACGATGATGGACATGGATCCGGGGCGATTGACGGATGAACTGCTTGAATCGCTTCTGCGCGACACGCTCTATGCGCTGGATCATGTGCATTCCTATGGCATGTTGCACCGTGATATTTCGCCCGACAATCTGTTGTTGGATGCCAATAACAAGCTGACGTTGATCGATTTCGGGGCCGCGCGTGAGGATGCGCGGCGCAAGACGCGGGTCCTGTCGGCGCTGCTTGCGGTGAAGGACGGGTATTCGCCGCATGAGTTTTATTATTCTGACACCGAACAGGAACCGGCGAGCGATCTCTATTCGGTGGGGGCAACGTTTTATCATGTGATCACCGGCCGCGCGCCGTTTGATTGCCAGAAGCGTTTGTTGACGCTGAGTTCGGGCGAGCCGGACCCTTATAAGCCCCTTGTCGAGGGGAACTGGGGTTTTTGCGCCGGGTTTCTTGCGGCGATCGACAAAGCGTTGTCGGTTTCGCAAAAAGACCGCTTCCAATCGGTTGGCGAGTGGTTGGACGCGCTTGAAGGGGTGTCAGCACTCAGTGCTGCGGGGCTGCAAGCCGCGCCACAGAACAGCGGTGTAAATGATGTCGTTGATCCGGATGCACCGGCGCGCGAGCTGGAGCCGGACCTTGTTCAGGCGATTTCGTCGTTGGTTCAGGACACCAACAGCCGGCTTGAATCTGTCCAGGCGAAAGAGAGCGAAGGCGGTGCAGCGCAGTCCGCCGATGAGGAGGCCGAGGAGCCGCCCGTGCGATTGGTGGATCTGTTTGGCAGCCCGGTTGACGATGTCGACGCATGGCTTGCGGAGCAAGACAAAGAGACAAAACACGACACATCCGGACACCAGCACGCGTCAGGAGGCCAGACCAAGAGTTGGTCTGGGCCGAATACAAAAGCCAGCGAGGCGTTCGCGCAAGGCGGGCAAACCAGCGTTGGCAGTGCTCTGGCACGCGCGATTGGCTCCTTTGTTGGTCGCAAGCGCAATCCAGAAGAATTGATCGAAACCTGAAAGGACGACCCATGAAATTTATTCGGGATATCATTGGCGAAAAACGCCAGATGAACGAGCAGACCAGCGAGGTCGCCGCCGCCAACGGATCGAGCAGTTTGTTTGCGGATGATTTTGCGCCCGAAATGGAGCCTGAAATCGGGTCTGAGGCGGAGCCGACCTCTGGCTTGCGCACCGCACGGAATGCGACGGGGGCAGCGGACCCTTTCACCCTTGAGCCCGAGACTCGCTTGAGCGATTTCATGGACGATCCGGAGCCGGCCGTGTCAGAGCTTGATCTGGCGGACTATGAGTTGGCACAGGACGGGGCGATGCCCGACGGTTTGGGGCAAGCCGATCCTGTGCAGGAGGACGACGACGATTTTGCCGATATTCTTGCCGGGTTCTCGGAGCAGGAAGAAATTGATGCCCGCGATAGCGAGCCGGGTGGCGCGAGCCAACGCTCGCCCGAGGACGCCGTGGCGGCGATGCGAGGTTTGGCCGCCTCGATGAAGCAGGCGCAGGAGCCGGTGTTCGAAGAGGCCGCGCCTGTTGTGCCGACTGTGGAGGAGGCTGTTGAGGAGGCTGCGGCGTTTGTTGCGCCCACTCCGCGGCCCACTCCGCGGCCTGCGCCTCAGCCCGCCCCGTCGCCGACCGCTCAGCCAACAGCAGAGCAGACACGCGCAATGCCAACGCCACAGCCGCGCGCGGAGGCCCCAAAGCCGGTGACCGAAGCGCCCCGCCAGAGCGCCGCGCCCGCCACCCCCGAAACGCAACCCGTCGAGGTGCCAAACCTAGCCATTGGACGCGGTGCAAACCGGCAAGGGCGGGTGAAAACGCGGCTTTTGGGGTTCAATGCGGGCCCAGAGAACGAGGCCGACCCGATTGCAAGCAGTTCGGAGGCCAGTGTTGCGAGCTTTTCCAAATTCCCGCTTGGCTGGCTTATTGTTACGGAGGGGCCGGGGCGCGGTGCGGCCTTTACGATTTTTAGCGGTGTCAGCAAGATCGGGCGCGGCAAGGATCAGACTGTTGCGCTCGATTTCGGGGACAATAGCATTTCGCGCGACAATCACGCGGCCATTGCCTTTGACGCGGCGCAAAAGTGCTTCTTTATCGGTCATGGCGGCAAAGCGAACCTTGTGCGGCGCAATGATCGCCCGGTGCTGAGCACAGAGGAGCTTGCGGCGGGTGACAAGATCACCATCGGCGAAACAGTTTTGCGGTTTGTGCCGCTGTGTGGCCCGGATTTTGTTTGGGACGACACGGACGAAGGTGACTGGTCTCATGCCGTCAACAGCTGAGTTGAAATACGATACGTCGATGGCGTCGATCCTGGGACAACGCGAGCGCCAGGAAGATGCTGTGGCGTCTGATTTTTCGGCTGGGGAAGCGTTTGGGTTTGTCGTGCTGGCCGATGGTATGGGCGGTCATGCGGCAGGCGACGTGGCGAGCAAAATTGTGGTGACCGAAGTGTTCAGCGCGCTAAAGCTGGCGTCGGGGGATCCCAAGGTGTTGGAGCCCAAGATTTGCGATGTGCTGAGAAACGCGACAGCGAACGCCAATGAATGTGTCGGGCTTTATGCAAATGAGCGCGTCGAAGCGGGCGGAATGGGGGCGACCTTGTTGGCGCCGGTTCTGTTTGGGGACCGGCTCTATTGGGTGTCTGTCGGGGACAGCCCGCTCTACCTGTTTCGCAACAACAAGCTTGAGCGGTTGAACGAGAACCACGCGCTTGAATCGCAGATAGAATACATAGTTGAGAGCGGCATTATGGCGCGCGAAGAGGCGCTGAGCTATCCCGATCAGACCTGTCTGACCTCGGTCTTGATTGGCAAGAAGATTGCTCAGGTCGATTGCCGGAGCCTGCCTGTTCGTATCGAAGCGGGTGATATTCTGATTGCGGCCAGTGATGGGCTTCAGTTTCTGAACGAAGAAGAGATCGAGCGCGTGTTGCGGTTTGCGCAAAAGCGCAGTGCCGATGACATTGGTGGCGCGCTTTTGGGGGCGTTGAGCAAGCTGAACGATCCGCAGCAGGACAATGTTTCCTTGTGTATTATCAAGGCTGTGGGGCGGGAGATGGGCCAATCCATGGGGCAGTCCATGGAACAGGGCGCGCAGGCGCAAGAGGATCAGATCGACAGGTCGCTCACGCGCTCGAGCACCTATGCGGATACGTCGATCACCATCATCGCCAAGATTAAGCGACCCAAGAAAGTTGTTGGATGACGCTGCTCATGAAAGGCCGCTTATGACCCTTGCACATGGACTTAGCCCGGTGATTGATCGGCTGGAATTTGTTCTGGAGAACAAGGTTGTTCCTGCGCCTTATGACCGTTGGGGTGCACGGCTTTTGTCGCATTTGAACAAGCCGGTTCAGGTGGTTGTGACCGGGTTCAGAAGCAGCGGTAAATCGGCGTTGATTGAAATGATGTCGGGGCGTCCGGTCATCGGGCATCAGCTTGATGTGCCGGTTACCGAGCTTGCCTTTGGCGAGAGCGAACGGGCGCTGTTTGAGAAAAGCGATGGGTCCGTGATCACCGAGGGCGGGGTGTTGAAGGATTGCACATGCCCGGTTGATGCGGTGTTGGCGCGGCAGGAATTGCCCGACGATGGGCTGCGCAGTCATAACTTTGTCGAGATCGGTTTGCGCGGTAGCCCGGAGCAGAAATATGCGGCGCTTGAGGCGGTCATTGCGCGGGGTGATGTCGTTATCTGGTGCAGCGAGACATTCGGTCCGGAGGAGCAAGCCCTTTGGGCCGAGGTGCCCGACCAGATCAAGGATCACAGCTTCTTGGTTTTGGCCATGGCGGACCGGCAGGTGATGCGCGGGTCATTGACGAGCAATATTGAGCGGCTGGCGCCGATTGTGGCCGAAGAGTTCATGGGGCTTTTCCCCATCGCCACGATCCAAGGCATTGTGGCGCAAACTGCGGGCGAGTCGTTGGACGACGCGTTGTGGCGCTCGAGCGGGGGGCGCAGTTGATGGCACCGCTGCGCCAGCAAATCAAATCAGGGCGCGCCGCCGACATAGATCAGGCGGTGGTTTTCCTTGACCGTTTGGCGCTTTGGTCGATTGACGCCGAAGACGATAGCGAAGCGCCCCAAGCCGAGACACAGCCCGATGCGACGCCAAAGCAAGCGCCGCAAACCCCAGAAGATGCCGATGCGTTGCTGTCGGATGTGAGCGAGAAAATTGAGCGGGCAAAGGAGGGTGCGGGCGATGATGCGACGGCTGATTTGCTGTCTGATGCTGTGGACCTGTTGCAGGATCAAGCCATCCGAATGTTGGACGATCTTGACCAGAGCGGGGGGCTGGAGGCCGACGCGGTTTTGCGCAGTTGCACCGACGCGATGGCGAGCCTGTTTGATCTGCTGAACACCGCGAAATCGGACGATCCTGCTCTGCGGGAGTTACGTGATGATGTGCAGGAGGGGGAGGAAATGTTGATGTTGTTCCAGCTTGAGCGCGGGGATGAAGCGGCATTGGATGCGGCGACTCTTTTGTTGCAGATCAGAAAAGAACTTATCGAGAAAACGGCGGTGTGATGGGTTTTCTTCACCGCAGCCTAGAGCCCAGACGGGCCGATCTGAGAAGTCGAAACGGGTGTTTAACACTCAAGCGCAAACTGAAACCGGGTATAGAATGAAGATCAACGAGACATTCGAAGCAGCCACTGAAATCCGGCCGTCGGGCGGTTCGGCCAAGCTCAGAACGGGTATGGAAGAGCTTGAGACCTTCGCAAGTGAGGCGCTTGCGCTTGAGGGTGCCTTGGACAGGCTTGGGCAGTTGGCCGGTGAGCAGAGCCGTCGCACGGTGACGCGTCTCAAGCAGCAGCTTGCTGCGTTTGAGCCGAGCGTTACGGTGCTTGGGCAGGTGAAATCGGGCAAGACCTCTTTGATCAATGCGATGGCGGGTTGGACCGATCTTTTGCCTTCGGATGTTAACCCTTGGACCTCGGTTGTGACCTCGCTGCATTTGACCCCGGCGGAGGAGCGGGCCGAAACGGGCGCGAGTTTCCAGTTCATGACCGAAGAGGAATGGGATCGGCTGACGGACAAGGGCGGGCGGATCGGTGAATTGGCCGGGCGCGCCGGCTCGGAGAGCGAGTTGAGCCGCATTCAGGACCAGATCGAAACGATGCGCGACAAGTCCCGCGCGCGGTTGGGGCGGAATTTCGAGCTGTTGATGGGGCAGCAGCATGAGTTCGGTTACTTCGACAAGAACCTGCTTGAACGCTATATCTGTCTTGGCGACGATTTCGACGAGGAAGAGGCGGGCGCGCCGGAGGATGAGCAGGGCCGGTTCGCGGATATCACCCGGTCGGCCGAGCTTTATCTGAATTGCCGGTCAGTGCCGTTCCGCATGTGTTTGCGCGACACTCCGGGGGTAAACGATACGTTCATGATGCGCGAAATGGTGACGATCCGCGCGCTTCGAGACAGCCGGATTTGCGTGGTTGTTCTGTCTGCCAGTCAGGCTCTGACCTCGGTTGATATGGCGCTGATCCGTATGATCTCGAACCTTAAGTCGCGTGAGGTGATCATTTTTGTGAACCGCATTGATGAGCTGTCGGACCCGGCCAACCAGATGACCGAGATCGAAGACAGCATTCGCAACACCTTGGCCAATCACGATGGCCCAAAAGATGCAGAGATCATTTTTGGCAGCGCCTATTGGGCGGGCAAGGTGTTGAACGACGAATTGGGCGACATGCATGAGGCCAGCGCCGATGCGCTGCTCAAACTGACCAAGGCGGTGCTCGGCTCGACCGAGCTCGACCAATCGCCGGCCTCTCTGGTTTGGGAAATCTCAGGCTTGCCGATGTTGATGCAGGCCTTGTCCTCGCAAATCGTGACAAGCCTTGGCGTGCCTTGCCTCAAGAAGGTTGCCTCTTCTGCGGTGGCGATTGCGTCGTCACAAACCGCGGCGCGCTCGGTTATGGTTGAGAGCGATGACTTTGAGCCTGAGGTGGCTTTGGCGGATATGGCGGGCGCGTTTGAAAAGCTGGAAACGGCGAGCCGGGCGCGGTTTGACCGGGCGATGAGCGCGATACTGGCTGCGTATTGTGAGCGCGCGGATCGGGTGCATAATACGTTCATTGAGCGGGCCACCCATTCGCTGTTGGAGCACCTTGAGCGCTATGGTGAGCTTGAGGTTTGGGAGTATGATCCGGCGGGGCTTCGTATCTTGTTGCGCTCGACCTATTCGACCATGGGGGCGCGGATGCGCAAGGAGGCCATGGCGCAATATGAGGCGACAGTTTCAGAGGTGGCGCTGCTTCTTTATCGCGGGTTTGGTCCGGTGGTTGAGGGCGTGCAGATCGGGGTTCCAGAAGCTCCGGCCATCCCGTCACCAGTTGCCCTTGGACAGACGATCGCGCTTGATTTCAATGATAGCTGGTGGGTGTCGTGGTGGCGGCGGCGGCGCGGTTACAAGGCGTTTGCCAAGCAGTTTCAGGATCTGATCCGCGCCGAAACCGAAGATTTCATGACCCAGATGAAGGTCGTTCAGACCAGTCAGATTCGCGATGCCCTTGAGGCCGAGCTTGTCCGGTTTCTGGCCGAGCAGAAAGCCATTCTGTTTGACCTGATATCACAAGGGCAAGGCGACGGTGACGTTGAAGACCGGCTTCTTTCCATGAATGCGCAGGGCGGTCGAGCGGCGCTTGAAAGCACGCTGGATGAGCTTCGCGGCTATGCCGCATGAGAACCGCGCGATGGCTGGATAGAGGTTGAATGAACAAGGAGACGACAGTGACCCACACCGACACACTCAACGCCGCAGCAGCGGACAAACCCCGGCTGGCTTTCATGGGCGAATTCAGCGCGGGAAAAAGCACTTTGTCGAAGCTGTTTCTTGGCAATGCGCCATTGCCAGTGCAGATCACGGCAACGCGTCTGCCGCCGGTTTGGATGAGCTATGGCGACGAGGCGGCGTTTGCGGTTGGGCATGATGGAGTGGAGACCGCGATTGACGTCAACGCGTTGGAAGACGTGCGATTGGAAGAGACGCGGTTGATCCGGCTGTTCAGCCGATCCGAAACGCTGGAAATTTGTGATTTGATCGACATGCCGGGCATTTCCGATCCGAGCATGTCGCCGGATGTGTGGAAATCCGTGCTGGACGAGGTCGATAGCGTGGTCTGGTGCACCCTTGCAACGCAGGCTTGGCGCCAGTCGGAAGCGGCGGCGTGGGAGATGATCAAAGAGCGGACCAATGGGGACAACATTCTGTTGGTGACCCAAGTGGACAAGCTTCGCTCTGAGCGGGATGTGGAGCGTGTGATGGCGCGCGTGGGTAAAGAAACCAAAGGGCTTTTCAAGGCGGTTTACCCGATTTCGATACTTGAGGCGATCAATGCCGGTGATGATTTCGCCAAGTGGCAAGCCAGCGGTGCGGCCGAGTTTGTCGATCACGTGGTGGAGTTGCTGTTGCAGCCATCGGGGCAGGTTCAGGTTCAGGGCAAAACGCAGGCGCAACATGCGGTGCTGGCGGAGGATGCGGAGATTGCCGATGTGGCGAGCCAAACAGCCGCACCGGAGGCGGCGCCCGAACCGGTGATTTACAACGAGAGCAGCGTCGTGCCCAAGCGCGTGCGCGTGCTGACCGAGATGCGTGGGCAGACGATGCGACCCAGTTCGCTTGCCGGTATGGGGCTATGACGCGCGCGGTTCTGCATATGCAAGCCGGTGGGGGACGGTGATGAGCCTGACCGAACGCCTTGAAGACATGCGCCGTGGCGTTGCCGACTGTGTGCTGGTGTCTTTTGGCGACCTGTCCAGCGGGCTTGTGTTGCGCACAAGCGCGGCGCGGGCGCCAAGCAGGATTATCTGGATCAAATCCTGCAACAGGCAGCGTTACGCTTTGACGCGTCCGATGCGGTTGCCTCTGTCGCGGAGGAGGGGGTTTGCCAAAACGAGGTTTTGATCGCCACGCCGGGTGAATTGCGGGTGTTTATCCGCTCTCAAGACAGCAAAACCGATGTGGTTGTTTGCGTGTGTGAAAATGCCGATGCGCTGAGCGAGATCAGAGCTTTCGCGCAAGGAATTTTTCACGAAATGGCGGAGGCTGCGTGATGGGCACCCCGGCCAAAGTTCTTAGCGAAGATCGCGGCGCGTTTAGCCGCCGTTTGCGCGAGACATTGCAGCGGACCGCCATGGAACGTGATGCGGTTCTGGCAGAGGCTCACAAACCGATCACCGATGGTGATGCGCTTTTGCGCAGTGTCATTGAAGAAATCGACGGTGCTATTTTGCCGCGCAAGATTGCCGTTGTGTCACCTAACGGGGTCGAGGCCGCGATGGTCTTGGCAAACCGGCGCATGCTTGAGCTTGGGTCAACCGGAGCGGAGATTGAACCCGACGGCGACAGCGACGGGCGCTTGGCGTCGCTCACCTATGCTCAGGTTTTGCGCAAGATTGGAGAAGTGACGCCCGGGGTTTCCCTGAAGCGGCTCGGGCGTGCGGTTGCGCCAACCACAAGCAGCGCCTCCTGTTCGGCGGCGACACTTGAGCAGGCGAGCGCGCGGTTGCAACGGGGCAACCGCTTGTTGGCGTTCTTTCAATCGGTGAGAGGCTGTGCGAAGGCCTGTGTCCTTCATCAGGGGGCAGATAAAGGCGTGCGGCAGGGTGGGCAAAAAGACCTTTTGCAACGACTCGATCTGCTTGACCGGATTGCTGAGACTCAACATGCTACGCGTAAGGGGTTGAAAACCTTGGGGCGGGCAGAGCCCACCTGTATCGTGCAGACGCTTGGTGCGGGTCATCAGATGGTGATTGCGACCGATGGCGACGAGCGCTTGCTGGCGGCGATTGGCGCCGCGGATTGTGCCTCTGTTTTGAGCACTTGGCAGTTTATCTATTCCAATTCATAGATTTAGGCCTGTCAAAAGGCATCTGATCGGGTCCACAGTGGGGCTCTGGATTCGGAACAGCGGCAAGTTTGTTCAAGCTTGGGCTGTGTGCGTATCCTGTTCTCAGCCAACAATCAGAGCCCACAACCATAAGTGTGGTCTTTTTATGGCTATTCTCCTTTAGATAGAAAAATTGATGGACATTCCCGCCACAATTTGGACAAATGTCGTTAATGCAGTTTAATGAGAAGTTAATATGAACCGCTCTTGGATGCCATCAATGACTTTGCCAGATGCCTTAGTCGGTCCCGCGATCAAGGGGCAAATGCCCGGCGATTGGCAAAGCCGCTTGCGTGCCAAGGTAACGCCATCTGTCGAGAAGCGTGACCCGGATCCGGTTCGAACACTTGACCATATCCAGACCGCAAGCATTTCCTTTCGCAATATGAGTAAATATGGCGATCTGCTGGTGCGATACCTTGAAGTCAGGAAGGAAATCTTTCTGGACCAGCTGCATTGGACTGTATCAACCGCCGATGGCATGGAGTTTGATCAATACGACACGCCATTTTGCCGCTGGATCGTGCTCCACCAACATGGCGAAGTGCTTGGCGGTGTCAGGGTGATGCCGACAAAATCCAGCTGCGGTATCTATAGTTATATGATTCGTGACGCGCAGCAGGGGCTGCTTGACGATCTCCCCACCGACATTTTGTTTTTTGAGGCCCCGGTCGAGGACAATGTCTGGGAGGCGACGCGGTTTTTCGTGACCGATGCGGTTCCCGCGCGGCTTCGGCTTCGGGTCCAGAGTATGCTTTTTCATGCCATGAGCAAAACGGCTGTGGAAAACGGGGCGAATTATATCCTTGGTATCGTTCCTGAGCTTTGGTCACGGTGGGGACGTAGGCTTGGGGCCAAGGCGACCCCGATTGGAAGCAAGTTCACAATCGACACAACAACCAGCCAAGCGGTTCTGTTTCGAACCAGCGATTACTTCTCGTAAGGCAAAATACCGCGTTTTGGGCCACAAAGCGGCCTTTTCCCGCATACTGTTGGCGTTTTGACGGGTTTGATTCGTCTTTAGGCTGTGCATTCTGTGAACAATAAGAGTGCTTAAGCGCCAATGTGTCTGGATTGGCATCAATGCCTTTATGCTGGCTGTATTAAAACAAGTTTGCGGCGAATTCAGCAGGTTATCGTCTCAAATTGAGCATAATGATTTGCGACAACGGCTCCGTAACCCGAAGCTTTCGGATAGGGGCCAAGCAAATGACATACCAAGGCAAAGACAAGTTTCAGCGAAAACTTGAACTTCGTGCAAGAAAGACCGACGGCTTTAGGATTCTCATCGTTGATGACGAACCGAGCATCTTGGAGTTGGTGAAAACCGCATTGGAAACGCTTGAAGGCTATGAGGTCTTTTGCGCAGGAAATGCGACTGATGCTCTTGATATAGTGGAAAAAGAGCAGACACCGTTCGATTGCTTTCTGCTTGATATCCAGATGCCGGATGTCGATGGTATCGAGCTTTTGTGTGAGCTGCGAGAAATCCCGGAATACTATGAGACCCCGATCCTTATGCTGACGGCGATGAGCGACCGTAAGTATATCGACGAGGCGTTCCTTGAAGGCGCGACGGATTATGTGAACAAGCCGTTCGACTTTCTTGAGCTTCACAGCCGTATCCAATGTGCGAACAGCATGGTTGAGCTTCGCCGCGCATCAGAGCGCAACATGGAATGCGCGAATGAAATCCGCCGCAAGCTCAAGTCGGTGCAGGAATTCTCGCTTGAGGAACCGATTTCGATCAAAGGCTACAAGCAGATCCTGCGCTATGTGGAATTTGACAACTACGTCAATCAGTTGGCCCGAGGCAAGATGATCGGGACGCAGGCGATGTCGGTCATGCTTCAAGACGCCGATATCTTCTTTGAGAGCGCGGGTTGTGACAGTTTCCGCGACGCAATCGAAGATGTCGCCGCCGTCATTCAGGACGCGTTGAACGACTTGCACGGAATTTTCTCCTATCGTGGGAACGGCGTGTTTATGGTGATTTTGCACAATCCCAAGGACGTGGCCGCGCTGCATGGGACGGCGAAACTGAGCGATGTGTTCAAGAAGCAGACGATGCGCCATGTCACCGATCCGCGTGTTTCGGTTTTGGTGGGCGAACCGGTTGCGATGAGTCCTCTTTTGCCGCGCGGCGCCAATGGGGCTTTGCAGAAATCGCTTGCCAACGTGCAGCGGCTTGAGCGCGATTTGCGCAGGCAACATGACGCGGGGCATCACAAAGTGCATGCCGATGTCGATGACACGGAACACACGAACACCAAACGCATGTATGAACATGTGTTGCACGAACTGTTTGGCGAAGAAAGTTATCGCAAGCGGCTCTGAGCCATCACAGTTTGGGTGGCTGCGTGAATGGGATTTGCGCCGCCACCTGAGCTCTCCCAATATGAATGCTAAAACGCGACTTCGTTGAATGAATTTCAACGAAGCGTTGTGTTTGTGTTGCTGAGGCTCTTTCAAATGGTTAACAATCAATTCGCGGACAATCGCCTTATTTAGGGCGTTTTGTCTATGCTCCTTGCGGCGTGTGTCTGCGGCTTGGATTGATTTGGACGAGTTTCAGATGTTTTTTGGAAGTCTCTCCGGCTGATGACAGTTTCTGACTCTATTTCAGTGCATTGGCGCGCCGTTCAGACCTCCGTGAAATCGCCGAAGGGCTAAGTGGGAAGTAACGCGGTGGCGATAACGATTCCAAAGACGACAGACGCCGTGCCGATCGCTGCGAAACTGGCGACCGAGCCTGTTGGGCTGATTGAATTCGCAAAGCTGGCCGGGCGGAACATGCTTGAGGTGATCCCTGCGGAAACGCTGAGCGAGACCTATGTGCGCGGGCCGCTGAAGATTCATTACATCTGCGACCCGGAAACGATTACCGAACTGCTTGTCGGGGCGGGGCGGCGCAACCCGAAAGCCAAGTTTACCAAGGACATCATTGGGTCGGCTGTTGGCAACGGGCTGATCCTGTCGGAAGGCAAGAAGTGGCGCGCGCAACGGCAGCGGTATTCACCACTTTTTGCAGCGCGCAACCTGCCGCTTCTGGCGCAGCATTTTGCGAATACCGGCATCGAAGTGGCCGACAGTTTGGCCGAAGGGCACGGGCTTGTTGACGTGGCGCAGATGGCGCCGGCATCAACGATGACCAACATTTCCCGAGTGATATTTTCGGGAAATGAAGAGGTGTCCGCAGCGGAAATTCGCGCCGGGTTAAAGCGGTATTTTGAGTATATCTCTGACATATCCCTGTTCGATCTTATGCAGCTTCCCAAGTGGATACCGCGGCGTAACTGGTTGAAAAGTAAGGCTCCTGTTACGTCCATGCGCGAGCTTGCGCGGCAGGTGATCGACGAGCGCAACAGCCAGAAGCGAAGTGAGCCGCAAGACTTTCTCGACCTGATGATCCTTGCGTTGGAAGAAGATTTTGAGGACGCGGAAACGACGATAGACAACCTGCTGACATTCGTGGTCGCAGGGCACGAAACCTCGGCCAATGCGTTGGCCTGGGGGTATTATCTTTTGGCGATGTACCCGGAGGCGCAGGCCGCCATTCGCGAGGAGATCCGCTCGGTCTGTCCTGATGGGCCAGTCGGTTTTGAAGACGTGCAGAACATGCCGCTATTGCGTGCGCATATCAAAGAGACGCTGCGCCTATACCCTTCGGCGGCCTTTTTTGCGCGCGATTGCGCAGAGAGCCTGACGATCAAGGGCGTGCGTTATGAGAAGGGCGATGCGCTGTTTTTTCCGGTGTATTCGCTGCATCGCAACAGCAAGCTTTGGGACGCGCCGGAGCATTATCGCCCGGAGAGGTTTATGGAAGGCAAAATTCCGCGCGGCCAGTACATTCCTTTTGGGGACGGACCGAGGATCTGTATCGGGGCGCAATATGCGGAGACCGAGATTATGGTTCTGATTGCCAGCGTGCTGCGTAAGATTGAATTTTCGCTAACCGATGCGCCAATTCCGCGGCCGGTTTTGACCTTCACAATGCGGCCGGAAGGGCCGATGATTCTGAACGCGACGCCGGTTTGATCCATTGGCCGCGAGAGCAATCGGGGCGGTTGTGGCGGTTGTGGCGTAACTTTTCATCCGATGACAGATTTTTGTCTGAATGCAGACTAAGTTCGCCCATAAGTTCGCCCTTAAGACTGAGTAACAACGATAAACGAGCAGTCGATAATAAAGCTGAACAGGTTTGACCATGCCGCTTTTTGAAGCGTTGAAATTGGACGATACGACCCGTGCGCCAGACGCTCGGCGGCTTCAGTATATGAAAAATTATACTTGGTCGGCTTTTGCCTTGATTTGGCAGCGGCAGGCGATCTACCTGACCACGGCTTTGCTGACGGCGTATTACTTTGATGCGTTCAACGCGGCGGTGTTTTATTGCACGATCCTGTTCTGCGAGCTGCAGGATGTGATGATTGCCCGGCGCGTCCGCAAGCTTCAGGTGAACCAGAAACGCGAGATCCGGTCCTGTTTAATCTGGATTCTTCTCAACACGGTTCTGAGCTCGGGGGCGATCTGTCTGTATGCGATTTCGGTGGCATTCAAACAGCAGACCGGCGGGCATTTTACACCACTCTTCTTTCTGTTTGCGGCGGCTCTTTTCGCGGCGATGAATAACCACCAGATCGTTTTGGCTTTGGCCATTCGTCTGGCGATGTATGCCGTTTCTTTCCTTGTCATCGTGGTCAAGGATATCTGGATGGTGCGCCCGCCGATGGATTCCGATCTTTGGCTCCAATTCTTCACGGTTGTGTTTGTGATGTACTTTCTGATCGATTGTTCGATCGTGTTCCTGAGGCTTTACCGCAGGAACGTGCAACAGTTGGAGGAGCTGCGGATTGAGCATGAGCGGACAAAGGCGGCCTATATCGTCAAAACCCAGTTTCTGTCGACGGTGAGCCACGAGTTGCGCACGCCACTTACGTCCATTAAGGGGTCGCTTGATCTGTTGAATTCCGGCGCGGTTGGCCCGGTTCCAGAGAAAATGAAAAGCCTCTTGAAAATGGCCGACAAGAACAGCGCGCGCCTGTCCAACCTGATTGATGATGTGCTTGATCTGCAAAAGATCGAGGCCGGTGAAATGTACTATCACAAAGAGGTTCTGAGTGTTCAGGACCTTGTGAGCGAGGCTGTGGCCAGCAACATGGGCTATGCGACCGCGCATAACGTGAATCTGGTGGAAGAGTGTCCGGCGGGTGATGTTGCGTTGCTTATCGACGGGGACGAGACGCGCCTGTTGCAAGTTCTGGCCAACATGATTTCCAACGCCGCCAAGTTTTCGGACGCGGAAGGCGTGGTAACGGTAGGTTGTGAGCGTATCGACGACAAAATCCGGATTTACGTCAGGGATACAGGAGTTGGCATTCCGGAAGGGTCGAAGGACAAGGTTTTCGGCCGCTTTAGCCAGCTTGATTCATCCGATCAACGGCGCGCTGCGGGCAGCGGGCTTGGCATGAACATCTCGCAGGAGATTGTAGAGCACCACGACGGCATCATTGATTATGAAAGTGAATACGGTAAGGGCTCTACATTCTTTATCGAGTTGAAAGCGCTGAATAAGGAAGAGAGCGCGTTTCGCCAAAAGGATCTGACGGCTGGCCGAGCGGCGATCGGGATACCGACGCTTCGGGCCGGAGATAGGGCCAGAGCCATAATCCACCTGCTTAAACGCGAAGTCTGTGAAACCTAGGTGCAACCGACGCATCGTTTGATACGTGCGCGACACCAGTGATCCGTCACCAGTGCAGCGCGCCATCTGCACCCATGTCGCGACCCGTTTTAACCGAGCGTGCTTAGGGCCTGACTGACGCCTGCGAGAAAATCGCGGCGTTGCACCGGCTTCATCAAGCGGACGTCTTCGGGGCGTAACCCATTGCCGTGAACCGTCGCTTCGCTCGCGTAACCAGATATGAAGACAACCGGAAGCTCTGGCTTGAGCGCCCGCAAAGATTTGCTCAGTCCGGGGCCTTGCAAACTGCCGGGCATGACGATGTCAGTCACCAACAGATTGAAACCGGGGTCGGCTTTGAAAATGGCCAAAGCCTCGTCACCGTTCATGGCTTGGGACACGCGATAGCCTTCCATTTCCAGCATTGTGGCCAGAACTGTGCGAACGGCCTCTTCGTCTTCGACAAGCAAGACGCGGTGTGTCCCTGAGGGCGGGGACAGGGCAGGGGGCTCAGAGGCGGCGATCTCTCTTGCGGTCGTTTTGACTGCTGGAAAGTAGAGTTTGAAGGTCGTTCCCTTGCCGGGCTCGGAGTAGACCTGAACCGTGCCGCCGGACTGTTCGACGAAGCCTTGAACCATTGACAGGCCGAGCCCGGACCCGGCGTCGAGCCCCTTGGTCGTGTAGAAAGGTTCAAATATCCGCGCCATCAGCTCGCCAGAAATGCCGCAACCCGTATCGGACACGGCAAGCATCGTGTATCGGCCCGAGGGCACTTCAACCGTGCGGGAATCCATGTAGGATTGATCAATTCGGATATTCGCCGTCTCGATTGTGAGCTTGCCACCATCAGGCATGGCGTCACGCGCGTTCAATATCAGGTTCAGCAGCGCCGCTTCGGTTGAGGCGGGGTCGGCTTCAATGGTCCACAGCCCGCCCAAGAGCGAGGTTTCGATTTCGATGGTCTCGGGCAAAGCGCGCCCCGCCCAATTGCGCGTTTCTCTTACAAGCTCGTTTAGGTTGACGGGTCGCGGTTCCAGCCGCGCTTCCTTGGCAAAGGCCAACATGCTGCTGGTCAGGTCGGCGCCGCGCCGGGTTGCACCGATGCCTGCATCAATCTTTTGGATCTTGTCCGGGTCGTTTTCGTCAAGGCGCAGAAGCTCTAGATTGCCCATGATCACCGCAAGCAGGTTGTTGAAGTCATGCGCGACGCCGCCGGTCAGCTGGCCAATGCTTTGCTGCTTTTGTGCGCGGTGGTTAAGCTCTTTTTGGTGCTCAAGCTCTTGCTCTCGCTCGACCTGTTCTGTGACATCAAGGATGAGGCTGAAATATTGGGTTGATCCATCGTCACGCCGGTTTGGCTGGCTGCGCAATTCGATCCAGAGATGTTTGCCTTGTGGAGTCACGATTGGCATGATCGCGTGCCATTGTTCGAGATTGCGGGTGGCTTTTGCGAGGCTCAGCATCATCTCGTCCACGGTGTCTTTATCTCGTATCAAGCTCCAGAGCTTCATGGCGTCAGCTTCGGCCTCGTCGGCCTCGATGCCAAAAATCCTGAAGCAAGCGTCCCGGTTGAAAAATTGGATCTTGTCGTCGGGGCCCGGCATCTCGTGTCCTGCCGGAATGGTGTATGAGTTGGCCGCCCCTTTCAGGTGGGCCAGAATATAGGCAAGCCGGGAGTCAGTTTCGGCACGGGCTTGTTCGTGTTCAACCTCGTAGGTCACGTCGAGCACGATCACATCCAAACGCTTTTTGCCCTTGCTTATCGGGGTCGCGCTGCCGTGCAGGTCAAGCCAGCGGCGGCGTCCATCGCGATGGGTGATTTGATGGCGATGGGTGATTGTTTTGCCGGAGGTAACGCAATCAATCAGCAAATCGTCCAGTTCTTGGCGGTGCTCCGGGGCCAACGCGCTGGATAGCAGCGAGGGATTGGCAGAGGCTTCTTCCTGACTATATCCCCAGATGTCCGCGCACCCGCGGCTGACAAATGTCGGCAGACCCAGCTGTGCGCCTTTGGCGTCGAAGCTCACCATTGCGCCGGGCAGGTTTTCGGCGATAGAGGCCAGTTGGTTGGTCGCAACGAGGCGTTGCTGTTCCGCGTTGCGGATTTCTGTCAGGTCCGCATGAGTGCCGATGAAGCGGACAGGTTTGCCAGTGGCGTCCATTTCTGTAACCCACTGGGCGCGCACATGGCGCACCTCTCCATTCGGACGGATCGCGCGGAAATCCACCTGATCATAGATTTTTTCGCTCGACCAGGTTTGCCGTAATGCCTGTAGTAGTTGCGGTTTGTCATCGGGGTGAACGCGCTCTAACCAATCGGCCACGGGCACCATTCCCGGTTGGTGATCGAGTTGATAGATCGCGATCATCCCGGCGTCGTAATGCGCGTTTTCCGCGCCGTTGATGTGTTCAAACATGCCCATGCCGGAATGGCGCATAGCGAGTTCAAGGCGTTGGGCAAGATCCGTGTTTTGCCGGATTTCGCGGGCGGCATTGTGGGCGACCCGCAGCAGCCACCACATTATCAGGATAGAGCAAATGCCAGCCACAGCTATGGCGGCGGTTCGAACAAAGGCGGCGGTAAGGGTCGGGGGAACAATGCCGCGCGGGACAAGATAAAGCAGCGGCGAATACTAAAAGAAAACGAAGCCCAAAACGAGAAAGCCAATGGCATTACTAGGCGGCATCGGCCATGGGCGCGGCGGCCGCAGGCGTGCCACGAGCAGCCCCGACAGGATAAAGCCGAAAAGGACATAGAGCCCCATTGCAACGAAAGGGCCGCCAAATTGAACACGAGCAATTGTAACGAGAGACGCCGCAATGGCGGCCCCGATCGGCCCGCCCAAGTAGCCAGCAAAGATCAACGGACCGGCATTGGCATCAATGGGGCCGCCGACGTCTTGCATCACATATGCATTCGAGGTCAGAACGATGGTTAAAACGCCAAAAACGAAGCCGATGAGGGCTTGTTGCAACCGCAGGCGCCCCTGAAGACGCGGCGAAACGAAAATCAAAAAGCAACCCAGGCCGGCCAGCGTGACACTACTTAAGCTTTGAAAAATAGAATAAAACATGGGTTGGTGGGAGTCCTGCACAGGCTAACTCAAACAGTGTTACCATGCAGAGGATGCGAACGAAGACTACAATTTTTAAGTTGTCTATTATGGCACCACTTCAACCTGTGGGCCATCCGAGCTTTTCGAGGGTTTGATGGTAAAGATGACGCCTACATCTTAGTGTTACACCTAGGTGCTTGGCTTGAGCATAGCAGGCGTCATTGGGGCCGACCTCTGGGTTGAGAGAGCCAACCAGTCGCAACAATTGCGATCAGACCGCATAGCAGGATTTTTGGGTGCGCCAGTTTGTATGTTGAGGGCTTTGGCTTAGCCGCTTGATTTTGGAGGCGAGTACCGGAATCGAACCGGTGTACACGGATTTGCAAGACTAGGTATGCGCCTGATTTTAATCGCATATTTGTTTAGACATAGGGCGATTTTCCGCGAGACAAAGCGTGAATGTTTAGAGGCTAAAAAGACTTGATAGGTATTATGTTTGCGGGTCTGACAAGGGGCAGCTTGCGAACAAATCTGGCACAGGAAGCGGCCGTTTCTGGAACTCTTTAAATATTTTGGATTGGGCGATAGGCTCGTTCGTGACTATGCAAAGCAGCTAATAGGCAAAGTTGTGTTTAAATTATTCATTCGACTTTTTTTCAGGGGAAACTCTCGCGTTACGAAATCAGTGCAGAGAGGCCCGTACACGCCCGACAACAAGGCTCGTCAACTGGCCACGCGGCCAAACCCATATAGGTCACCTCCTAAGCCCGTCCCGAAAGTAGTTCCTCAAAGTGATCCTCCTCTCGAAACAACGCTTACTGGCAAATGTTATGTCGTGGATGGTGATACGATTAGAATTGGAAAAGTAAGCATCAGGCTTGCCGGTATTGACGCGCCTGAGCTGGATCACCCTTGGGGCAAGAAGGCTAAGTGGGAATTGGTGCACTTGTGTAAAGGTCAAACGATCACGGCGGAGATTGAGCCGGATATTTCATACGATAGATTGGTTGCCACCTGTTATCTTCCCGATGGGCGAGACCTCAGTGCGGAAATGGTGAAACGAGGCTATGCCTTGGATTGGCCCAAGTTCTCTGGTGGCAAATATAGGCATTTAGAGCCTCAGGGTGCCAGAACAAAGCATTGGAAAGCTGCCGCGAGGCAGCGCGGGCATATGGGCGTTTTTCATAAATAACGGCCCATTCCGGACCTTGGTGCACAAGACCTCTAACGACCGCTCCCAGCCTATAGCCGACATGCTGTCTGCCGTCAGAGCGCGACGGTTGCTCACGTAGGTCGGGGCGGAAATATTGCCACCGCCCAATATTTTTCATCGAAATTGATTGCTCGACACTAAAGGACCGGCCTATGGTTGTGCAACCGTCAGGCTATGGGCACAGTTTTCGAGGTCCCGAAAGAGTATTCGTGAGACAGGGGAAATACTAAAATTGTTAGACGACAACTTTGTTGATGAGTGGTTATTCAACCTCATGTTAAGGCGGGAAGTTCTTGAAGACTTCGAGGAGCCAATTCGTGAACTCGTTCGCCTATGTCGAAACTCAAATGAGTTTGAAGTTATCGCACACACTATGGAGCACCTAATTGTTCTGACTTCAAATCAACTATCTGGAAACCTTGCTTTGATGGCTAAACATATAAAGGAGAATGTGGACGATGGATCACCTCTTGCGATTGTGGGTATGGCTTGGGGCGAAAGTCCTGATAGCTCCCAAGCAGTGGTCCAATCGTTGAAGCTCAAATTTCGAAAACACTCAAATGTCAAACTATTCAATAGCGTTCCGGAGTATCTTAAAAAAACATACATTCAGGAATATCCGAGGTTTGTATTGGTTGATGATTTCTCCGGAACAGGCGGCACAATCGAAATTCGGATGAAATCAATCATGAACGGCGCAAAAAGCAAGGGCGTCGAAGCGATACCTCACATCTGTCTTATGTTTGGCATGGACAAGGCCCATGAGAGAGTGGTCGAAACATGGCCAAACACTCACTTTTGCAATAAAATAAAAGCTGGGATTAGTGGGCACTTTGACGGTGAGAAATTAGCTGAGACAATTGCAAATATGAAACGCTTAGAAGAGGAGCTCGCTCCCGTTATTGGTGAAGTCAATCTTCCATCCTTCGGACACGGCGAATCCGAAGCTCTGTTTTTCATTAAGGGGAACAACGCCCCAAACTCAAATTTCCCTATCTTTTGGTGGCCGATTGATGTGGCCAATAAAGATAGGCACACTATCATGGAGAGGGCTGAACTTTGACTGATGTTCAGTTGGCCAAGATCGACCTTCTTCTTCTTAGGCAAGCCTTACGCGCGCCTGATGGAATTTTTGTAGCCGGTATCACAGCAAAGCTCGGCCTGTCTATGGGCGCCACTGTCAGTGCGTTTCGAAGGCTCAGAAAGCATGGTTTCCTTAAGCAGCGAGCTTCAACACTAATCCTTACGTCAAGGGGAAGGGGTTGGATCATGGAGAATCAACATTTATTTGCTTTTGATGGCAAACGAAGCTGGCGGGATGTGCCAGAGCACTTTCTTGCAAATACTGTCGCTCCATTTGAACCTTACGCTCCAAAAATATCTAAACTATCAAAGGCAAAATTTGGAGTTGGCGATGAGTGATCTAGTTGGTATGAAGGCACAAGGACGGTCGGCACTAGCGTTTAGAAGTGTAGTCGCTTCTACGGTTAAGGTCCGCGATAACCTGGCGGGAACTCGTTTTTCGAGTTACTCGAAAAGCCAAGTTCCCGTGAGCTCTTCTTCCGAAGGCTCCATATGTGATTCGAAGATGTCTTTGTTTTCTATTCGAAAACAAAGCCACTTCGCTTCTCATATGGCAGCGATGCAAGCATCGAATTGATCAAGTAGTGTCGATCGTTCCATTACATACATCGAAGGTAGGCCAATGGGAGCGCTATTTTCGGGATGTCGGACTTCGCGAAGATCTGGTGAATTCTTACTTGCCGTTTGTTGGCGACTGTATCAAACAAGATATCCCCCCAATTTTTGAACGTGAACATCTTGCACTTCTGTTGGGAAGAGACCTCCAAACGATGACTGCAATGATGGAGGGAACAGATAGTTTCTATCGGAGTTTCAGAATCAAGAAGAGGTCCGGAGGAAGTCGAGAGATTCGTGCTCCTTATCCGTCACTGCTCGAAGCGCAGCGCTGGATTGCCGACAATGTTCTGGCTTCGATAAAATTGCCAAATTGTGTAACAGGTTTCCGGCCAAACTATTCAATTTTGGATAATGCAAGAATGCACTGCGGTAGGGATGAGTTGCTAAAAATAGATATCAAGGATTTTTTTCCTTCGATCAGTTTTCGGCGGATCATGTATGTCTTTGTAAAATTAGGCTATCCTCAGAATGTTGCGTATATGTTGAGCAAACTTTGTACACTTGACGATAAATTACCTCAAGGTGCAGCTTCGAGCCCGTCATTGAGCAATATAGTGTGTCAAAGTATGGACACTCGTTTTTACCGTCTGTGTAAAGCAAACAGATTGCGCTATACAAGATATGCAGACGATATAGCTATATCTGGAAAGAAAATTCCAATTGGAGTGCGTCGACTTTTATTCGAAATCATTGAATCTGAGGGCTTTGAAGTAAATGAAAAGAAAGTTCGTTTCCTACGTGAAGGCGAGAGGAAAATTGTCACGGGCTTAGATATTACATCGGGTTCAGTTCGGGTCACCCGTCGTTTCAGACGAGAGATACAGAAAGACGTGTATTTCGTCTGGTCTGCAGGTCTTTCCGCTCACATATCGAGGCGTAAACTGTTCTTTCCAAACTATATAGATCATTTGGAGGGTAGAGTGCAGTTTTGGGCAACGGTTGAGCCAGGCAATCTTCAGATGCTGAAAACGCAGCAACGCGTAAAAAGCCTTCGTATTAAGTATGGTCCTACCAGAGTTTAGTTTCATATCTCGGATTTAGCAGTACGTCTGCAGCGAACGTCCGAAATGACGCGCAGCACCGTAGCAATCCAGACTGTCGACAACGGTCTGATTTGGGCTGTCCACGACCTTTGGTCCAAGCTGTACCTCCCGACTTTCCAAACCTCTCTTGCTGCACATAGCAGACCTTGTAGCAGACCGCAGCGAAAGTCGGCTTCCCGCCCCTAATTGCCAACAGTAGATCGTCGGCCCTGCCGCGAAAGGCGTCGTAGGCGGCCTGAGGTGCGTTTAGATCGCCTCTCGGGCTAGTTTGGGTAGGTGAAGGTGCCGAAAGGTGCGCGGTGCCTTCTGTCGCGCGCTGTGACTGCTCCTTGATTTGAGCGCCAGCGCCGTTGCTTGAAGCGTTGACGCGAGCCTCCTGATCCCGGAGAATCAAAATATCGAAGGGTCAGGAGGCGGGAAGCATACTCCCCCCTTGTTCCTGTATGCACTTAGCGACAGAAACGCGTATCTTGAGATGACCGATTTTGCGCCAAAATAGCGTCAAGAAAAATTTTCACGCACCGAGAAGAATTCAGCGCGTTTTTGCCCCATTTGTTGCGCAAATGTCGCGGTTCCCTGTATGCACTTAGCGACAGAATTTTTGGACGGTCGCAGAAAACTTTTTTGGCATTGTTGCCCGCGAATCAGGTCCGGCCTAAATTTTCAACAACGCTCGTTTGCATGGGCGTCAGTCGCACATTCAGCCAGTTTGGATGCGCAAACAGTTGGAAATTTGAGGACCTCAAGGCGAAGCCGATGGCAAGGGCAGGGATAGAACAAAAAGCACTGGAGCTTCTTCGCACGTTTGAGCGTGCGGGGAAGTCGGTCAGCCGCGTATCTGTCGATGGTCGGAAAATCGAACTGTTTCTCGTTGAGGAAAAAGAGAGTGATGAATTTGAGAGGATAGATATGCGCCATGGCAAAACGTGAACTTCCAAAGCACGTCTACAAACAACGGAACGGGCTTTACTTTCAGCGGCGGGGTTGGCCCACAAAGAAGTTTGCCAACGAATTTGGGACACCTGAATTCTGGAAGGAATACGCTGATATTCTAGCGGGAAGGGCGGAGCCTTCGCGCGTCAATATTCGCAATTTTGGCGCTCTTATTGATGACTATAGGGCTTCGCCGCGTTACCGCAGGCTAAAGCCTCGCACGGCGCTGGACTATGACAAATATCTGGATTTCTTTCGCTCCATAATGGGGGCGCAAACCCCGCTAATATGAAGCGAAAGGACGTGATCCGGTTGCGCGATGCGAACGCCAGTCGAGCATATTTCGCGAATTACTCCCTGCGTGTGCTTCGTGTTCTCATGGAGCATTGTGTTGACTTGGGTTGGCGCGAGACAAACCCGGCGCGTGTCTGACGTCAGCACCTATGGGACAGATATGAGGATTTGAATAACGGAGGGTTTCTGGTTCATCGTAGCCTTTAAGGAGCGAAGATGAACAAGAAGCCCGGAACATCGAAAGGCGCAGCTGACAAGCTGGTCAAAAACATCCGCCGCAAGACCCGCCAGACCTACTCGGCGGAGGAGAAGATCCGCATT
The DNA here is from genome assembly GCA_025916135.1 of Rhodobacteraceae bacterium D3-12. NCBI lineage: Bacteria > Pseudomonadati > Pseudomonadota > Alphaproteobacteria > Rhodobacterales > Roseobacteraceae > Phycobium > Phycobium rhodophyticola. The sequence goes on along the minus strand of CP104793.1, from coordinate 3,310,400 downwards.
GTTTTGGCCGGATTGCGCGGGGAGGAAAGCATCTCGGCGTTATGTCGCCGCGAGGGTATTTCTGACAGCCTGTATTACACTTGGTCGAAGGAATTCCTTGAGGCTGGAAAGCGTCGTCTTTCCGGCGACACGGCGCGTCAAGCGACATCGCCTGAGGTGAAGGAGTTGAGATCTGAGGCCATGGCCCTGAAGGAATGCGTGGCCGACCTCACCTTGGAAAACCGTCTGCTCAAAAAAAGCATGACAGGGGCTGGGGAGTTCGAGGAATGAGGTATCCAGCAACCGAGAAGTTGGAGATCATTCGCACAGTTGAAGGGTCGCATCTGCCAACCAAGAAGACCCTTGATATGCTGGGCATCCCGCGCACCACATTTTACCGATGGTATGACCGATATGTCGAAGGTGGCTTGGATGCCTTGGCAGATCGTTCGCCACGTCCAAAGTCGGTCTGGAACCGCATCCCTGATATCCGCCGTGACGATCTGATCGAGTTTGCGTTGGAGCATGAGGCACTGACCACACGCGAGCTGGCCGTTAAATATACCGATGAGAAGCGATATTTTGTCTCTGAATCATCGGTTTACCGCATCCTGAAAGCCGCTGATCTGATTACTGCGCCGGACTACGTGGTGATCAAGGCCGCCGATGAGTTCACGGACAAGACCACCGCCATCAACCAGATGTGGCAGACTGACTTCACCTACTTCAAGATCATTGGCTGGGGCTGGTATTACCTGTCCACCATCCTCGACGACTACAGCCGCTACATCATCGCCTGGAAGCTCTGCACGAACATGCGGGCCGAGGATGTGACCAGCACGATCGAGCTGGCGCTTCAGGCATCGGGCTGCGACCAGGCCGTGGTCCGACACAAACCCCGTCTGCTCAGCGACAACGGATCCTGTTACATCTCTGGCGATCTGGCCAAATGGCTGGAGGATCAGAAGATGGACCACGTTCGCGGAGCGCCATTCCACCCGCAAACCCAAGGCAAAATAGAACGATGGCATCAGACCATGAAGAACCGTGTTCTGCTGGAGAATTACTACCTGCCCGGTGATCTCGAGCGACAGATCGGGGCCTTCGTCGACTACTACAACAACCAGCGCTACCACGAGAGCCTGAATAACGTCACACCCGCCGACGTCTACTTTGGACGGGACAAAGCCATTCTGAGAGAAAGGGAGAAGATCAAGAAACTGACGATCCGACAACGCCGCTTGCAACATCAAAAACAAGCCGCATAATCAATCACGCAACCGAACCAGAGCCTCCAATGTTCAAGCCGCTCTGATGTCCCATTTTATATGACGACTGACACATTGGACGCCCTTCGAATGGCTTTCCGTCCCAATGGTCACGCAAGATATGAATGAAGAACAGTCTGGCTCCCTTTGGAATGTTCAGCGGGGCGGACTTTGAAAGGTATTGCTATGGAAAACAGAAGATCCATTCGCGGTTATAAATTGATTAAGTCTGATGAACTCAAAGATGTAGCTTGGATACTACATCAACATCTTTGGGTAACCCAACATGGCTTGCTCACTGATGTTGGCTTTCGGGATCACTATGGCCGCGCTGCTTTGAAGGGTGCTCGTAAGGTCGCGCTAAAATTCGACCACTTGCGGTTCTGCCCAAGTGACGAAGATTGTACCATTACCGATGGCCTGGGTCGCGATGGCCTTAATCTTTTTCATCATCCTTTCTTTCTGCACTGCTTTTTCAATACAATGTGGCGCTTCAGCGTTGATGAGGGACGCAAAACTTTCGCTGATCAAAATGACCTTCATGCGTTCTATGGCTGGGTGGAGCATGTAATCGAACAGCTTTCCATTCGGGATGGTCAGAAATACGTCAGGCCCGCCAACATGTTTTCAGGGTCGGTTCATCTGGACCATTGAACACCGAAGCGACTGCGCAGAAAGAGTTTCATTGTTCTTGAGTGCACAGTAGCCTGTACTAACTTAGCTTCAGAGAAAGGCAGAAATCGAATTTTCTTGAAAGGGCGCAATGTGATTATTTTGAACTTAATGGGATGGTTGGCAATCGTTGCAGGAGGTCTCGCGGTTTGGATGGGGTTAAACGAAAGTGAAGTACTTTGGTCAGCGACGGGCTTCTCTGCCATTGTGACGGGCATCCTGTTCCTGGCACTCGATAAAGGACTTGTTCTTCTGGCGGAAATTCGTGATGCGCTCACTGGTCTGGATGAAGCTGAGGCTGATGATGAGACTGATGGTGAGCCATATTTTTAGGTTTTTGCAGCGATCAGCACCGTCGTGACCGTGCGATCGGATTGGAGCGAGTGCTGCCAGCGCTACCTAACTACAACCAATTGAACCTAAGAATTTGTAACCGGTGTGGATACAATGTGGTTACACATAGCGGAATTCAGGCGTTGGCGTCACCTTGTTTCCTGTCTAAGCTATTGATTTTATTGGAGGCGAGTACCGGAATCGAACCGGTGTACACGGATTTGCAATCCGCTGCGTCACCACTCCGCCAACTCGCCGTCCGTGGTATCAGGGCCGCGTTATTGCTGGTTTCTTGAGGCTTGTCCAGCCCGCAAAGTGAGGGTTTTCACCGCGTTATTGAACATTCGATCGCCTCAGCGATGCACAAGGAAGCGGCTTAATCCGAAAATCGGTCGAATGCAGCGAGGATAGCGCAGATGCTCTTGTCGTCAGACATTGCCGCGCCCAGGTATATATGCAAGAACCGCTGATAAGATTCTGCTCAACCGGACAGGCCTGATAGCATGACAGATTTTTCCGAGCGCCGGACGATGATGGTGGACACTCAGGTTCGCCCATCCGATGTGACCAAATTCCCTGTAATCGACGCGATGTTGGCTATCCCGCGAGAAGCCTTCGTGCCGGATGACAAGCGCGAAGCGGCGTATGTGGGTGAGAACATCGACCTTGGAAATGGTCGGGTCATCTTAGAAGCGCGAACTTTGGCCAAGATGTTGGACGCGCTCGATATTCAGAGTGACGAGCTGGTCTTGGATGTGGGGTCGGTTCTTGGGTATTCATCGGCGGTTATTGCGCGGATGGCGGCGGCGGTTGTTGCGTTGGAAGAAAACGAAGCCTGGGCCGGAGAGGCGCAATCCGTTTTGTCCGACCAGGGTGCGGATAATGTGATCAGCCATGTGGGTGCCCTAGCAGAAGGGGCAGCCGAGCACGGGCCCTATGACGTGATTTGCGTCGAGGGCGCGGTTGAGCATTTGCCCGAGGCCTTGAGTGACCAGCTCAAGGATGGTGGTCGAATGGCGGTTCTTTTTGCCCAAGGTGCGCTGGGAATCGTTCGCATTGGATACAAGATTGATGGAAAAATGAGCTGGCGTTTTGCATTCAATGCGGGCGCTCCGGTTTTGCCGGGCTTTGAGCGCCATGCGGCATTCACACTTTAACTGCAGGTGTGCCGAGCCGAGTGACGACTAATTCGGCACAGTGACCGGCAGGACTATGACAGGCAAGGCTCTCACGGGCGAAGCAACAAAAGACGAGGTAGAGGCATGGCTGTGTTCGGTTTGAAAGCGAGGCTGGCGGTCGTTGGGATCGCTGTGGCGATGACGCTTGGGCCGGTCAAGGTGGTTGCTGAATCGCTGGCTGATGCGATGGCATCGGCCTATGAGCACAACGGACTGATTGATCAGAACCGCGCGTTGTTGCGCGCCGCGGACGAGGACGTGGCAGTGGCCTATGCCGCGTTGAAACCGATTATCAGTTGGTCAGGCAGCGTGGTCTACAGCAGGTCAAAGTCCGGCACATTTGTTAGCCCCACCATCACGACACCCGGCTATTTGAATGTGTCCCGTTCCAGCGGAACGACCACGTCGCTCGGGCTGTCTGCCGAAATGCTGCTTTGGGATTTCGGGACAAGCAAATTTGGCATCGACATTGCCAAAGAGACGGTGCTTGCCACGCGCCAAGCGCTTTTGGCGGCAGAACAGCAGGTCCTGTTGCGCGCTGCAATCGCGTATCTTGAAGTGCTGCGCAACAATGAATTTGTGCGCCTGCGTGAAAACAACGTGCGGGTGATTACGGTGGAGTTGCGGGCGGCACGCGACAGGTTTGAAGTGGGTGAAGTGACCCGCACCGATGTGTCGATCGCCGAGGCGCGGCTAGCTGGCGGGCGGGCTGCTCTTGCCGCTGCACAAGGCGGGCTGGCGCAGGCTGTGGAAGAGTTCCGCGCCGCAGTTGGGCGTAAACCCGGCCGGCTTAGTCAGCCACCGCGTGTGCCAACCACAGCGAAATCGGTGGAGAGCGCCAAGGCGGCGGCGCTGCGGTTTCATCCGGAAATGATCAAGATTCAACACGAGGTTACCGCCGCTGAGCTTGGGATTCTTGCGGCGCGAGGCTCGATGAAGCCGACCGTGAAGCTGACGGGTGAGTATGGTTTGACGCAGCGGTTCAACAGTCCAAACTATTCCAACGGCGGCTCGGTCGGTGTGACAGTCGGCGGTCCGGTTTATTATGGCGGGCAACTCGCTGCTTTGTCGCGCAAAGCCGTGGCGCAACGTGATGCCGTGCGGGCAGGGCTGCACCAGACCCGCCACGCTTTGGCGCTGAACGTTGGCAATGCCTGGGCGCAGCTTCAGGTGGCGCGCGCGACCCGTTTGTCGAGCGAACGTCAAGTGCGGGCCAGCACAATTGCATTCCGCGGTGTGCGCGAAGAAGCCACGTTGGGCGCGCGCACGACGCTGGATGTGCTGGATGCCGAACAGGAGCTGCTGGACGCGCGGGCGAATCTGATTTCTGCCACGATTGATGAGCATGCTGCCGCCTATGCTTTGCTTGCGGCAATGGGTTGGCTGACGGCTGACCGGATGAAGCTTAACGTGCCGAAATATGACCCTGCAGCATACTATAACTTGGTTAAGACTGCCCCGGCGCTCTATAGTAAGCAGGGTCAAAAGCTGGACAAAGTGCTGCGGAAACTGGGTAAAGACTAAATTTCGCCCTATCTGTTGTGAGAATCCTGACCCCGCGCTACAATCGGGGCGAGGCGAGTAGTGGTATAATCGAATGACTGATCCCGTGACCAATTTGGAAATTGAGGACGTTCTGTCCTCTATCCGTCGACTTGTTTCGGAAAACGCGCGCGGTGAGCGCCCGTCGGAGCAAGGGGCGGAGGATGTATCTGACGATAATGCTGATGCGGCGGATGGTGGTGTGGCCGGGGATGCGCCCAAAGCACAACCCCGGCAGGAAGCACAATTGTTGGTTCTGACGCCTGCGCTGCGTGTGGGTGAGGACGCAAGTGATGATGCCCCGAGCGCCAGCGAAGAGAGTTCCGCGCCGATCGAAGACGGTCAGGCAGCCCATGAAGCTTTGGAGGAAGCGGTCGACGACGCCGTTGACAAGGCAGCCTTGGAGCTTGCGATTGAAGATGCCGTACACGACGCTGTTGAAGCCGCGGTAAGCGATGAAGCCGCCGCGGGAACGCAGGACAAGGGTGATGCGGCCGGTGCGGTGCCGTCATTCTCGCATGTTGAGAATGAAGGGGACAGCGGGGAGCTGTCCACTTTGGAGCATCGGATTGCCGGGCTGGAAGCCGCTGTGGCCGAACGCGATGACAATTGGGATCCCGACGGGCTTGGCGATGATGACAACGCCGGTGCGCCAGTGGATGCGTTGCGTTGGGAAGATAGCGCGATGCCCCTCAAGGGGTGGGAACAAGATGCGCCACTGAATGTGGAAGAGGCCGAAGTGCTGGTGGATAACACGCCCGAACCGGCAATTGATTTGGCGTCTTTTGCAACGTCTCTGGCCGATGCGGAAAAGACCCCGGAACGGGGCAAAGCCGCGATGCAGGACGATGCAAAAACGGCCTCCGCGGGCGAAGAGCGGACGTCGTTGAATGAGGCAGAGCAGGGCGATGACGCAGGCGCCGCCGCCGATCTGTTTGTCACTGAAGATACGGTCATCGACGAGGAAATGCTGCGCGATATGGTGTCCGAAATCGTTCGCCGCGAGCTTCAAGGCTCCTTGGGCGAGCGGATCACCAGAAACGTGCGTAAACTGGTCCGCCGTGAGATTCACCGCGCGCTGGCGGCTCGCGAGCTGGATTGAGGTTAGGCCTCGGTCGCGAGATCAAGCAACAAATCAAGGTCGAAATGCGTTTCCAGATGTGCGGCCAGCGCATCAAGGACGCGATCGGTATCAGCCTCGTAGGAGGCTGAGGCCGAGCCGCCCATGGTGCGCAGGAAATCCGCACGGAACGCATCGGCAGAGAACAGACCGTGAAGATAGCAGCCCATCACCTTACCGTCTTTTGAGGCAGCCCCGTGCGGCGTGCCAGCGATAGAGAGCCATGTACGCGCGCAATCAGCGCCGGTAGTTTCACCGATGTGAATCTCATACCCCTGCACCGCAGCGCCGGTGGGGAGATAGGTGGCGTCGCGCAGGTTGAGGTGTTTTTCGGGGCGCATGACCGTGTTGATCTCTAACAGGCCAAGACCCGGCACAGAGCCGGGCGCGCCTTCGATCCCTTCGGGGTCAGCAATGGTTTGGCCAAGCATCTGATAACCGCCACAAATACCCAAAACATGCCCGCCACGGCGCAGGTGGGCGGCGAGGTCGATGTCCCACCCCTGAGCGCGGAAATGGGCGAGGTCGGCAATGGTGGATTTCGAGCCGGGGATTAGCACAAGATCGGCGTCAACCGGAAGCGGGCGACCGTCTTCGATGATGTCAACACTGAGCCCGGGTTCGGTGCTGAGCGGATCGAGATCGTCGAAATTCGCGATTCTGGCGAGGCGCGGCACGGCGATTTTGAAGGTGTCGGTGCCAGTTGCAGAACCGGGGCCGCTTTGGAGGTCGAGAACGTCTTCGGCTGGCAGGCGCCATGCATCAGGGAACCATGGCAACACACCGAGCGAGGGCCAGCCGGTGTGATTGGAAATGTCGGTGAGGCCGTCGTCAAACAGGCTCACATCACCGCGAAACTTGTTGATCGCAAAGCCTTTGATCCGGTCGGCATCAGCGGGAGCAAGCACGGCTTTGGTGCCGACGATCTGGGCGATGACACCACCGCGATCAATATCACCAACAAGGATCACCGGCACGTTTGCCGCTTCGGCGAAACCCATATTGGCAATGTCGCCCTTGCGAAGGTTGGTTTCCGCGGGGCTGCCTGCGCCTTCGATCAGCACAATGTCAGCCGTTTCGGCTAACCGCCGGAAGCTTTCCAACGTGGCCAAGAGGAGCTCAGGCTTGGCCTTGGCATAATCGCGGGCCTTGAGAGTTGTCTGGCGTTTGCCTTGAACGATCACTTGCGCGCCTATGTCGGTTTCGGGTTTGAGCAAAACCGGGTTCATATCGGCAGTTGGCGCGCGGCGGGCAGCGAGGGCCTGAAGTGCCTGAGCGCGGCCGATCTCCCCTCCGTCGACCGTTACGGCCGCGTTGTTCGACATGTTTTGCGGTTTGAAGGGGGCGACAGACAGCCCACGATTGACCAACGCACGGGCGATTCCGGCGACGAGCATGGATTTCCCCACGTTCGAACCGGTGCCCTGAATCATGATGGACTTAGCCACGCTCACCCCCGCAAAATGCCTTTTGCTTGCATACGAAACAGGGGCGGGCAGGGGAAGGCAAGAAGGACCTTCAAGCCGGACAAATGGAAACCGGCCCCTGAGAGAAAGGAGCCGGTTTCACAACGTGATCCGTTGGAGATGTTTTGTTGTCTTCGCCGGTTAGGCCGCTTCGGCCTGTTGTGCGGCATTGCGGCGCTCGCTCTCTTCGCGCGACAGCGCGACCGAGGTGCGCACACCTTTGCCGACAAATTCCATCAAGCCCTGAACAACGCGCTCATTCGGGTCGATCCCGGCGCAGGACAGCACTTCGCGCCCATCGCGCGAGCGCGCCCAGCGAGCGATTTGCTCTGGCCCGTTGCCATACTTCTTGTCATCGGCGATTGCATCGTCGAGCGCAGCCAGTACGACGGCTGCAAACAGTTTACGTGCACGGTTGCCTTGCTCATTATTGAAGGCCGTGCCGTCAACGAAATCTTTCATGTTTCGTCCTTTTTTGCTCTTGTATTTTCCGGCGTGAAGCCTCTTATGACGTCTTTCCAACGATTCGGGTAGCCCCGGAGTGCATATCTTGCATGCAAATTTTGCATAGCTTTTGAAGAAAGGGCCCGATATCTCGTCTTCTTGCCCTCTACCCTTGCGCAATATATAGGTGCGACCAAACTCCGATCAACCTTCTGCCTAGGTTTAGCCAAATGCCAAAAATTAATGGAAACGAGATCCGCCCCGGAAATATTCTGGAGCATAATGACGGCCTTTGGGTGGCCGTGAAAGTGGACCACGTGAAGCCCGGCAAGGGGGGAGCGTTTGCCCAGGTGGAGATGAAAAACCTGCGCAATGGCTCCAAGTTGAACGAGCGATTCAGAAGCGCGGATAAGGTCGAGCGCGTGCGGCTGGAACAGAAAGACCAGCAATTTCTCTATGAAAACGATGGTATGCTGGTTTTCATGGACTCGGAGTCCTATGAGCAGATCGAGCTGCCTGCGGACATCTTGGGTGAGCGGCGTCCGTTCTTGCAGGACGGCATGACCATCGTCGTCGAGTTTCACGAGGCTGAGGCGCTGAGCGCGTCTCTGCCGCAAAAAGTGGTGTGCAAGATCGCGGAAACCGAGCCGGTCGTCAAAGGCCAGACCGCTGCGAACAGCTTCAAGCCAGCGATCCTTGATAACGGTATCAAAGTGATGGTGCCGCCGTTTGTTGGGCAGGATGAAGACATCGTGGTCAACACCGAAACCATGGAATATTCCGAACGCGCGTGACGTGACGTAAGATTGAAAAGTGAGAAAGGCTCTGCTCTGGCAGGGCCTTTTTTAGTGCCCAATGGAATCAACATGGGAAGTTAACGCCCGTTTTCCCCTGACGCCGGGCCGGCGTGGTGCGGCATAAGATGTTACCGGATGCGCAATCCCGACGATCGAGTGCTTGGGGATGTTAACGAGTATTTTTGTAAAACGGTCGACGCCCCGGATTGCAGCATCTGGACTTCGTGGGAGATAGAATAACAATTACCTTCGGTTCCGGTGCGCCACGAAGGGCGAGGTTGGTTCAAGCTGACCTCGCTTCCTTTTTTATGGGGTGCGTGGGCGCGGTTGGTGCAGGCTTAGAGGGTGTCGTCGCGGGTGACGGCGACTCCATCGGCTTCCAGCCCCTCACCGGCACGATCGAACCGCAAGAAAGCAAGGGCCTGCTCGCCAGCGACCGTATGCACGGTTCCGGCGGCTTTGCCATTGTTGGTAAGCGGTGTTTCGGGAGTCACGGGACCAGACAGGCGAAGCCGAGCCAGACCTTTGCGAAGCTCGGTCTTGTGCTTCATGCGGGCGGTCACCTCTTGACCGACATAGCAACCTTTGCGGAAATCGACGCCGTTGAGCCGTTCAAATCCAACCTCAAGAATGAAGCTGTCCGCGGTCAGTTCGCGCCCGGTTGCGGGGATCATATGCGCGACACGCAAGGCCTCCCAATCGGGTTGCTCTGTGGTGGCGATTGGGGCGGTTTCGCGGTAGGCACGCCAGCCCATGGCGGGGTGGCGCGGGTCTGCAAACCCGTCGTCGGGTGGGGTGTCAGTTCCGCGATGGAGATGGAGCGCAGTTTCTTCGATCATCACATCGGCGCGCAGCTTGTACATCGTGAGCCGTTGCATGGTTGCGGGCGCGATGTCGGCATCAATGTCGAGCAGGATCGCATCAGGTGCAGGGGCGAGGAAAAAATCGGCAAGGTATTTGCCCTGGGGCGTCAGTAAGGCAGCATAGACCAACCCGTCCTTGAGGCGCGACACGTCGTTTGTGACCAGCCCTTGCAGGAAGCTCTCGCGATCCGAGCCGGTGATACGATAGATTTTGCGCGCCATGAAGCCTCTCCCGTCCTGTGCCAGAGTGTAATATAGACGGCGAGAGGCCAATGAACAGAGCCACAGACGAGAGAAGTGATGCGCGCGCCCCTTTCCATAGTTATCCCTACATTGAATGTTGAAGAAAGCTTGCCCGGCTGTCTTCATGCCTTGATGGAAGGCGTTCAAACCGGGCTAATCCGCGATCTGGTGATTTCAGACGGCGGATCAACGGATCGGACGCTTGAGATTGCGGACGCGGCCGGTGCGGAATTGGTCGCTGGCGCCGCCTCTCGTGGGGGGCAGTTGCGGCGCGGTGCCAAGGCGGCCAAGGGCGGGTGGCTGTTGTTTATACACGCCGATACGCAGCTTGCGCCGGGCTGGAGCGATGCGGTGCGCGACCATATCGAGCAGCAGAGTGACAAGGCCGGCTGGTTCGCGCTTGAGTTTGACCGGCGCGGGGCGCGGCGCGATGGGTTGCTGGCTGGGCAAATCTGCGGGCTGGGGCGCTTGGGCTGCCCTTTGGCGATCAGGGGCTTTTGATCCCGCGCGCGCTTTATGACGCTGTGGACGGGTTTCAGGACATCCCTTTGATGGAAGACGTTGCCATGGCGCGGGCGCTTGGGCGCGCCCGGATGCGCCGATTGCCCGCTATTGCGAGAACCAGCGCCCGAAAATACGCCCAAGAAGGCTGGCTTCGCCGGGGGTGGCGGAACCTCTGGCTCCAGCTCCGCTTTTTCGCAGGCGCTTCCCCTGAGCGGCTATCGCGACGCTATCGGCAGTAGGGCCATCGGTGCGGAATTGCAGCGTATGCAACCGCGCATAAAGGCCGCCACGGGCGAGCAGCTCATCGTGGGTGCCTTGATCGACCACCTGACCGCGATCCATGACGATGATCTTGTCGGCGCTGCGCACGGTTGAGAGGCGATGCGCGATGACAAGTGTCGTGCGCCCCTTGGACAGTTGATCGAGCGCCTTTTGCACCACGGCTTCGGATTCGGCATCAAGCGCCGAGGTCGCCTCGTCGAGGAGCAGGATAGGCGTATCACGCAGGAGCGCGCGGGCGATGGCGACGCGCTGTCTCTGGCCGCCAGAGAGGCTTGAACCGCGCGGGCCGACCGGGCTGTCGAGCCCCTTTTCCAGCTTGGGAAGGAAGTCGGTGACATGGGCGGCCTGAAGCGCGGATTGGAGCGCCTCGTCGCTGACATCAGTACGACCCAAGAGGATATTCTCGCGCAGGGTTTCATCGAACAAAGCGGCGTCTTGGCTGACCACGGAAAACAGATCGCGCAGGTCTTCGAGCGCCATCTTGCGGATCGCCACATCGCCGATCGAAACGCGACCGGATTGGGGGTCAATCAGGCGGGTGAGCAAGTTAAAGATGGTCGATTTGCCCGCGCCGGACGGGCCGACGAGCGCGGTGGTTTTGCCCGGTTCGGCCACGAGCGTGGCGCCGTTCAGCACATGGGTGTCGCCATAGGACAGCGACACATCATTAAGGGCAACGCCGGGCACGCCGGAGGGGGCGGCAACGGGATTTTTCGGTGAAAGAAGAGTGGGTTCGCTATCCATCAGCGCCTTGACACGCTCAAGACCGGAGGCGGCGACCTGCCACAGGCCTGCCATGGTGCCCATACGGCGCAGGGGTTCAAAAGCGAAACCGATGGCAGTGAAGAAGGACATGAATTGCCCCACTGTTTTCTCGCCCGAGATGATTTCCCCGCCGCCAAACCAGAGCACGCCGAAAAAGCCGACACCGGCCATCACGTCAACAAGGCCGGGGATGGTGGCCATGCCAGCGGTGGCGCGGACCTCGGCACGGACCAACTCGCCGGTGAGGTCGCGATAGCGCTTGGATTGGTATTTCTCAAGCCGGTTGAGCTTGACCGGGATGATGCCGTGGAAAACTTCATCGAGGCGGGTGGCAAGGCGGGCGCCAAGGTCGCGGGCCTCGCGCGCACGGGCGCGCACGAACCGCTGCACCACCTGGCTGGGTGCGACGAGCAGGGGCGCGCCGATCAGGGCCACGAGGGTCCAGCGCCAATCGACCGAAATGGCAACACCGATGAGGACGACAAGCGAGATCACGTCACGGCCCACGCCGGTGAGGATGTTGGGCCAGACCTGATTGATCTGGGTCACGTCCGTCTGCACCCGCTGGATCAGGAAGCCGGGCGGATGGGTTTGGTGAAAGCTACCGTCCTGCACCATCATCCGGTCGAGCAGGGAGGTGCGCATATTGGCCGACACGTTTTGGGACAAGTAGGCCATCGCGGTTTTCTGACCGATTGCGGCAATCGCACGGATCACGAAAATACCGAACACGGCCAGCCCGACCCAAAGCAAAGCGCTTCGATCACCGGCGAGGAACACCTGATCGAACATCGGGCGCATCATCAGCGCAAGCGCGCCTTGCATGCTGCCTTCGATCGCAAGCAGCAGGACGGCGAGAGAAAAAATGCCAATGTAGCGCTTGAGATAACCGCTCCAAAGCCAGCCCATCAGCTCTTTGTTGGAAGCGGTTTCACCGGTGTCGGGAGAGGGGTTTGACGATGTGACTTGCGTCATGCGTGAACAGACTCAGCTTGGGCAAAGGGCCGTGGTTGGCCCGGAACTGTCCCGGGCGGGTCTTTCACATGTAGAGAAGCCAGCGCGAGAGGGCAAGCATAGTGGGATTGACGCTGGCGTGGGCGGGCGTAGGGTCGCCCGGATTAGCGGATAGGAGAATCGCAAATGTCGGGAGCAGGTGGGCGCGAGTATCTGGCCATTCCGGGGCCATCTGTCATGCCGGATGAGGTTTTGCGGGCCATGCATCGTGCGTCGCCCAATATCTATACCGGCCCGCTTGTGGATATGACCGCGTCTCTGATCCCGGATCTTGCCTATGTTGCGGGCACCAAGGGCAAGGTGGCGATCTATATTTCCAACGGGCATGGCGCGTGGGAAGCGGCGCTGTCCAATGTTTTGAACCCCGGCGACAAGGTTCTGGTGCCCGCGACGGGGCGGTTTGGCCATGGTTGGGCGGAAATGGCGGTTGGGCTTGGTGTTGAGATCGAACTGCTGGATTTCGGGCGGAGTGGTCCGTTTGACGTGTCTGCGGTCGAAGCGGCGTTGAAGGCTGACACAGCGGGCGAGATCAAGGCGGTTCTGGCCACCCATGTCGACACGGCCAGCGGCGTGGTGAACGACATTCAGGCGCTGCGCGGAGCGATGGACGCGGCGGGGCATCCGGCGCTTTTGATGGCTGATTGCATTGCGTCGATGGGCTGTGACCGGTTCGAAATGGACGCATGGGGCGTCGATGTCGCGGTCACGGCGAGCCAGAAGGGGTTGATGACTCCGCCGGGTTTAGGATTTGTTTTCGTTGGAGAAAAAGCCGAAGCCGCGCGCGAGAATGTGGCGCGGGTGAGCCGGTATTGGGATTGGAAGCCGCGGCTTGATCCTGAGGTGTTTTACCAGCATTTTGGCGGAACGGCCCCGACGCATCATCTGTTTGGATTGCGGGCGGCGTTGGACATGATCCGCGCCGAAGGGATTGAAAACATCTGGGCGCGGCACGAGCGGCTTGCCAGCGCGGTTTGGTCCGCCTGTGAGGCTTGGGGCGAGGGTGGTCCGCTGACCCTGAACATAGCAGAGCGGGCGCATCGGGCGCGGGCGGTGACGGCGCTGAGGATCGGGATGCCACATGGTCCGAGATTGCGTCGCTGGGTTGAGACGCACGCCGGGCTGACGCTTGGGATCGGGCTGGGCATGTCGGAAGAGGGCGACCCATCCGGCGCGGGGTTCTTTCGGTTGGGGCATATGGGGCATGTGAATGCGCAGATGATCCTTGGCCTTTTGGGCGGGGTCGAAGCGGCGTTCATTGCCGAGAAGATTCCCCATAGCGCAGGGGCCTTGACGGCGGCGGCGCAGGTGTTGGCCGAAGGCTGACTGCGCCGTGAAACGTTAGCGGTTGGTTAATTCAGCCGCTTATTTTCTTTATGAAGCGTTAAATTCAGGTCGTCTGTGGCGTGAAATCGACTTGCGGCTTGGTGCCGGGCCAATCGCGTGATCGCAAAGTTGAAGGCAACCGCGAGGACCAACACCACGTGCATACCGAAACTGGTGTAGATCAGCAGAAGCGACCAGAACAGGTTTATTGCCCCGATAATCCAGGCGGCATTGGCGTAAAGTGAGGTTGAACCGTGAGCCGGGGTGCGCATGTGTGATTCCTTTCGCCAATGGAAAATAGCAAAGGAAACACCAATAATTGGTAAACGCCGCGCGATTATCCGGCGTTGCGCGCGGCCACAAGAGCCTCTGGCAGCAGGGTTTCGAACAGCGCGAGGTCTTGGGGGCGACCGCATGAGAGGCGGATACAGCGGTTGCCGGGGGCCGCAAAGGGCATGCGCACGAAAAACCCACGCGCGACAAGACCGTCAAGCACCGCTTTGGCAAAACCGGCATCGGCACCGCAATCAATCGCCACGAAATTGGTCGCAGAGGGCAGCGCGCTCAGGCCATTGTCCGCAGCGATGCGCGTAATGGCAACGCGGGCGGCGGCGACGTTTTCAACGGTTTGGGCGAGCCAATCCTGATCGTTGAGGGCCGCCAGAGCGCCGGCCTGTGCGGCGCGGTTCATTCCGAAATGGTTGCGGATTTTATTGAAGGCCAAAATGGTGTCAGGGTGGCCCATGGCATAGCCCACCCGCGCGCCAGCCATGCCGTAAGCCTTGGAAAACGTGCGCATTCGGATCACGCGGGGGTCATCAATCGCGATGTTAGGCACCGCATCGGCGGGAGCAAATTCGACATAAGCTTCGTCGAGCACAAGCAGGGTGCCATCGGGGATCGCATCCAGAGCGGCTTCGATTTCGGCTGCCGTTAGACAGCTGGCCATCGGGTTGTCGGGGTTGGCGAAATAGATCAGCTTGGCATCGGTTTCACCCGCTTTGGCAATGAGGGCGGGCAGGTTTTCGCGATCATCCAAATAAGGGAGTTTCACCAGATCACCGCCATAACCGGCAACGTGAAAGTTGAACGTCGGATAGGCGCCGTCCGAGGTAACGACGGTATCGCCGGGGCCAACCGTGAGCCGCACGAGATAGCCCAAAAGCCCGTCAATCCCTTCGCCTACAACGATATTTTCCGCACCGATCCCGTGATGCGCAGCCAAGGCATGGCGCAGGTCGTGGTTTTCGGGGTCGCCATACATCCAGATGTCGGAGGCCGCTTTTTGAAGCGCCTCTATCGCCTTGGGGGAGGGGCCGAAAATGTTTTCGTTTGCGCCGAGACGTGCCCGGAAGGTGCTGCCTTGCAGGCGTTCCTGCGTTTCCGGGCCGACGAAGGGGACGGTGGCCGGAAGGCTTTGAGCAAGCGGAGTGAGGCGGGGGCCGGGGGCGCGGTTTTGTGTCATGGCTGCGAGTTAACCCGACGAGGGCAGGGCGGGCAAGGTGTTGAATGCGAAGGGCTTCGTGCTTAGATGAGAGTTATTCGCAACTGGAGGGGTTATCCATGGCGAAACTTTCACGGCGCGGTTTCATGGCCGCAGCATTGGCCGCCGGCACGGTGCGCAGCTTGCCACAGATTGCAGCCAAGTCTGGGGGCGGGCGGCGCATTCTAACGCTGGTTTATGACAAGGCTCTGGGCGCAATGCGGGCGGTTGAGAAGCTTGTGCCGTAAGGTCAGGGTTTCCTCGGGGCGGGTAATGCAGGCAAGTTGTGTCCTGAACATCGAGGAGGATTGCCCATGGCCCGCGTTACAACCGAAATTCGCGATCACGTTGCCCATGTCACGTTAAGCCGTGGCGACAAAATGAACGGGGTCGATCAGGCCATGGCCGAGGGGATCGTGGAGGCCGGTGAGGCGCTCTGTGACAACGGCGAGGTGCGGGCGGTTGTGCTCTCAGGTGAGGGGCGGGCGTTTTGCGCGGGGCTGGATGTTGCGAGCTTTGCCATGTTGGCCGGAAACGACCCTGAGGCGGTGATCATGCCGCGGTTGGAGGGGAAGAATTCCAATCTTTATCAAGAGGTTGCAATGGTCTGGCGGCGGGTGCCGGTGCCGGTGATTGCCAGCCTGCACGGGGTGGTGTTCGGGGCCGGTTTCCAGATCGCTTTGGGGGCGGACATTCGGGTGGCGCATCCGGAGACCGAGATGGCGGTGATGGAGATGAAGTGGGGGTTGGTGCCGGATATGGGCGGCATGGCCTTGATGCCTGAGGTGATGCGCTCGGATGTGATCCGGCGGATGACGTATACGGCGAAACCGGTGAGCGCAAAGCAGGGGTTGGAGTGGGGGTTCGTGACCGAGCTGGCCGAGGATCCGCTGGCGGTGGCGCAGGGGTTAGCGACTGAAATTGCAGGGAAAAGTCCGAGTGCGATCCGCGCGGCGAAGCGGCTGATTGCCGTTGCCGAGAGCGGTGCGGGTGAGGACGCGGTTTTGATGGCGGAGAGCCGCGAGCAGGCGGATCTGGTGGGGAAACCACATCAGATGGAGGTGATCGCTGCCAATATGGGCAAGCGCGCGCCGAAGTTCGACTAAAGGTTAACGGGTGGATTGAGCCGGTTTTGCGGGGGTGACTCCCGGCTGACATCCGGCTGCAATGCGTATGACATCCGAATCCTGAATATGTTTACGCCAAATTAAGTTAACGCCGCGCGCGGTGGGGCGAATTCTTTTGAAGAATTCGCTCAAAAATCCTTCGAGGATTTTTTAGGTGCGCGGCGTCGTGAGGTGCGGTGAAAAATTCCTTGGAGGAATTTTGGTCGTTTTCCTCGAAGGAAAACGATTTACCCCACTTCTTGCAATCGGGCCAATGCGGATTTCAGCGTCGCGTCCTCTTCTTCGCGGGCGGCCAAGTTTTCGCGTGCTTCTGCGACCACCTCTTCGGGGGCGTTTTCGGCGAATTTCGGGTTGTTCAAACGGCCCTTGAGCCCGCCGATTTCCTTGGCGAGTTTGCCAATGGTTTTTTCAAGCCGCGCCTTTTCCTCGTCGATGTCGATAATATCGGCGAGCGGCAGGCCAAATTCACCGCCCTCAACCGCGATGGTGATCGTGCCTTTGGGAAACTCGTCCATCTCGGTCAGGCTATCAATCCGGGCGAGACGTTTGATCATCACCTCGTTGTTCGCCCAAGCGGTGCGGCCCGCGTCATCAAGCGTGCGCAGCACCATCGGCACCTTCAGCCCCGCGGGGACGTGCATTTGCTGACGCGCGGAGCGGGTGGCTTCGATCATCGAGATCACCCAGTTCATTTCATGGCTGGCTCCCTCGTCGATCAGCTCGTCGCCGTAACTCGGCCAATCGGCGTGGATCAGCATTTTGGCGCGGGTTGCGGTCTGGCCCCAAAGCTCTTCTGTGATGAAAGGCATGATCGGGTGCAACAGGATCAGCGCCTGATCAAGCACCCAAGCGAGGGTGGCTTCGGTTTCGGATTTGGCGGCGGCATCATCGCCCTGAAGGATCGGTTTGGAGAATTCCAGATACCAGTCGCAGAGCGTGTTCCATGTAAAGGAATAGAGCGCATTGGCGGCGTCGTTGAAGCGATAGCTTTCGAGCGCGGCGTCCACCTCGGCACGGGTTTTGGCGACCTCACCGATGATCCATTTGTTGAGCGTCTGTTCCGGTTTCGGCGGGGTTTGATCGCCGGTTGAGGCAATCTCGTAATGGTTGGCGAAGCTGAACGCATTCCAGAGCTTGGTGCCGAAGTTGCGATAACCCTTGATCCGGTCGGTCGAGAGTTTCAGCACACCACCGATCGCCGCCATTTGCGCCATGGTAAAGCGCAACGCGTCGGCGCCGAAGTCATCGACGATCTCCAGCGGGTCAATCACGTTGCCCCGCGTTTTGGACATTTTCTGCCCCTTCTCGTCGCGCACCAGTTGATGCAGGTAGACGGTGTGGAAGGGGATCTCATCGACCACGGCGAGCTGCATCATCATCATCCGCGCAACCCAGAAGAACAGGATGTCCTGTCCGGTGATCAGCACATCGGTCGGGAAATACTTCGACGTGGTCTCGTCCCACTCCGGCCAGCCGAGCGTGCCGATCGGCCAGAGGCCGGAGGAGAACCACGTGTCGAGCACGTCGGGGTCGCGGGTGAGGGCGACGCCTGCGCCTGCCTTGGCTTGGGCTTCGGCCTCGGTCGGGGCGCAATATTCGTTTCCATCGGCGTCAAACCACACCGGGATCTGATGCCCCCACCAAAGCTGGCGCGAGATGCACCACGGCTCGATATTGTCGAGCCAGTGGTAATAGGTTTTCTCGCCCGACTCGGGGATGATTTTGGTGCGCCCGGAGCGGACAGCATCCAGCGCGGGTTCAACAACCTTTTCGGCGTCGACAAACCATTGATCGGTGAGCATCGGTTCGATGACCACTTGGGAGCGGTCGCCAAAGGGCTGCATGATCGGCTTGGCCTCAACGTAGGGCACCGTCTTGGTGACCTCTTCGCCGTCAACCTCCTCGGTCACTGTTGTCATCACGGCGAGGCCTTCGCGGGTGATTTGTTCAACCACCAGATCACGCGCCTCGAACCGGTCGAGGCCGCGCAGGTCGTCGGGGATCAGGTTGATCGCGTCGATCTCGGCCTCGTCAAAAGCTTCGCCGCGCGCTTTGGCTTGCGCTTTGGCCGCTTGTTCGGCGTAGGGCGCGCCATCGGCCCGCATGTGGCCGCGCGTGTCCATCAAACGATAGCATGGAATGCCGCCGCGTTTGGCAACGCCATAGTCGTTGAAGTCATGCGCGCCGGTGATTTTCACCGCGCCGGAGCCAAAGGTGGGATCGGGATATTCATCGGTGATGATCGGGATCTGGCGGCGGTGCTCTTTCGGGCCAACCGGAATTTCGCAGAGCTTGCCCACGATCGGCGCATAGCGCTCATCAGACGGATGCACCGCGACCGCGCCATCACCCAGCATGGTTTCGGGGCGCGTTGTGGCAATGGAGATATAATCGCGGGTCTCGCGGAGGGTCACATTGCCCTCTTCATCTTTCTCCAGATACTCATAAGTCTCGCCACCGGCGAGGGGGTATTTGAAGTGCCACATGTGGCCCGGTGTCTCGATGTTCTCGACCTCAAGGTCGGAAATCGCGGTTTCAAAATGCGGGTCCCAATTGACCAGCCGCTTGCCGCGATAGATCAGCCCCTTGTCATACATTTCGACAAAGACCTTGATGACGGCGTCGTGGAAGTTGGGCGAGTTTTCGTGGCCCGTGCGCGGATCACCGGGAGCGCCGGCCATGGTAAAGGCGTTGCGGTCCCAGTCACACGAACAGCCGAGGCGTTTGAGTTGCTCGACGATGGTGCCGCCGTATTGCCCCTTCCATTCCCAGACCTTGCCGAGAAACGCTTCGCGGCCCAACTCGCGGCGGCCGGGTTCGCCCGCGGCCTTCAGTTGCTTTTCGACCTGAAGCTGGGTGGCGATGCCGGCGTGGTCCTGTCCGGGCTGCCAGAGCGTGTCATAGCCGCGCATCCGGTGCCAGCGGATCAGGATGTCCTGCAAGGTGTTGTTAAAGGCATGTCCGACATGCAGGGCACCGGTCACATTCGGCGGCGGGATCATGATGGTGAAGGTTTCAGAGCGCGAGGCATTGGCCCCGGCGCGGAAGGCGCCCGAGGTTTCCCATGCGGTATAGATGCGGCCTTCGGCTTCGGCCGCGTTAAAGGTCTTGTCCATCGCCATTGTGCTACGTCCCACTTGATCGTCATCCGGTTTCGGGTTCCTCTACCCAATGGGGGCGCAAAGGGAAAGCGGGAAGCGGCTTTTTTGCGCGGCCGCATGGCTGTCGGGAAGGGGTAAGCATGACGGAGATCAAGGCATATCGGCTGGATCGGCAGGGCGGGGCGCAAGAGATTGCGGTGCCGGGCGGGGTAAGCGATTTGCCCGAAGGCGGGCTGATCTGGGTGCATCTGTCGGGCAAGCCGGAGGAGGTTGACGGCTGGGTGCGCGGCTCTGGTTTGGACCCGCTGGCGGTTGCGGCGTTAACGGCAGAGGAGACGCGGCCGCGCTGCACCGTGCATGGCGCGTCGATTTTGATGAACTTGCGCGGTGTGAACCTGAGTCCCGGCGCAGAGCCTGAGGACATGGTTTCGCTTCGGCTTTATCTGTCAGAGCGTCTTGTGGTCTCGCTCCAGCGGCGCAAGCTTTATGCGGTGAGCGATGTGATCGACGAGAGCCTTGGCGGGACAGCGGCGCAGAACCCCGGCGAGTTGGTGGCGCGGATCGCGCTGCGCTTGGCGGATCGGGCCGAGCCTGTGGTAACGGCGCTGAACGAGCGGATTGACGATCTGGAAGACAAGGTGATTGACGAGATGGGCGCGCCACAGCGCGGCGATCTGGCGGATGTTCGGCGGGTGGCGATTGTGCTGCGCCGATACATGTTCCCGCAGCGCGACGCCTTGACCACGTTAGAGATCGAAGAAGCCGCGTGGTTGAAAAGCTGCGGGGAGAGCGGGCAGGCGATGGAATTCATGCGCCTGCGCGAGGCGTCGGAGCGCGTCACGCGGCTGGCCGAGGAGCTGGATGCGATCCGTGACCGCGCACAGGTGGTGCATGATCAGATCATGGATGTGCGCGCCGAGCAGATGAACCGTCAGATGCTGGTTCTGTCGGTGGTGGCGGCATTGTTCCTGCCGCTGGGCCTTATCACCGGATTACTGGGGATCAACGTAGGCGGGATTCCGGGCGAGGGGGTGGGCTGGGCCTTCTGGGCGGTTTGCGGCCTGTTGGTGATCTGTGTGGTGTTTCAGATGTGGCTGTTCCGGCGCATGGGCCTGTTTGGCGGGCGCTGATCTGCGGGTCGGTTTTCGGAGGCTTTGGCCTTTGGCGGACACGCCGCTAGGTCGGGATGTCCGGCACCGGATGCACCGGGCGCACCGGTGCCATGCGGCGCACATCGGCGGCGAAGCTGCGAGAGACAGGCAGGGTGCGCCCATCGAGCAGATGCGCCACGAGCCGCCCGTTGTCGCGGCTGGTCCCGGTAAAGGCGTGCGCGGATATCCAGTGCGAGCGGTGGATCTGTCGCCCCGGATAGTCGGCCAATTCTTCAAGCGCATCGGCAAGCCGCATATGGATCAGCTCGCGCCCCTTGGCGGTTGTCACCTCGACATAGTGATCCTGTGAGGTCAGCGAAATGAGCGCGGTGCCAAGCGTCGGCGGCAACCGGTCAAGGAACGCATTGCGTGCAGGCAGCGGCGCGGGCGGCTCCAGCCGGGGCCGGATACGCGCCAGCAACACGCCGCAGATCAGCACAAAGAGCGCCCCGACATTGAGCAGCATCAAGAGCAGCGGCACGCCGGTGTCATCGGGGTGGAACAGCCGGTCAACCTGTATCGCAATCGCAACGATGGGCAGGAACGCCAAGCCGATCGCCGTGAGCGGGCGCAGAATGGGCGGGCGGGTTGCAAAATACGGCATGCGCCGCAGCCCCACGATCAGCCCGAGGATGAGCGCCCACCCTAGCCCGATGCTGAGCGACCAATAGGCGGCCCGCATCAGCGCGGGCAGATCGGACGTGCCGAAGGGCCCCAGCACGGTGAGGAAGGCCACGGTGATCGCAAAGCCCGCCGCCTGTTCGGGCAGATGAAGCGCGGGGCGTTCACGATGTTTGCTGTGTCGGTCGGTGTCACTCACGAAGGCGGGCCTGTTGTTCACGTAAACAGCGTTGTTTTCATGGCGGTTTTGGCCGCACTCAACCGTCAAGTCAAATGCGAAATGAAAGGACGGCACGCGATGGAAAACATGACAGGCACTGATATGGGCGCGACCACTGGCGTGAAGGCGGCCCTGATTGCTGGGGCAAATACTGGGGTGCATACTGGGGCGAATACAGGCGCAAGTGGTGGCTCGAATAGAGGTTCTCATATGGGCGCTCGTATGACCTCTCCTACGGGCATGATTGGTGACGCGATTGTCGGGTTGCAACAGCAGGTCGACCGGCTGGTCACCGCGCTGGCCGGTGAAGGCGCAAACCTGCGCGCCCGTCGCAAGACGCGCCGCTTTATCGGGGTGGCGGGGTTGATCGCCGCCAATGTCTGGCTTGGGGATTGGATCGGCCATGGCGTTGCCGCGCTTTTGGGGGCGGGGTTTTTCTTTCTCGTCGCGTTTTATGACGGGGAGACAGCGTGATGGAGATACTGAACGGGATTGCAAGCGGCACGCCGCTTTGGGTTTGGCCGCTGTTAGCGGGATTGAGCGGCGTTGGCCTGTTGTCGATGCGCCGTCGGGTGAGCCCGGTTTGGGTCTATTGGCTGATCCCTTTCATGGCGGTTTTTGCGGTGCGGGCGGTGGCCGGGATGAAGCCTGATGCGGCGCTGTGGGCTTTGTTTTGTGCAAGCTATGCCATGGGGGCTGTGATTGGATGGCGGGTGCAACCGCGCTGGATTTTGCGGCGCGAAGGGGGCGGGTTCACTTGCGCGGTGAGACGCTGACCTTGCTGACGATCCTGACGGTGTTCGCGGCCAATTTCGTGGTTGGCACAGTGCAGGCGGTGGCGCCGGATGTGGCGGGGGGCTTGGGCTTTCGCGTCGGGTTTGCGGTGATCGAGGGCGGCGTTTCGGGTGTATTCCTTGGGCGGACGCTTGCGATCATCGGGTGGCGGTCGGCATGAGGGCGGATGCGGCGGGCGGGCGCAGAATGCGCATTCCCTTCCTACGCGCCCGGTAGTAGCGTTTTGCGCAACAGACATGCGAGAGGGAGAGAGACCATGGACGAAATCATCCGTTGGAGTGCAACAAAAACCGCCGGGGCGCTGGCCAAAGGCGAGGTCAGCGTGCGCGAGGTGACGCGCGCCCATCTTGACCGGGTGGCGGCGTGCGAGCCGGGGTTGCGCGCCGTGGTTGAACCGCTGGATGATGCGGCCATGGCACAGGCCGACGCGATGGACGCCAACCCGCCGGCAAACAAGCCGCCGCTCTGGGGTCTGCCGACAACGATTAAGATCAATGTCGATTTCAAGGGCCTGCCAAATTCCAACGGTGTGCCCGCATTGAACGAGACGCCCTGTGCCGAGGATGCGCCGGTGGTGAAGAATATCCGCGACGCCGGGGCGGTGGTGATCGGGCGCACCTCGACCCCTGAGTTCAGCTTGCGGTTCTTCACGTCGAACCCGATTTATGGGCGCACATTGAACCCCTATGATGCCGGGATCACATCGGGTGGCTCCTCGGGCGGGGCATCGTCGGCTTTGGCGGCGGGAATGGGCGTGCTGGGCCATGGCAATGATCTGGGCGGAAGTCTGCGGTATCCGGCGTATTGCTGTGGCTTGGCGACGCTGCGCCCGTCGATGGGGCGGGTGCCGGCGTTCAACCCGTCGGCCCCGGCCGAGCGGCCGATGAGCACCAATATGATGAGCGTGCAAGGCGTGATCGCACGCGAGGTTGGCGATGTGCGGCTGGCCTATGATCCGCTGCGGGTGCGCTCGGCCCATGATCCGCTGTGGAACGCCGCGAGCGATAGCGGGCGTCTGCGCGAGGGGCGGGTGCTCAAGGTGGGCTGGTGTGTTGACCCGTTTGGCGATGGGGTTGACCCGGATGTCGCCCGCGCGGTCGAGGCGGCAGTGGGCGCGGCAAAACAAGCCGGGCTTGAGGTGGTCGAGATCATGCCGCCAATGGCAAACGAGGCGGCGCAGACATGGGGCGAGGTGCTGAACGGCGAGACCTCGGTGATGATGCTCGACACGATCCGCGAGATCGGCTCGGATGCGGTGCAGGGGGTGATCGACGGCTATGCCGAGCTGTTCGGTGTGCCGGACATGAAGGGGTTCATGACGGCGCAAGCGCGGCGCATGCAGATCCTGCGCGAATGGGCGCGGATGTTTGATACGGTCGATGCGCTGATCCTGCCGGTCTCGGGGCAGCCGCCCTTCCGCGCCGATCAGGATATCGAAGAGCCCGAAACACTGGCCGAGATCATGAAGGCGCAGCGGTTCCTTTACATCCTCAACCTGCTGGGCCTGCCCGGCGCCACCGTGCGCACACTCGAGCGCGCTCCGGTGCCGCTTGGCGTGCAGATCGTGGGCGACCGGATGGATGACCTTGTCTGTCTGGATGTGGCCGCGGCGATCGAACGCGAGTTGGCGTTTGATCTCGGGCCGATCGAGCCGCGCTAGGCTTTGACCTTTGGCCAAGGTGTTGGCGGGGAATTTGGTATTTGCGGTTGGGTGAGAGGCGGGGGCAGAAATTCTTCTGCCCTCTCTTTAATGGCAAAAATACCCAAATTCCGACGCCACCCAAACACGCCGCGATTGGGTGGTCGCGCCGCATTGGCGGCTTTTAGGGGGCCGAGCGAAGCGAGGCCCCCCCCCCAGCGACGCCGTAAGGCGGCGCAACCTCTTTAAAACCGCCGACGTCGTCAAGCGGTGCACCCCTTCCAAACAGCCGACGCCGTCAGCAGGCGCCCCCCTCTAAACGCGGCGATCTATCTTGCTGGTGAGATGGATCAGGCTTTCCGAACTTTTCACGCCTTTCGCCTCGGCGATGCTGTCGAGGGTGGCGTCGAGGGTGACGGTGTCGGGCGCGGTCAGGGTGGCGATCAGGTCGAAGCGGCCTGTCGTGGTTTGGACCTGTTCGACAGCTGGCAGCGCACGCAGGCGCGCGAGCACGGTGGGTTGGCTGCGTGGTTCGATCGAGATCAGCACCGTCGCGCGGATCGGCGGGTGGGCGGGCGCGCCGAGGCGCAGGGTGTAGCCAGCGATCACCCCGCGGGTTTCGAGCCGGTCGATCCGGGCTTGAACCGTGGTGCGTGCGAGCCCGAGTTTGCGCGCCAGAGTGGCGACAGGGGCGCGGGCGTTTTCGGCCAGAAGAGACAGGAGGGCCGTGTCGATCTCGTCGTTTTGCATGAGAGTCTCGGCGTTATGACGTAAGTTTCCGGCAAAATAGCAGAAGTGACGCGAGGAATCGACATGATCTTGGTCAAAGCTGAAAGGAAATCAAAACCACGAGGCAGAGCATGTATTCCCACCCGAGTTTCACCGATCCGCGCCCGCATTTGCGCCGTCATCAGCCCGACCACGGGGTGATGTATTTCGACCCTGCCGTGTTGCAGGCCACGGCGTGGCGGTTTCAGGCGGGGTTTGACGGGCTGGTGACCTATGCGGTCAAGGCCAACGCCGGGGCGATGGTTTTGGAGAACCTGAGCGCGGCGGGGATTGCGGCGTTTGATGTGGCCAGTCCAAGGGAAATGGAGTTGGTGCGCGCGGCGGCGCCGGGGGCGGTCTTGCACTATAACAACCCTGTGCGCTCGGCGCGGGAGGTGGCGGCGGGCATTGCAGCAGGCGTGGTCTCGTGGTCGGTCGACACTGTGGGTGAGTTGGACAAATTGGGTCAGCCACGCTTCCCCGGTGAGGAGGTGGCGGTTCGGCTGGCGTTGCCGGTGGCGGGGTCGGCCTATGATTTCGGGGCGAAATTCGGCTGTGGGCCTGAGGAGGCGGTGGCGTTGCTGAGACGCGCGGCGCAGCGCGGATTTGCCCCGGCGATGACGTTTCATCCCGGCACGCAATGCGCCGAGCCGGAGGCCTGGGCCGCGTATATCCGTGAATGTGCGGCCATCGCCAAAACCGCAGATGTGCGGTTGGGGCGGCTGAATGTGGGGGGCGGATTTGCGGCACATCGGGCGGGCTGTGCGCCCGATCTGGAGGCCATATTCGAGCGGATCGCCACAGAAACCCGCGCGGCGTTTGGTGCGGGCGCGCCCAAGCTGGTCTGTGAGCCGGGGCGGGCGATGGTGGCGGAGTGTTTTACCCTTGCGACGCGGGTGAAGTCGCTGCGGGCTGACGGGGCGGTGTATCTGAACGACGGGATATACGGCGCGTTGTCAGAGCTGCGCGATATTGCGCCCACGGACCGGGTTGAGGTGATCTCGCCCGAGGGCCACAGCCGCGCGGGCACGGCGCAGGAACGGGTGGTGTTCGGGCCGACCTGTGACAGTCTGGATTGTTTGCCGGGGCCGGTTTGCCTTCCGCAAGACCTCAAGGAAGGGGACTATGTGTTGTTCCGCGGCATGGGGGCGTATTCGCTGGCGATTGCGACGGCGTTCAACGGTTACGGGCCGGGCGAGGTTGTAACGCTGGCGGTGGGGTCATCGCCGGAGGCGTGAGCCTTGCGCGCGTCGTGACGTTGCGAATTTGAACATTTTCTCCAAGAAAGAGGCGGCGTCGGGATTGCCCTGCCGGGTGGGCGCGTTAACGTGCTCATTCGCAATGGGTGACATGAAAGAGGCAGGCGCGCGCAATGGAAAAATTTGGCAAGTCGCAATCGGTGCGGCGGGTTGAGGATCAGCGGTTCCTGACAGGGCAGGGGCGCTATGTCGACGATATTGCGCCAGAGGGCGCGTTGGTCGTGCATTTCCTGCGCTCGGATGTGGCGCATGGCAGCTTAGGTCCGCTTGATCTGGACGCGGCGCGGGAGGTGGCGGGGGTTCACCTTGTGCTGGACGCGGCGGGATTGGCCGAGGCGGGTGTGACGCGCGGGATGCAGGCCGTGGGGATCGAGAACCGCGACGGCAGCAAATCGGCGATGCCGCGCCGCCCGTTGATGGCCGAGGGCCGGGTGCGCCATGTTGGTGAGATCATTGCCATGATCGTGGCCGAGACCGAAGCGCAGGCGCGTGATGCCGCCGAGGCGATCTGGGCCGAGATCGAGGAATTGCCGGTAAACATCAGCCGCGGGCCGGGGGTGTGGACCTGCATGAGGATGTGCCGGGTAACCGGGCGTTTGACTATGGCATCGGCGACGAGGCCGCCGTCGAGGCGGCGTTCGCGGCGGCGGCGCATGTGGTCGAGATGGAGGTTGAGGACAACCGCGTCATCGTCGCGTCGATGGAGCCGCGTGGCTGTTACGCCGAGATAGAGGACGGGCGGCTTCACCTTGCCGTCAATGCACAGGGGGTTTGGGGGCCGAAGGCGGCTTTGGCCAAGACCTTGGGGATGGCGGCGGAAGATATTCGCGTGACCAACCCGGACACCGGCGGCGGGTTCGGCATGAAGGCCCAGCCCCATCCCGAGCAGTTCCTTGTGGCGCAGGCGGCGCGGATGCTGAACCGGCCCGTGCGCTGGATGAGCACGCGCAGCGAGGCGATGTTGTCGGATGCAAACGGGCGCGATTTGGAGCATAGCGCCGCGTTGGCGTTTGATGCGGATCTGAAGATCACCGGCTATCGCGTCAACACGCGCTGTAACCTTGGCGCCTATAACAGCCAGTTTTCGCATTTGATCCAGACACGGTTGTTCAGCCGGGTTTTGACCGGGGTTTACGACATGGGCGCGGCGTGGTTGCAGGCCGAGGGCTATTACACCAACACCGTGCCGGTGGACGCCTATCGCGGGGCGGGGCGGCCCGAGGCGATATACCTGATCGAGCGGTTGATGGACCGGGCCGCACGCGAGTTGGGCGTGAGCGGCGAAGAGTTGCGCCGGCGCAATTTCATCGCACCGGAGGCTTTTCCCTATAACAGCCTCACCGGGGAGGTGATTGACGTGGGCGAGTTTGCCCGCGTGCTTCGCCGGGCCGAGGAGCTGGGCGATGTGGCCGGCTTTGCCAAGCGGCGCGAAGACAGCGAGGCGCGGGGTAAAAAACGCGGACTTGGGCTTTGTTACTATATTGAAAGTATTTTGGGCGATCCTTCCGAGGGTGCGAAGGTAGTGTTTAACGAGAACGGTAGCGTATCGCTTTTCGTCGGGGCCCAATCGAACGGGCAGGGGCATGAAACGGTTCATGCGCAGTTCCTGTCCGATCAGACGGGGATAGCGGCCGAAAAGATTGAAGTGGTTCAGGGTGATAGTGACCTGATTGCACAGGGTGGTGGCACGGGCGGTTCGCGCTCGGTCACCACCCAATCACATGCCACGCTGGCCACGCGCGATGCGATGATCGCCGCCTTTACCCCCTTTGTCGCCGACAAGATGGGGGTTGAGGACAGCGCCGTGAGCTTTGACGACGAGACATTTCGTGCGCCGGGGTCGAATATGACCCCGACGGTGATGGAGGTTGCGGAGATGGCACGCGCCGAGGGACGCGAGGATTTGCTGACCCATGAGCAACGCGCCACCCTGCCGGGGCGGAGCTTTCCCAACGGGGCCCATTTTGCCGAGGTCGAGGTTGATCCAGAGACCGGGCTGGTTGAGCTGGTGCGCTATAATGTGGCCGATGATTTTGGCAACCTGATCAACCCGTTGCTGGCCCAAGGGCAGGTGCATGGCGGGGTCGCGCAAGGCGCCGGGCAGGCGTTGATGGAGCGTGTCGTGCATGACGAAGACGGGCAGTTGCTCACGGCAAGTTTCATGGACTATGCGGTGCCGCGGGCGCAGGATTTGCCGATGATCGGTTTTGACACGGTGCCGGTGCCATCGACGGCCAACCCGATGGGGATGAAGGGCTGTGGCGAGGCCGGAACCGTGGGCGCGATGGCGGCGGTGGCCAATGCGGTCGGCGATGCGCTTTGGGATATGGGGGTGCGGCGCGCCGATATGCCCTTCACGCCGGAGCGGGTTTGGAAGATGATACAGGATGCTGAAGCGTTGGGGTAAATCGGTATTTGACTGGCTGAGGCCATGGCAGCGCGGCGGCAAGCCGGCGCTTGCACGTGGGCGCGGGCCGATCATTCATGTGATTATCCTTGATGGCACGATGTCATCTCTTTTGCCGGGCAATGAGAGCAACGCCGGGTTGGTCTACCGGTTGCTGAGTCAGGTCGGCGCGCCGGTGTCGGTGTTTTACGAGGCGGGTGTGCAGTGGCAGGATTGGCGCTCGGCGCGCGACGTGATGCTGGGGCGCGGGATCAACGCCCAGATCCGGCGGGCCTATAGCTATCTTGCGTCGCGGTATCGCACGGGCGACAAGATTTTCCTGATGGGCTATTCGCGGGGTGCGTTTGCGGTGCGCTCGCTCGCCGGGGCGATAGATCAGATCGGATTGTTGCATCATGCGAGCGCGACCGAGCGCAATGTGCAGATCGCCTATCGCCACTATCAGGTGACGCCGGGAAGCGCGGCGGCGGAGGCCTTTCGCGCGGCGCATTGTCATGAAGCGGTTGCGATTGACATGGTTGGCGTGTGGGACACCGTCAAGGCGCTTGGGCTGCGCTGGCCTGTGGTCTGGCGATGGTCGCAACCGGCGCATCAGTTTCATGATCATTCGCTGGGGCCGTCTGTCAGGCATGGCTATCACGCGCTGGCGCTGCATGAGACGCGCGAGGCCTTTGCGCCCGAGATGTGGACCACGCCCGAGGGGGGCGAGGCGCGGGTGGAACAGGTGTGGTTTCCCGGCGCGCATGGCGATGTCGGCGGACAGCTGGGCGGGTTCGATGCGGCGCGGCCCCTGTCCAACATCCCGCTGGTCTGGATGCTGGAGAAGGCCGAGGGCTGCGGCCTGCCCTTGCCCGAGGGGTGGCGGGCGCGGTTCCCGACCGATCCGGGGGCGCCGTCGGTGGGCACATGGATGAGCTGGGGCAAGCTGTTCTGGGTGCGCAGGCGCAGGGTTGTGGGGGCGGACCGTTCAGAGCGGCTGCATGAGAGTGTGGAGCAGCGCGAGATGGCGTTGAACGGGGTGCATGAGCCGGTGTGAGCGGGGCTGTTTGCCGCTTGAGCGCTGTCCGGCCATAGACCCGCGCCCAATCATGGATTAGTCTTGGAATCGCGGGCCTGTCCCGTAGCCTTCTGTGGCCCTCTGGGGAGAGGGGCGTTCACCTTATCGTCCGGGGAGGACCTATGAAACTTGAAGCGACGCGGCAGATTGATGCCGACCGTGCCACCGTCTGGGCGGCATTGCTATCACCCGATGTATTGAAGGAATGCGTGCCCGGCTGTCAGGAATTGACCGGCAGCCCCGAGGAGGGGTTCGAGGCCACCGTGGTGCAGAAGGTTGGCCCCGTGAAGGCCACCTTTAAGGGCACCGTGACCCTGTCGGATATGGTGGAGGGCGAGAGCCTGACCCTGACCGGAGAGGGCAAGGGCGGGGCTGCGGGCTTTGCCAAGGGCGGCGCGGATGTGCGGCTTGAAGACGGCGAAGGCGGGGGCACCGCGTTGATTTACGTGGTTGACGCCAAGGTCGGTGGCAAGCTGGCGCAGCTGGGCAGCCGGATCATTGACAGCTTTGCCAAGAAGATGGCGGATCAGTTTTTCACCCGCTTTCAGGAGGCCGTCGAAGGCCCGGCAGATGAGGCCGAGGCCGATGAGCTGGCCGAGAGCGACGCCGATGACGGCAAGAAAAAGGGCTGGTTCAAGCGGGTCTTTTCAAGCTGATCTGTCGTCAGTCGAGCCGGTAGAGCAACACCTGACCGACATCGCGGTTCTTTTCGCTCTGTACCAGAAGGTATGGTCCGTCAAGCGAGAGCCAATGGCCGAACAATCCGTTTTCGCGCGGGTAGGGTGCGGTGATCTGATGCAGGAGCGCTCCGGTGGCGGCGTCGAAGACGAAATAGGCTCCGGCCTCGATCCCGTTGACAGGGGCGTTGGGCGCACCGGCGACAAGGCGGCCTTCGGAAAGGGCGGTGTCGGATGGAAATCCGGTGCCGGTATAGGCCGTGCGTTTCGGATCGAGATGCGCGCGGGTGAAGGCGTGTGCGGCCTGATCGCCCGGATCAAAGGGGTCTTCGTAGCGCATGGTGATCGCGCCGCTGGCGCGGTTGACCCGCCAGACGGATGACACGGTGATGAGATCGGGCGTCAGCCCGGCGTGAAAGGTTTCGATCACGTTGTAGAAGATCGACTCGGGCGTGGTCACGGCGGGGATGGCGATGCGCCCGTCCGTGTCGGGCGGTGTCAGCTTGGGCAGTGCCGCGCCGCGGGCAAGGTCATAGGCGAAGATCGTGCCGCCGTGTTCCTTGTCATATTGCAGGAAATAGGCGGTGGTGCCGTCAAATGTGACCGGGCCTGTGAAGCTGTTGGGGCTTTCTGCCCCGAACGAGCCGGGATCGTGATCGGGGTTCACATCACCAAAGCGGATGGCGCGCACGAAGCTGCCGGTCACCAGATCGAACTGGCCATAGATCGGATTGCCGAAGCTGTCGATTTCCCAATAGCTTTGCAGGGCGTAGCGGCCCGCAGCCTGCACCTCGGCGCGTGCGGCGGTGGCCTCGTAACCGTCAAGCGCGCGCGGCAGGGCGATGGAGTGGAGATAGGCCAGCGTTTTCCGGTCGAACACCGCGATTTCATAGCGGTGCGGGCGGCCGTCGACGCGCCCGGATGCGACGATGTGATCGTCGGTGAGGGCGAGCGTGCTGCCGGAGAGATCGCCGGGGAAGGCATCGGAGGCGGGACGCTCGAGGCTCTGGATCACGGCACCGCTGTCAAGCGCGACGATCTGGAGCAGGGGGGTCTTATACCCCGACAGCAAGAGAATCGCGCGCCCGTTTGCCACGTCGAGGGCGACGTCCTGAACCGCGTCGTGATAGTCGCGTTCGATGCTCCAGACCAGCCGGGGATCGGCGGAGGCGGGCAGGCAGAGGCACAGGAGTGCGAAGAGGGCCGCAACAAGCGGCAACGGTTTACCAAACATAGGCAGGGGGCCTTTTTCAGGGGGAAACAAGCGGATCCGAAAAGTTTAGCAACTGGGTCGCGCGGGTCAATAAATTATGTCGCGGCGGCGACGCGAGCAGCGGCGGCGGCGGTGGCGGGAGCCGCAATCTCGTGATTGTGCCTTCTCAACCGGGCGAACCCGTGCTTAACTCGACCACAGGGAGAAAAGAAACCGAAGTCCAATGGGAGGAAATTCATGACAACGGTGAATATGACCGTGAATGGCAAACCTGCGTCTGCCGAGGTTGAAGGGCGCACATTGCTGAGCACGTTTCTTAGGGAGAGCCTTGGCCAGACTGGCACGCATGTCGGCTGTGACACCGCGCAATGCGGTGCCTGCGTGGTGCATGTGAATGGCGAGGCGGTGAAAAGCTGTAATATGCTGGCTTTGGAAGCCGAGGGCGCCGAGGTGGCGACCATCGAAGGCCAAGCGGCGGAAGATGGCACGCTGAGCACCGTTCAGGCGGCGTTTCAGGAGCATCACGGGTTGCAATGCGGGTTCTGCACGCCGGGCATGGTGATGTCGGCGGTCGCGCTGCTTAAAGAAAACCCCAAGCCGAGCGAGGCCGAGGTGCGCAAGTATCTGAGCGGCAATATCTGCCGCTGCACCGGCTATCATAACATCGTCAAGGCGGTGATGGCGGCGTCCGGTCAGGACGTGGGAGCCATCGCGGCGGAGTAACTTTAGCAGATTTTGCAGACGACCCAATTTCAGGCGGATGGCGGGGAGAACCCCGCCCTACGGCGTAACGCGTAGGCCGGGATTGATCCCGGCACACCCAGAGGAGGAAGTATCATGCCGAAAGATCAAGGCATTGGCGCCAGCACCAAGCGGCGCGAGGACGTCCGGTTTTTGACCGGCTCCGGCAATTACACAGATGACATCAATATTCACGGACAGGCCTATGTGCATTTCCTGCGCTCGGATGTGGCGCATGGCGTGCTCAAGTCGGTCGACACCAGCGCAGCCGAGGCGATGCCGGGCGTTGTGAAGATTTTCACCGGTAAGGATTTCGAGGGCGTCGGCGGATTGCCCTGTGGTTGGCAGGTGACGGACCGTCACGGCGAGCCGATGCAGGAACCGCCGCACCCGATTTTGGCACAAGGCAAGGTGCGCCATGTGGGCGACCCGATTGCCGCCGTTGTGGCCGACAGTGTGGAACAGGCGCGCGACGCGGCCGAGGCGATCGAGCTTGATATCGAAGAGCTGCCTGCGTTGGTCGATATGGCCGCTGCGTTGAGCGATGGCGCGGCCAAGGTGCATGACGATCTGAGTTCGAACCTATGTTATGACTGGGTTCTGGGCGAGACGGATGACGCCGCTGTGGACAAGGCCTTCGCCGAGGCGGCACATGTCACCACGCTGAACCTCAAGAACCAGCGGTTGGTGGCCAATCCGATGGAGCCCCGCGTGGCGGCGGCGCAATACGAGCGCGGCACCGGCGATTACACGCTTTATACCACCAGCCAGAACCCGCATGTGATCCGGCTTTTGATGTGTGCCTTTGTGCTGGGCCTGCCCGAGCATAAGGTGCGTGTGGTTGCGCCCGATGTGGGCGGTGGCTTTGGCACCAAGATCTTCCACTATGCGGAAGAAGCGTTTTGCACCTTTGCCGCCAAGGCGTGCAACCGTCCGGTCAAGTGGACCTCGACCCGCTCGGAAGCGTTCATGTCAGACGCGCATGGCCGCGATCATGTGACCAAGATCGAGCTGGCGCTGGACAAGGACAACAACTTTACCGCGCTGCGCACCAATACGATGGCGAATATGGGCGCGTATCTGAGCACGTTCAGCTCGTCAGTGCCGACATGGCTGCACGGGACCTTGATGGCGGGCAATTACAAGACGCCGGTCATTCAGGTGAACGTGAAGGCGGCGTTTACCAATACCGTGCCGGTGGATGCCTATCGCGGAGCCGGACGGCCCGAGGCGACCTATCAAATCGAGCGCGTCATTGACAAGGCCGCGCGCGAGTTGGGGGCCGACCCGATTGCGCTTAGACGGCAGAACTTCATCACCGAGTTCCCCTATGACACGCCTGTGGCGCTGACGTATGACACCGGGGATTACAACGGCACGATGGACAAGCTGGAAGCTGCTGCCGATTTTGCCGGTTTTGCGGCGCGGCGCGCCGAGAGCGAGAAGAACGGCAAGCTGCGCGGATTGGGTGTGAATTGCTATATCGAGGCCTGTGGCATTGCGCCGTCGAACATCGTCGGGATGCTGGGCGCGCGCGCCGGGCTTTATGATGCGGCGACGGTGCGGGTGAACGCGACCGGTTCGATCAGCGTGATGGTCGGGGCGCACAGCCACGGGCAGGGGCACGAGACCGCCTTTCCGCAAGTGGTGGCCGAGATGATCGGGATCGACGAGAGCCAGGTCGAGATCGTGCATGGCGACACGTCGAAAATCCCGTTCGGGATGGGCACCTATGGCTCGCGTTCGTTGGCTGTTTGCGGCTCGGCGATGGTCAAGGCCACCGAGAAGGTGATCGCCAAGGCCAAGAAGATCGCCGCGCATCTGATGGAAGCGAGCGCCGATGATATCGAGCTTAAGGACGGGCAATTCACCGTTGCGGGCACCGACAAGTCGGTGGCCTGGGGCGATGTGACCCTGACGGCGTATGTGCCGCATAACTATCCGCTGGAAGACATCGAGCCGGGGCTGGAGGAGACCGCGTTTTACGACCCGGCGAACTTTACCTATCCGGCCGGGGCCTATGCCTGTGAGGTGGAGCTTGACCCGGAGACGGGGAAAGTCACCATCGAGCGGTTCGCGGCGGCGGATGATTTCGGCAATATCATCAACCCGATGATCGTTGACGGGCAGGTGCATGGCGGCATTGGGCAGGGGATCGGGCAAGCGTTGCTCGAGAACACTGTCTATGACGAGGACGGGCAGCTTTTGAGCGCGTCTTACATGGATTACGCCATGCCGAGGGCCGATGATGTGCCGTTCTATACGGTCGATCATTCCAGCCAGACGCCTTGCACGCACAACCCGTTGGGCGTGAAAGGCTGTGGTGAGGCCGGCGCGATCGGATCGCCGCCTGCGGTGATCAATGCGGTGGTCGATGCGATGCAATCGGGTGGTCACAAGGTTGACCATATCGATATGCCGGCATCACCGTCGCGTGTCTGGGCGGCCATGCAGGGATGAATGGGGAAGGGGCAAGTGGGGGGCCAGCGACGGCTCTTGCGCACCTCTGGTGCAACCACACCCCAGTAAAGGTGGGGGGCCAGCCCCCCACACCCCCCGGGATATTTCCAGTCAGATGAAGGGGCGGCGCGGAGTGAGTGCCAACCCTTTGCAAGGAGAAGAGAATGTATGAATTTGAATTTGAACGCCCCGGAACGGTGGCTGATGCGGTGGCGGCCTTGGGCGCGGAGGACGCACAGGCGTTGGGGGGTGGGCAGACGCTTATCCCGACGTTGAAACAGCGTTTGGCCAGCCCGTCGACGCTCGTTAGTTTGGGCGGTATTCCCGAGATGAAGGGGATTTCGCTGAACGGGCGCACGTTGGTGATTGGCGGGGCGACCACCCATGCCGAGGTGGCCGCAGATGGCAGTATTCCGGCGTTGTCGGCGCTGGCGGGAAATATCGGTGATCCGGCCGTGCGCAACCGTGGGACGATTGGCGGGAGCCTTGCCAACAATGACCCGGCGGCCTGTTATCCGGCGGCGGCATTGGCGATGAATGCCACGATTGTGACCAACGCGCGCGAGATCGCGGCGGATGATTACTTTGACGGTATGTTTGGCACCGCGTTGAACGAGGGTGAGATCATCACCGCCGTGAAGGTGGAGCAGCCAGAGGCCGCGAGCTATCAGAAGTTTGAGCAGCCGGCGTCGCGTTTCGCGTTGGTTGGGGTCTGTGTGGCCAAAACCGCGGACGGTGTGCGCGTGGCGGTGACCGGAGCGGGCGACGATGGCGTGTTCCGTTGGGCCGAAGCGGAGGCGGCGCTGTCGGCCAATTTCGCGGCCTCGGCGCTGGACGGGATGACGCCGTCGGCAGATGGCATGATGAGCGACCTGCACGGCTCGGCGGAGTATCGCGCCCATCTGGTTGGCGTCATGGCGCGGCGGTCGGTGGACGCCTGTTGATCTGAGCCTCAGACGATATTGCAGATGGCCCCTGACATGCTCTGTGTCAGGGGCCATTTTCGTTTTGGGGGTATCGCAGAAGAAGGCGTGACAAATGGGCGTGATGGACAGGTTGTCGGGGGTTTCATCATCGCGGCTGGCGCGGGGGTGGTTTTCGCGGCTTGAGGTGGGCCGCGGTGTGCTGCGTAGCAGATGAGGGGCCGGATAAAGGGGGCGAACAACGCTTTGTTTGGCGCGGTTTGTTGTTCAGGGGATGGATGCGGGTCGAAATAAACTTGACCGACCGGTCGGTTGACTGGTATTTCATAAGCTGACCGATGTATTGCTTTTGGCTATAGTTGTGTTGATCGGGGGAGGCGGTTGTGATCTGTGCGGTTCTACGGAGGGTTCGGTAAACCTGCGTGTTTTGCAACTTTTCGAGTTTGAGCGGATCATTAGGCTGTTCTTTAGCTTGGCCAAGGGCGGTGTGACGCAGGAGGGGCGCAACGGTTGGACCATTGGCAGGTAAACGGTTTGACGGTTGCAAGTGTATCCAGTTGTTTGGCGTGACGATTCGTCAAAAACAATACGGATAAAGGGGAGGAGCCCTATGCGGGCCATGAAGACACAAACAAGAGCGAGGGCGCGCGCGTGATGCAGTTCCACGGGTATTTCCGCTCGTCGTCGGCCTATCGCTGCCGGATCGCATTCAACCTCAAAGGGGTGGACTATGATTTTGTGCCTGTTCACCTCAAATCCGGCGCCCAAAAGGCCGCAGAGTATGAGGCGCTAAACCCGCAAAAGCTTGTCCCGACATTGGTGACAGAGGGCGGCGTGCAGTTGATCCAGTCGCTGGCGATTATGGAGTGGCTGAACGAGACCTATCCAGAGCCGCCGCTGTTGTCGGATGATCCATTGCTGAGGGCGCAAGAGCGCGGGTTTGCGCAAGTCATCGCCTGCGAGATTCACCCGCTTCAGAACCTGCGCGTGCTGCAATACCTTACCGGTGAGTTGGGCGTGGATGAGGGGGCAAAATCCGCATGGCTCAACCGGTGGCTGAAAGACGGGCTGAAGGCCTGTGAAGGGCTTTTGCAGCAACGCGACAAGGCCACAGCGTTCTGTTATGGTGACGCGCCGGGGCTGGCCGATATTTGTCTGGTGCCGCAAGTTTTTTCGGCAGAGCGGTTCAATGTCGACATCAGCGACCTGCCGCATGTGAGTGAGATTTACCAACGCTGCGCCGCTTTGGAGGAGTTCGAACGGGCGCATCCGAAAAACCAGCCGGATTTCGAGGCCTAGGCGCCAAGCTGCTCCGGCCCCGGAGGGCCGGTCGGTTTGAGGCCGGGCCGAAAGACAAGAAACGCGACGAACAACCGAGTGATAATTGACAATAGGGAGATGTCAAAAATGACCACGAAACGTACATTCCTTCGCCTTGCGGCCGGGTCTGCTCTGGGGCTTGCGCTGAGCGCGGGCGCGGCGCTGGCGCAGGACGTGACCCTGAAGATGCACCAGTTCTTGCCGGCGCAGGCCAATGTGCCCAAGCTGGTGCTTGAGCCTTGGGCCAAGAAGGTCGAGGAAGCCTCGGGTGGCAAGATCAGCATCCAACACTTCCCGTCGATGCAGCTGGGTGGCAAGCCGCCCGAGCTTGCCGATCAGGCGAAAGACGGCGTGGCCGATATCGTCTGGACCGTTCTGGGGTATACGCCGGGACGTTTCCCGCAGGCTGAAGTCTTTGAACTGCCGTTTATGATGTCGGACGCCGAAGCCACAAGCCGCGCGTTTTGGCAATATGCCGAAGCCAACATGCTGGACACCGATTTCAAAGACTACAAGATCATCGCGGTCCACGTGCATGGTCCGGGTCTGATCCACTCGAAAGAGCCGATCACATCGACCAAGGATCTGAACGGTGTGAAGCTTCGCGCGCCAACCCGCGTGATCACCAAGATGTTTGGCGCGATGGGCGCAACGCCGGTTGGTATGCCGGTTCCCGCCGTGCCCGAGGCGCTGTCCAAGGGTGTGATCGACGCGACCGTTATCCCGTGGGAAGTAACCGGGGCGTTGAAAGTGCCGGAGCTGGTCAAGAACCACACCGAATTCGGCGATGCGTCGCTTTATACGACGGCGTTCATGTTCGCCATGAACAAGCAGAAATACGAAAGCCTTCCCGATGACCTGAAAGCGGCGATTGATGCCAATTCGGGCGCGGACACCTCGGCATGGTTTGGCAAGCTGATGGAGGGTGCCGATGCGCCGTCGCGCAAGGCGGCCGTGGACGCGGGCAACAACATCATCACGCTGACGCCGGAGCAGGTAAAGGAGTGGCGTGACGCCGCCGCCGGGGTTGAAGCCGACTGGGCCGCCGAGATGGATGGTCGCGGGTTTGACGGCAAGGCGCTGGTTGAACAAGCCAAAGAGCTGATCAAGAAAAACGGCATGTAAGTGCCACAGAGCAGGCCGCGCAGGGATGCGCGGCCTGTCTTTTATCGAAATGCACCGTGTGAGCCTTGAAAGCTGAGTGGTGCAAGCGGAGGAACGGGTGTGCAGCTACATCGATTGATGCTGTTTTTGGCACGGTTCATGGCGATCTTGGGCGGCATTGTTCTGTCGGCGTTGGTGGTCCTGACTTGTGTTTCGGTGTTGGGACGGGGGATCAACACGATCCTGCATTCCGATTTCATCGAAGGCGTGATGCCGGGGATTGCCGAAACGCTTTTGGCGACCGGGGTTGGCCCGGTTCTTGGGGATTTCGAGCTGGTCGAGGCGGGAATTGCCTTTTCCATCTTTGCGTTCCTGCCGCTGTGTCAGATCACCGCTGGCCATGCTTCGGTTGATATTTTCACTGCGCGGCTTCCGGCGCGGGTGAACCGGTTTATCCAGATGGTTGTCGAGATTGTTTTTGCCATCGTTCTGGTGGTGATTGCGTGGCGGCTCTATGAGGGGATGGTTTCGAAGCGGAGCTATCACGAGACGACCTTTTTGTTGCAGTTCCCGATCTGGTGGGCCTTTGCCTTGAGCCTGTCGGCAGCGACGTTGGCGGCGATTGTCGGGATTTACATGGCGTTTGTGCGGATCGTGGAGTTTGCCACCATGCGCACCATCGTGGCCGCGGCGGAGGTGGACCATTGACCAATTTTGAAATCGGGATCTATTCGTTCCCTGTTCTCCTCCTGTTGATTTTCCTGCGCGTGCCGATTGGCTTGTCGATGTTCCTTGTCGGGGCGTTCGGGCTGTATCTGGTCACTGGCGGGTGGAACATGGCGCTGTCGCGGCTGAAGTCCGAGACCTATTCGACGTTTTCCTCTTACTCCCTGTCGATTGTGCCGATGTTCCTGTTGATGGGGCATTTCGCGACGCTGGGCGGCATGTCGACCGCGTTGTTCAAGGCGGCGGAAAGCTGGCTCGGGCACAGGCGGGGCGGGGTGGCGATGGCCGCCGTGGGCGCCTGCGCCGGGTTCGGCTCGATCTGTGGATCGTCGCTGGCCACCGCTGCCACGATGAGTCAGGTCGCCTTGCCGGAGCTGCGGCGCTATGGCTATTCCGGAGGCTTTTCGACTGCGACGCTGGCGGCGGGCGGCACGTTGGGGATTTTGATCCCGCCGAGTGTGATCCTTGTGATCTATGCCATTCTGACCGAGCAGAACATTGCCAAGCTGTTTTTGGCGGCCTTTATTCCCGGCATTCTGGCGGCGGTGGGCTATATCATCACGATCTCGATCTATGTGCGCATCCATCCGGATGCGGCGGGCACGCGTGAGCCGATCCCCTATGCCGAGCGGTTCCGCGCGCTGGTCGATGTCTGGCCGGTGTTGCTGGTGTTCCTGCTGGTGGTGGGCGGCATCTATCGCGGTTGGTTCACGCCGACCGAAGGGGCCGCCGTTGGCGCCTTTGGCACCGGGTTGATCGCCTTTCTGAATGGCGGTCTGCGTGGCGGCACGCTGGTCGAGAGCTTCATGGCGACGGGGCGCTCGACCGCGATGATTTTCTTCATCGTGCTGGGGGCGGCGTTTTACAACGGCTTCCTTGCGCTGACGCAGGTGCCACAGGAGTTGGCTGAATTCGTGGCGGCGCTGGGCTATTCGCCCTGGGTGATCCTTGCGATTATCCTGACGCTCTATTTGTTGTTCGGCTGTGTGATGGACAGCCTGTCGATGATCCTTTTGACGATCCCGATCTTCTTTCCGATCATCAGCAATCTGGATTTCGGCATGTCGCTTGAAGAGACCGCGATCTGGTTCGGGATCATCGTTTTGATCGTTGTCGAGGTCGGTTTGATCACGCCGCCGGTGGGGATGAACCTGTTTGTCATCAACTCGATGGATCGCAGCACGCCGATGGTCGAGACGTACCGCGCGGTGATGTATTTCGTCGCCTCGGATGTGGTGCGGGTTGTCATCCTTGTGGCGTTCCCGTCGATCACCTTGTTCCTGTTGCGCGTGTTCAACTAGCGCAGCAGGGGCGATGGGGTGGAACCCCACCCTACGGCGCGGAAGCGCGGAATCGAGGGGCTGCGGCAACGCGGCCCCTTGCTTATATTCCATAAACAATATGTATAGTCCGGCAGCGAGTCGACAAACGAAAGGTCAGGCCATGAGTGATGTAACCGCAGCCAGCGTGGAACACGGGTTGAAGCACTATCCCGTGCCGCTTTTCGGGATGGTGATGGGGCTGGCGGGGCTGACGCTTGCCATGCATCAGGGCGAGTTGGCCTTTGGCATGGGCGGGCAGATTTCCGGCGCGCTTTACCTTTTTACCTTTGCGGTTTTTCTGGTGATTGCGGCGGGGTATCTGGCCAAGTTGGTCCTGCACCCCTCGGCGGTGGTGGCGGAATGGAAACACCCTGTGCGCTTGAGCTTTTTCCCGGCGATTGCGATTTCGATGTTGCTGTTGGCGACAGCCACGGTTGAGCGGAACGCGGGTCTTGCGCTGGCCTTGTGGGGCGCAGGCGCGGGGTTGCAATTTGTGCTGACCATCGCGGTGGTGTCGAATTGGATCGGAACGCGGAGTTTCCAGCACGGAATGTTGAATCCGGCGTGGTTTATTCCGGCGGTGGGCAATGTGATTGTGCCGATCGCAGGCGTGCCCTTGGGGTTTGTCGAGCTGAGCTGGTATTTTATGTCCGTCGGTTTGATCTTCTGGGTCGTGCTGTTGACTCTGGTGATCAACCGGTTGGTGTTTCATGACCCGTTGCCGGGGCGGTTGCAGCCGACGCTTGTGATCCTGATCGCGCCGCCTGCGGTGGCGTTTGTGGCGTGGCTGCGGCTGAACGGTGGAGAGATCGACGCGCTGGGGCGGATATTGATTAACGGCGCGTATCTGTTTGCCGCGATTGTGGTGGTGCAATTGCCACGGATTGCACGGCTTGAGTTTGCGTTGAGCTTTTGGGCGCTGAGCTTTCCTATTGCGGCTGTTGCCATTGCCAGCTTCCGCTTTGCCGCTGTTACCGGCTCAGAGTTTCACCGGCTGATGGGCGGCGTGCTGTTGCTGTTGGCCAGCGCGATCATCGCGGCGCTGCTCCTGCGCACGGTGAAGGCGGCACTGGACCGTCAGATTTGCATTCCGGAATAGCAGCGCAGCGGCGGGCGGCAAGTTTTTTGCGCGCCCCCTCTGGTGAAATGCGCGCGCTGCGGTCTAGGCTATGATCCAAGTGACGTAGCAATGCCGGGGGCATGATGGACAATTCCGCGACACCGCTTGTTTTTGACGGGCACAACGATGCTTTGCTCAAACTGTTGATGGCTGGCGGTCGCGCGGCGGTCAAAGGGTTTGGCGAAGGGCGAGACGGGCATATCGACCTGCCCAAGGCGCGGCGCGGTGGCTTTGGCGGCGGGTTCTTTGCCATCTTTGTACGCTCTCCCGATGAGGGGGCGGCCTATATGGCCGAGATGGAAAAGCCCGCCTATGACCTGCCCCTGCCGCCGCCGGTGGCACAAGCCGATGCGCTGCCGGTGGTGATCGAGATGGCGTCGCTTCTGCTTCAGCTTGAGCGCGAAGGGATGCTGCGGATTTGCCGCAGCGCCGCCGATATTCGCGCCGCCCTTGACGCCGGGATCATGGCCGCGGTGATGCATATCGAAGGGGCGGAGGCGATTGACCCGGAGTTCCACGCGCTGGACGTGCTTTATGCAGCCGGGCTGCGCTCTCTCGGGCCGGTGTGGAGCCGCCCGACGATCTATGGCGAGGGGGCGCCGTTTCGGTTTCCGTCAAGCCCGGATGTAGGCGGAGGGTTGAGCGCGCACGGCAAACGGCTGATCAAACGCTGCAATGAAAAGCGGATCATGATCGACCTGAGCCATCTTAACGAGGCCGGGTTTTGGGATGTAGCCGGGTTAAGCGATGCGCCGCTGGTGGCGACCCATTCCAATGCCCATGCGATATGCCCGCATGCGCGCAACCTGACGGACAAGCAGCTGGACGCGATTGCCGAAAGCGACGGGATGGTCGGGTTGAATTTCGCCGCCGCTTTCCTGCGCGCGGACGGGCGGATGAAGAGCGACAGTCCGATGGCAACGATGCTGCGCCATATCGACCATCTGATTGGGCGGCTTGGCGAAGATCGGGTTGGTCTCGGCTCGGATTTCGATGGGGCGCTGGTGCCGGACGCCATTGGCAGCGCTGCCGGTCTGGGCGCACTGCGCGACGCGATGCGCGCACATGGCTATGGTGAGGCGCTGGTTGCCAAGCTGGCACATGGCAACTGGCTTCGCGTGCTGGAAAAGACCTGGGGCGCATAGGCGGTTCGGCTGCTGATCAGTCCGTTTTTGACCAAGCTAGCGGCAAAGACGGGTGAGCGGCCCCTAAGGGTGCCGTGGCGGCTAAATCCCGCTCCCCGGCACACGCCCCACCCACCCGCCCGCGTGTACTGGGGGGCTTGGTGGTGCTTTCCTAACTGGTGTGCGTGCCGCTTTAGGAGGGAACGAGGGGCCAGCCCCTCGCGCTCCCCGGGATATTTTTGGTCAGATGAAAATTTCGGAATGCCTAAGGCTTCATCTGACCTTAAATATCCCCGCCGGAGGCAAACGCCGTAAGGCGTTTTGGGGGCCGAGCGAAGCGAGGCCCCCCTCTGGCGACGCCGAAGGCGGCGCAACCATTCCTGCAGTGACACGGGTATAACGGAACGAATCTGAATGTCACTGAGCGAAACGAGCAGGGGAATAGGGTGACAGATCAACGTTTGTCGTTTTCCCAGAGATCATCTGCGCCAGCATCTGCCCGGTTTTCGGGCCGCCGGTGAGGCCGACGTGGTGGTGGCCAAAGCCAAGCCATGCGCCTTTAATGCCGGGCACTTCGCCGATGGCGGGAATACTGTCAGAAGGTGCGGGGCGGTGGCCCATCCATTGGGTTTCTTCTTTCCAGGTGAGGTCCGGAAGCACTTCGGCGAGGTGGCGTTTCAGCAGGGCGAGCGGCGCGCGTGACGGGGCGGCGTCCAGCCCTCCGAATTCGACGATGCCCGCGAGGCGCAGGCGCCCGTCCATTGGGGTCATCACGAATTTGCCCGAGGCGACCATGGCGGGCGCGCGAGGCATGACCGAGGGGTCCCAGAGTTCGACGTGATAGCCGCGTTCCGTTTCGAGCGGGATTGTAAGGCCTAGTTTCTGGCCCAATGCTTTTGACCAAGCACCGGTGGCGACAACCGCGTCGTCGCAGGCAATGATTTCGCCCCCCGCACGCACACCGGTGAGGCGCCCGTTTTCGTGCACGAAATCCGTAACCGTGGCGCGGATCATTTGCGCCCCTTGTGCCACGGCGTGAGCGGCGAGGGCTTTGACATAGCGCCCCGGATCGGCGATGCGACCGTGATCGCCCAGCCTGACCCCGAAACCCGCCGCCGTGGAATAGGCCGCATCATAGGCATGCAGCGCCTCGCGGCCAAGCTCATCCCAGCTAAAGCCCAGATCCCGGCGGATGTTCCAGCCGTAGGCGTCGGCCTCAAATGCGACGCGGTCGCGGTAGAGGAACAGGTAATCGCAGGGCACGATCCATTTCTCGGCCCCTGTGCCCGCCGCCAGAGCGAGGTGGTCATTCAGGCTATCGCCGATCACGGCGTTAAGCGCGGTCGAAATCCGGCGCACATCAGCGTCGTTGTTGTGTGACAGGTATTTCAGCAGCCATGGCGCCAGACGCGGCAGGTAACCCCATTTCAGGAACAGCGGTTGATTGGCGCTGAGCAGCATTTTCGGCGCTTTGCGCATCAGCCCCGGCACCGTTACCGGCACCACCGCGCAGGAGGCCAGCAGCCCGGCATTGCCAAAGCTGGTGCCTTCGCCCGCCTGTTCTTCACGCTCAATCAGGATGACCTTATGGCCTTCGCGTTGCAGCCAGATCGCGGTTGAGACCCCGACGATGCCCGCCCCGATGATGGCGATTGTCTTGCTTTGATCTGTCATGGTGGCCTTGGACTGTGTTGCGAGTTGGTGGTTGCGGTGTGGCGGTGGTGACGGCGTTAAGAGCGGGCGTAGACATCCTCGTAACGGGTGATGTCATCCTCGCCCAGATAGGAGCCGGTCTGGACCTCGATCAGCACCATTGGCACCTTGCCGGGGTTTTCCATCCGGTGCACCGCGCCGAGCGGGATATAGACCGACTGGTTCTCGCTGATCAACTGTTCGGTTTCGTCAATCGTGACCTTGGCCGTGCCTTCGACGACGATCCAGTGTTCGGCGCGATGGACGTGGCTTTGCAGAGAGAGCGCCGCGCCGGGGTGGACCACGATACGCTTGACCTGAAACCGGTCACCGACGACGAGGCTTTCGAACCAGCCCCAAGGCCGGAAATCTCGCGGGTGTTGTGTGGCCTGTTTGGCGCCACGCTTTTTCATCGCGGCGACCGCCTCTTTCACGCGCTGGGCCTGATCGCGTTTGGCGACCAGCACCGCGTCGCTCATCGCGACGGCGATCACATCGTCGAGGCCGATGCCGACCAGTTCGAGATCGTCGTTTTCCGAGCGCAGCAGGCTGTCGGTGCAGTCAATCGCCATGGCCGTACCGGAGCAGACGTTGCCATTCGCATCGGGGCCGCTTTCCTGCAAAATCGCGTTCCAGCCCCCAAGGTCGGACCAGCCGCCGGGGTAGGGCATGACGGCGATATGCTCGGCCTTTTCCATCACTGCGTAGTCGATGGAAATATCGGGCGCATCCGCCCAAGGGCCGGGCGCGAGCCGGGTAAAGGAGAGGTCGGGTTCGGCGCTTGCCACCGCGAGGGCCACGGGGGCGTAGACATCCGGCGCGTGGGTTTTGAACGCCGCAATGATGGCGCGCACCGACATCAGGAAGATCCCCGCGTTCCAGAGGTGCTGCCCGCCATCAAGCATGGTTTGCGCCGTCGCGGCATCGGGCTTTTCAACGAACGCTTTGAGCGGTTGTGGCGTGGTTGCCGTGCTGTCGCTTTCGGGGGCGAGTTCAAGATAGCCATAGCCGGTTTCCGGCGCGGTGGGATGAATGCCGAAGGTCACAAGCGTGCCGTCGCGAGCCGTGTCACAGGCGGCTTGCACGGCGGTGCGAAAGGCGTCGGGTTCGGC
Source organism: Rhodobacteraceae bacterium D3-12 (assembly GCA_025916135.1). Classification (NCBI taxonomy): domain Bacteria; kingdom Pseudomonadati; phylum Pseudomonadota; class Alphaproteobacteria; order Rhodobacterales; family Roseobacteraceae; genus Phycobium; species Phycobium rhodophyticola. The sequence continues at coordinate 3,265,445 of CP104793.1, read as the reverse complement.
GATGACGTGATCGGAGGGCGCGACCAGCATCAGCGCCTCTGGGTTTTGCGCCGAGAGCAGCAGCGCCGCGGCCAGAACGGCGGGTGCGGTGTTGCGCCCTTCGGGTTCGATCACAATCGCGCCGGGGGCCATTTCGATCGCGGCGAGTTGTTCGGTCACGATAAAGCGGAAGGCATCGCCCGTCACCACTGTGGGCGCGGCAAAGCCGGGACCGTTGCACCGTTGGGCAGAGGCCTGAAACAGTGAGGTTTCCGAGAAAATCTGTGCAAATTGCTTGGGGTAGCTTTGACGGGACAGGGGCCAGAGCCGCGTGCCCGAACCGCCACAAAGAATAACCGGGTAAACCAGAGAGGGATCGGACATTAAAACGGTCTTTCCTATTAAAATACAGCGTTGATTGTCGCCTGTGTCGCGCCCTGATGGCAACCCTGAGAGGGTAGATTTTTGGGTCAAACACGCAGCAATATGCGACAATCGTGGATATCCTCGGCTATTGGCACCGTCGCGGGAAAAAGTTAACCTCTGGCGAGCATTGCACCCCTTATTGCGCGAGGCGTTGAAATGAAAATTGCCTATACCATGGCCAACCGACGCGGTGGCACGGACCTGTTGTTGCAGGAGGCTGCGGCGATTGCGCAGCGCGCGGGGCTTGGGACCTGTGGCATCGTGCAGATCAATTCGGAGTGCGACTCTGGCGGGCCTTGTGACATGGATGTGCAGGTGTTGCCTGATGGGCCTGTGATCCGTATTTCGCAATCCCTTGGGCGAGAGGCGCGGGGCTGTCGTTTGGATAGTCAGGCGCTTGAAGATGCGGCGGGGCTGGTTGCGGCGGCTTTGGAGCGGGGGGCCGATGTGATGATCATCAACAAGTTCGGCAAGAGCGAGGCTGAGGGCCACGGGCTGCGCGCGGTGATTGCCGCGGCGATCGGGCGCGATGTGCCGGTGCTTGTCGGGCTGAATGCCGCCAATGAGGCCGCGTTTGATGATTTTGCCGGCGGCATGGCGCATAAGCTGCCGCCAGAGGGCGGCGCGGTGACCGAATGGTTGTTGGCGGTGGCCGGGCAGGGCGCAGCGGCCTGAAGCGGGCTTGGGCGGCGGGTATTTTCCAAAAAACGATAGGCGGATTTGTTTGAGGGGGCTTGCGCGGGGCGCGACGCTCGGTCAAGGCTTGGGCCGTGGGTGAGGTGCCTTTTGGTTTGCCCAGTAGGTTTTTCGGTGTGCTTTTCGGTGGGTTTTCTCGGCGGGGCGTGGTGCCCAAGAAGAGTGGCGAAACCCGCGCCGGAGAGCCAGTCGTGACGGAGCGTATCGCAAGAGGGTCTTGGATGAATTTGCTTGAAGAAACATGCGCCCATCTGGCGCGATTGATCGCCTTTCCGACGGTGTCATCGGACAGCAATCTGGAAATGATCGCGCATCTGGCCGGGGTTCTTGAACTCTGCGGTGCGCGGGTGGAGGTCCAGCACGACGAGAGCGGCACCAAGGCGAACCTTTTGGCGACGATTGGCCCCGAAGGGGATGGCGGCATTATGCTGTCCGGCCATTCCGACGTGGTGCCCGTAGACGAGCAGACATGGCAGAGCGATCCGTTCGAGATGGTTGAGCATGACGGCAAGCTGTTCGGTCGTGGCACCTGCGACATGAAGGGGTTCATCGCGGCCTGCCTTGCCATTGCGCCGCGCTTTGCCGAGGTGAAGCCGACCCGCCCGATCCATTTCGCCTTTACCCATGATGAGGAGGTCGGCTGTATCGGGGCGGGCCATTTGGTGCAGATGTTGCAGGACAAGGGGCTGCGCCCGGCGATGGCCATTATCGGCGAGCCGACCGAGATGCGCATCATCGAGGGGCACAAGGGGTGCAACGAATATACCACGCATTTTCACGGGCTTGCCGGGCATGGATCGGCCCCGGAAATGGGTGTGAGCGCGGTGGAATATGCGGTGCGCTATGTCGGGCGCATTTTGGAGTTGAAGGACCAGTTGCGCGCGCGTGCGCCGGAGGGCAGCCGGTTTGAGCCGCCATGGACGACGATCAATGTGGGCGGGCTGCATGGCGGTGTGGCGCATAACGTGATCGCCGAGAACGCCTGGGTCGAGTGGGACATGCGCCCGGTGCAGCGTGGCGACGCGGAGTTCGTCAAAGCCGATCTCAGAGCCTATTGCGACGAGGTGTTGTTGCCCGCGATGCAAAAGGTCCACCCCGATGCGCGGATCGAGACCGAGGTGATCGGCGAGGTCGAAGGATTGACCCCGATGGAAGAGAACGAAGCGCGTCGCGTCGTGGCCGAGTTGACCGGGGCGAACACCGCAGGATTGGTGCCGTTCGGCACCGAGGCGGGGATTTTCCAGACGTTCGGCATGGATGTGGTGGTCTGCGGTCCCGGTTCGATTGAGCAGGCGCATAAACCCGATGAATTCATCGCGATTGAACAGCTGGGTGCCTGTCTTGAGATGTTGGAAAAGCTGGTGGCGCGCGTCGCCGCGTGAGGCGGTGCGGACCACATGCGCGCGGCTAGACCGCGGCGGGTTGCCCGGTGGCGTGGCGGCGCAGGCTGTCGGCAATCACCGCGGGCAGGTCGGGGAATTCAACGAGCGGCGGCAGGACCGGGCCGGAAAAGCCGGCGCTCTCTAGCGCCTCGGGCACATCCATGAGCATATGCCCGGCCCGGAGTGCAAAGAACGGCAGGCAGATCGCCTGTCCCAACCCGGCGGCCTGATCGCGCAGAAACGGTTCTTGTTCGATAAAGCCGGTGCGGGTGGTTCGAAAGCCCAAGACATGGCTGAGCACCTGCTCGGTCACCCATGCGCTTTCGGAACTTGCAGGTGCGGTGCGGCTGCCGTGGGCCGCAAGAAGGAGCGCGGTGTCCTTGGCCTTCCATCCGTTGTCACGCAGGGCGGTTTCCAAGGCGCGGGCCGCCATTTGCGGCAAGGCCGGGTCGGCGCCGGTGGGTGGAATGATGCGCCCGGCGCGCCCGTTGATCCGCTTGACCAGATGGGTTTCGGTGAACCATCCGCGGGCCATGAAGAAGGGATAGACCAGCGGGCGTTCAGAACGATCGAGCAGCGCCTCGAACGCCTCTCGCGCGGCAAGGGTGCCGCCTTCAACCCGCCAACCCGGCAGCAGGCGGGCGACGTTTTCGGCAAGCGCCTGCATGGTGCGTTCTTGGGGGCCGGATCCGAGGGGCTGCCATGGGCGACAAGGATCGCAACGGGGGGCGTGCCGTTGACGGTGGTGTCGGTGGGCGATGTCGCGTCTGGCTTGCTCATATTCGCGTGCTCATGCTGGCGGTTCATGCGTGTGTGCTTAGGGCTTTGCCCGATCTTAGGATGCTGGGTCTTGCAATCCTATAGACGAAGTCGTGATGGTGCCAGTGGGGTGCAATACTGCCCCGCGCCGGGGGCGCGCGCGGCCTAGGGTTTGGGCGTTTTGGCAATGCGCCGCTGCATCAGGTGTTCAAACAGGCGCGGCGATGCGCGGTTGATCAGCCATGCCAGCCACGCGATGCGCCCGACCGGGATCATGTTGCGGCTTTTGTCGACCCCCTTGAGGATGGTTTCGGCGGCGTCGGCGGGGCTCATATAGTCGATGCCATCGGTGGCCGAGCCGGGACGGGCGGTGCCGTCGGTATGATTTGAGCCGCCGATATTGGTCGCGACAAAACTGGGCGCGGCGACAAGGCAGCGCACGCCGTGGGGCTTTTCCTCGGAGCGCAGCGATTTGAAGAACCCGTCGAGCGCGTGTTTGCTGGCGGCGTAGGCGGTGCGCCGGTAAAGCGCGCTGAACCCTGCGACAGACGAGATCGCAAGATGCGTGCCACGGGCGCGGCGCAGGTCATCGCGTAGGGCCTGAGCCATGTTAACGGCGGCGAAATAGTTGATCTCGAACACCTTGCGGTGGATGGGGTCGGAGAGATCGGCGAAATCGCCGATCCACGTGATCCCGGCATTATAGATCACCATGTCGATGCTGTCGTGGTCGTGGCGGAGCCGGTCACAGAGCGCTGTGAGGGCGCCTGTGTCCGTGAGGTCGCAGGCGTGGGTGGTGCGGTTGGCCAGCGGCTCGACCCCATCCAGCGCCGGGCCGGGCAGGTCGATCAGCACCGTGGCCCAGCCGCGCGCGCGCAAGCCCGCATCGAGCGCAAGGCCAAGGCCGCCCGCGCCGCCGGTGATGATGGCTGTCTTGACGCTCATAATCCGGCGGCCTTTTTCCAGAGCGAGAAGACCTCGGCGCTGCTGAGTTCGGGGTTGTAGCCGAATTGCGATTTCAGCGCGCTGTTGTCGAGCACCGGACGGTATTGCAGGAAGCGCACTTGCTCTGGGCCATAGGGCGACAGGCGCAGCGGGTGGGTGATGGCAAGCGCCAGTTTGACCAGCCACGGGGGCAGGCGCAGCAGCGGTTTGTGCAGCGCCTGTGCCAATTGGGTCATGGCGAGCGCACCGTCACCGGCGACGTTATAGATCCCCGGCGGACCATCGGCGATGGCCCGTTTCAGGATACGGGCGAGATCACGCGTCCAGATGAACACGAAGGGGCTATCGCTGCCCCGCAGGGCAAGCAGGCGGGGGCGGTGAAACAGCGCCGTGATCTGGTTTTCAAGTCCAACGCCCAGCACCGTGCCGACACGCAGCACCACCTGTTCCAGTTCGGGCGCGTCGCGGCGGGCGGCGGCGAGCAGGTCTTCGACCTGACGCTTGTGATCGGAATAGGGGAATTCGGCGTTGCCGCGCAGCGGATCGGCTTCGGTCAGCGGCACGGGGTTGTCGGCGTGATAGCCATAGGCCGCGCCCGAGGAGGTCACGATCAGCCGTTTCACCCCATGCGCCCGGCAGGCCGCGATCACATTGCGCGAGCCTGTGACATCGACCGAATAGGCGAAGTCCCGGGTTGAGGGGGTGACAATCGAGGCGAGGTGGATCACCACGTCGGGGCGCGTCTCGGCAATAACGCGATCGGGATCATCGCCGCGCACGTCGAGCCGCTCGAACCTTGCATTGGCGGGGAGCGTTGCGGGGGCGGTGACATCGGTGGCGATCACCGAAAACCCGGTGTCGGCGAGTTCTTCCAGCAGGGCCGAGCCGACCGCGCCGGAAGCGCCTGTGACCAGCACCTTCATGCGCGCGCCGCCTCGGTCCGGGCCATGACGCTGGCCAGAGCGATGCCAGAGACCGCGTGCCAGATGCCCCAGATCCCGGCCACCACAGCCATGCCGCCAAGCCCGTTGAAGAAGGCAAAGATCAGCACAAGGCCGAGGCCGGAATTTTGAATGCCGGTTTCGATGGTGATCGAGCGGCGATCATAGGGCGAGACCCGCGCCAGCGTGGCGATGGTATAGCCGGTGCCAAGCGCCAGCGCATTGTGCAGCAAGACCAAAGCGCCGACATAGGGTGCGAAGCCTAAAAAGAGCTTCCAGTTCGCCGCCAGAGCCAAGAGGATGAAGGCGAAGAAGATCAACATCGAGAGGTTCTGCATCGGGCGGCGCAGGCGGTTGGCCAGCGCCGGGCGGCGGCTGTTGAGGAGCATGCCAAGGGCGAGTGGCAGGATCAGCATCAGCGAGACGGTGATGGCGATCTGCACGGGGTCGACCTCAACCGTGTTCAGAATCTCGCGCGAGGGGCCATAGAGCCGCCCCCAGAACGCGATGTTGAGCGGGGTAAGCAGGATCGCTGCGACCGTGGCCAGCGCCGTCATCGACACCGAAAGCGCCGCGTTGCCGCCAGCGCGATGGGTGATGAAGTTCGAGATATTGCCACCCGGGCAAGACGCCACAAGGATCAGCCCGAGCGCGATAGAGGCCTGTGGCTGGACAAGCAGGACAAGCAGGGTTGTGACCGCCGGCAGGGCAATGAATTGCGAGGTCATCCCGGCGAGGATCGGGCGCGGGGCGCGCATGAGCCGGGCAAAATCACGCGGGCCGAGGTCAAGCGCGATAGAGAACATCACGATGGCGAGGATCGCGTTCACCGCAATCAGGCCGGTGCTGTTGAAATTGATCACCACATTGTCGAGCTCGTTCATGATGCCCCCCCTGACAAGGCCTTGATCCACCCGTTGACCGATTTGCGATAGGTGGCCTTGTCAACGTAGTAGGCCATGCGCGGCAGGTCGAGATACTGCATACCTCCGGTGGCGCGATCATAGCCGCGCCCCTTTTCGGCGCGCAGGTTCAGCGCCTCGGCTGTCCCGTTGGCGATGCCTTTTATGTAATGCGCGACCATCTCGGCCTGTTCATGGCGGCCCTGCCAACCGAGGCCGGAGGCTTCGACCATGCCCAGCACGAAGAGGTCGTCACGCTCGGGGTGGAGGGCGTTGAGATAGAGATGCGGCGCGGCGCCTTGCCAGTTGAGCAGGTCCTTGTCGATGAAGGGGTAGTGCAACAGATAGCCCGTGGCGGTGAGGATCATGTCGTATTCACCCGTGGTGCCATCGGTGAAATGCACGGTTTTCCCGTCGATCCGGTCAATGTCTGGCCGCACAGAGAGGTCGCCGTGCCCGGCGTGAAACAGGATCAGCGAATTGACGATCGGGTGGCTTTCGTAGAGCGCGTAATCCGGCTTGGGGAAGCCGTATTTCTGGGGATCGCCGACGAACCATTTCAAGATCGCGCCATCAACCCGTCGTTTGAGCCACATGGGCAGTTTGATCGCGCCGCCCATCGTGTCGGCGGGTTTGCCAAAGACGTATTTCGGCACAAAATAATAGCCGCGCCGCATTGAAATATCGCAGCTTTTGCCGTGATGGATCGCATCCACCGCGATGTCACAGCCGGAGTTGCCCGCCCCGACGATCAACACGCGTTTGTCCGCGAACTGTCGCGGGGAGCGGTATTGGGCGGAGTGGATCATCTCGCCCGTGAAGTCGCCCTTGAAGCTGGGGATGTTGGGCTCGGACAGGGTGCCATTGGCGATCAGCACGCCCGCGTAAGTGGCGCTATGCTCGCGCCCGTCGCCGTCGCGCCATGTCACGGTCCAGCCGTCACCGGAGCCCCCGAGGGGCGTGCAGGACAGCACTTCGGCATTGAAGTGGTAGTGGTCATAGAGGCCGTAATGGGCGGCGAAATCACGGAAATAGCGGCGCATTTCGTGGTGCGAGGGGTATTCGGCCACCTCGTCGCGCATCGGAAAATCGGTGAATTCCGTCATCGTTTTGGATGAGATCAGATGCGCCGTGTCATACATGGCCGAGCGCGGCGCGTCGATGTCCCAGAGGCCGCCGACATCTGAGTTGAGCTCAAACCCCTGAAACGGGATGCCCTGTTCCTTGAGCACCTTGGCCATGGCGAGGCCCATCGGCCCCGCGCCGATCAGCGCGAATGTGGTGTCGTCGGGCGCAGGTTGCGCTGCGCTCTCTCGTGCCGTCATGGCGTTGTCCCCTCCCAGAGTGCGCCAGAGTGACGCAGTTTTAAATTGAACGACTGTTAAAAATAGTGCAAGATAAATTTATGGTGCCAGAAATTATGCATAAAAAACAACGACAACGCGCGCCGAGCCAACGCTCTTTGGCGACGCGGGCGCGGATTTTGATGCTGCTGAGCAGTTGTTTTCCGAGCGTGGCTTTGACGGGGCGTCGATCCGCGACATCGCGCGGGTGGCCGGGGTACAGGGCGCATTGGTGAGCCATCACGGCGGCAGCAAGGAGGCGTTGTTCGAGGCGGTGGTGGCGCGGCGGGCGGAGGTGTTGGCCAAGGCGCGGCAGGATGCGCTGGCGGCGGCCAAGGCGCAGGGGCGGGTCGAGTTGCGTGATATTCTGGCGGCCTTTGTTGAGCCGTTGAGCGACAGGGTGGCTCGTGAAGGCGCGGCGTGGCTGGCCTATGGCCGGTTGATCGCGCATGTATCGGCCGATCCGCGTTGGCGCGGGATTGCCGAGCGGTATTTTGACCCCACGGCGCAGATTTTCCTAGACGCGCTGGCCGAGGCTTTGCCCGACGCGTCGCGGGCGGAGTTGAGCACGCGGCTGGTGTTTATGGTGTCGTCGATGCTGTCGATCTTTACCTCGGCTTGGCGGATGGAGGGGCTTGCGCCGGGGCTGGGGGCCGTTGATCCGGTTGCGGCGCTATTGGCGTTTTCCGAAGCAGGGTTTCGCGCGCATTCAGGACACGCGCGATAGGGGTCAGCCCAAAGCCACTTCGATCGCGGTGGCGAGCTTGTCGACCAGTTCGCCGATCTGGTCTTGGGTGATGATGAAGGGCGGAGCGAGCAGAACGTGATCGCCGCTTTTGCCATCGACGGTGCCGCCCATCGGATAACAGATCAGCCCGGCCTCAAACGCCGCGCGTTTGATCGTGGCCGCGAGTTGGCGGTTGGGATCAAACGGGGTTTTGCTATCCCGGTCCGAAACCAGCTCAAGCCCTTGAAACAAGCCGCGCCCGCGGATGTCGCCGACATTGGGATGATCGGCGAAACGCTCGGTCAGGGCGCTGTGCAAGGCATTGCCGGCGGGGGTGACGCGGCCAAGCACTTTGTAGTCGATGAGCCGCTCGAGCACCGCCAAGGCACCGGCGCAGGCGGTGGGGTGGCCCACATAGGTATGCCCGTGCTGGAAAAAGCCCGAGCCGTTGGCGATGGTGTCATAGATCGCAGCGGTGCAGAGCATCGCGCCGATCGGCTGATAGCCCGCGCCCAGCCCCTTGGCCACGGCACAGATGTCGGGGGCGATGCCGTCTTGCTCGCAGGCAAACAGCGTGCCGGTGCGGCCCATGCCGCACATGACCTCATCAAGGATGAGCAGGATACCGTGCCGGTCACAAAGCTCGCGCGCCCGTTTGAAATAGCCCGCAACCGGCGGCACCGCGCCCAAGGTTGCGCCGACAACGGGTTCCGCGACAAAGCCCATCACCGTTTCGGGGCCAAGGCGGGTGATCTCGGTCTCGATCTCGTCGATGAGGCGGTCGAGGTATTGAGCTTCGCTTTCGTCCGGGCCTTGGCCGCGATAGGCATAGCAGGGCGCGACATGGGCAACGTCGATCAGCAATGGCGAGAAGGGCGCACGGCGCCAAGCATTGCCGCCGGTGGCCAGAGCGCCGAGCGTGTTGCCGTGATAGCTCTGACGGCGGGCGATGATGTGCTGACGTTCGGGCGCGCCCTTTTCGATGAAATATTGCCGCGCAAGTTTGAGGGCCGCTTCCATCGCCTCGGATCCGCCGGAGACGAAATAAACGCGGTCAAGGCTGCCGGGCGCGAGCGAGATCAGCTTGTCGGCGAGGGATTCGGCCGGGGCGGAGGTGAAGAATCCGGTATGGGCGAAGGCGATTTTGTCGAGTTGGTCCTTGATCGCCTGAGTCACATGCGCGTCGCCATGGCCAAGACAGGAGACCGCCGCGCCGCCCGACCCGTCGAGATAGGATTTTCCCGACCGGTCAAAAAGATAAACACCGTTTCCCCCTGCAATAACAAGGGGTTGCGATTTCGAGTGCCGGGGAAATACGTGATTCATTTGATTTCAGGCCTTGATTGTCACAGTGGAAAGACCGTTAACTTGCAACCATGAGAAGATACGTCCCCATAGAAGGGCTGTGTCTTTCTGATTTAGTTGAGAATGATCTATCAGGGAGAAAGATCAATGAAAAACCTCGCATTCGGCCTTGTCGCCGCATTCGGAATTTCCGCAGGAGCGGCCTCGGCGCAGGAGTTTATCTCTATTGGCACCGGCGGCGTGACCGGCGTGTATTACCCCACAGGCGGCGCGATCTGCCGTCTGGTGAACAAGTCGCGCAAAGAGCATGGCATCCGCTGTGCGGTCGAATCGACCGGCGGCTCGGTCTACAACATCAACACGATCAAGGCCAAAGAGCTTGAGTTCGGCGTGGCGCAATCCGATTGGCAGCACCATGCCTATAACGGCACCTCGAAGTTTGAAGGCGATGCAGCCTTTCCCGGCATTCGCGCCGTGTTTTCGGTACATGCCGAGCCGTTCACCCTTTTGGTGCGCGGTGACAGCGGAATCACCAAGTTTGAAGAGCTGAAAGGCAAGCGTGTCAACGTCGGCAACCCCGGTTCCGGTCAACGCGCGACGATGGAAGTCGTGATGAACGCCTTTGGCATCACCATGGACGATCTTGGCCTTGCGACCGAATACAAAGGGTCGGAAATGGCCAAGCAGATCTGTGACGGCAACATTGACGCGATGATCTATACCATCGGTCACCCGGCTGCCGCGATCAAGGAAGCGACCACCACATGTGACGTGAAACTGATCAGCGTGACCGGTGAAGCGATTGACAAGCTGGTGGCGGACAACCCGTACTATCGCGTCGCGACCATTCCGGGCGGCATGTATGCGGGCAACGATCAGGACACCACCACCTTTGGTGTTGGCGCGACCTTTGTCAGCTCGGTCGATGTGTCGGATGAGGTCGTCTATGTGGTGGCCAAAGCCGTGATGGAAAACATCGAAGATTTCCGTCAGCTGCACCCTGCGTTTGCCAATCTTGACCCGAACCAGATGGTGTCGGCGGGTTTGAGCGCGCCGCTGCATCCGGGTGCCGAGAAGGCCTATAAAGAACTGGGTCTGATCAAGTGATCGCGCCCTGTCGGGCCTGTGCTACAAGCGCCTGACGTCTAAAAGACCGGCGCTGCGCCCCACGAACGGGCGCAGCACCACACGGGAAAAATCCGTGATCAGGGGGACAATATGACAGACCAAACGCAGCAGCCCGAGCGCAGCGCAGACGACATGGTGGCCGAGGCCGATACCGGCGCGCGCAACCCGAGCAACTGGCAAGGCGGATTGATAATCTGGACTTGCATCATCTGGTCACTGTTCCAGCTTTATATCGCGTCAAAGGTGCCGGGTATTCTGGCCCAGTCGACCGGCGTTTCGATGTTTGCCAATATCGTTGCCCAGTCGCGCTATGTTCACCTTGCCTTTGCGATCATGCTGGCGACGCTGGCGTTTCCCTTGTTCAAGACCTCTCCGAGAGATCGCATTCCGGCTTATGACTGGGTGCTGTTGATCCTTGGGGTCAGCTCTTGTCTTTACCTTGTTGTATTCCGCTTTGAGATCGCGGACCGCCCCGGCCTTTGGAACACGACGGATGTGACCATGTCGGCGATCGGGATGCTGGTTCTGCTGGTCGCGGTTTACCGCTCGCTTGGATTGCCGCTGGTGATCATTGCGAGCTGTTTCGTGCTGTTTGCCTTTTTCGGTGGCTATTCGGAATGGGCGCGCAACATTACCAATTATGGCGGTGCATCGCTTTCCAAGGCGCTGGGCCATTACTGGATGCAGACCGAAGGCGTGTTTGGTGTCGCGCTTGGCGTGTCGACGACGATGATCTTCCTGTTCGTTCTGTTCGGGGCGTTGCTTGACCGCGCGGGCGGGGGCAACTGGTTTATCAAGGTCGCTATTGCGTTGCTCGGAGCGTTGCGCGGCGGGCCGGCCAAAGCGTCGGTCCTGTCGTCGATGATGACCGGGATGATTTCCGGCTCGTCCATCGCCAACACGGTTACGACCGGCACGTTCACCATTCCGCTGATGAAGCGGATCGGCTTTCCGGCGGAAAAGGCGGGTGCCGTCGAGGTGGCGAGTTCCACCAACGGGCAATTGACGCCGCCGGTCATGGGGGCTGCGGCCTTCCTGATGGTTGAATATGTCAACATCCCTTATATCGACGTGGTGAAGCACGCCTTTCTTCCGGCGGTGATTTCCTACATCGCGTTGCTTTATATTGTTCACCTTGAGAGCCTGAAGATGGGGCTGGAAGGGTTGAAGAAAGAGGGCCGCAAGATCGGCGTTCTGATGATTATGATCCTGTTCCTGTCGGGGTTCATCTTCCTTGGCCTTTGCACCTTTGCGATGGTCGGGCTGCGGGCGCTGCTTGATCCGTTCATGAGCGAGAGCGTTTATGGCGCGGTTGCATTGGTGGCGGTGATCTATGTCGTGCTGGTCTGGGTGTCGGCGAAATACCCGGATATCGAGGTGGACGATCCGAACGCGCCGGTGCCTGCGGCGCCGCGCCTGACGCCGACGCTGATTGGCGGGGCCTATTTCTCGCTGCCGATCTTTATTCTGGTGTGGAACCTGATGGTGCGCACCGAGAGCCTTGAGCGTTTGTCGCCGGCGTTGTCGGCGTTCTGGGCCACTGTGTTCATGATCATCATCGCGCTGACGCATCGCCCGCTGAAGGCGTTTTTCCGCGGCGGCAACGTGGGCGGCGAAGGGTCGGCCGGGTGGCAGGATTTTGTAGCCGGTTTGATCCTTGGGGCGCGCAATATGATCGGGATCGGCGTGGCCACGGGTGCGGCGGGGATCATCGTTGGAACGATCTCGCTTACCGGGGCGCATCAGGTGATCGGGCAGGTGATCGAGATCCTGTCAGGCGGGAACCTGATTATCCTGTTGCTGCTGGTCGCGGTTTTGTCGCTGATCCTTGGGATGGGCCTGCCGACGACAGCGAATTACATCGTTGTATCGTCGTTGATGGCGCCGGTGATTGTATCGGTTGGCGCGCAATCGGGGCTGATCGTGCCGTTGATCGCGGTGCATATGTTCGTGTTCTATTTCGGCATTCTGGCGGATGATACGCCGCCTGTGGGCCTTGCCGCCTATGCGGCGGCGGCGATCTCGCGGGGGGATCCGATCAAGACCGGCGTGCAGGGCTTTGCCTATGACATCCGCACGGCGCTGCTGCCGTTCCTGTTCATCTTCAACACCGATCTGTTGTTGATCGACGTCGGCTTTGGCAAGGCGGTGCTGGTGTTCTTCATATCCCTTATCGCGATGCTGTTATTTGCCGCCGCAACGCAGGGCTATTTCATAGCCAAGTCGCGCAAGTGGGAAAGCGCGGTGCTGCTGTTTATCGCCTTCATGTTGTTCAGGCCCGATTTCTTCCTGGACCAGGTGAGCGATAAATACGCGATTGGCGAAGGTCCGGCGGCGATGGCGTTGATGGACAGCGCCAAGGAAGGTCAGGACATTCGCCTGACTGTGCAGGGACCGGATTTCGACAATGGCAAGGTGCGGCCTACCACTCTGTTGGTGCCGGCGGTGCCGGGGGATGCGCAGGCCGCATTGGCCGCGCAGCAGCTGACGCTTGTGGCCGAGGGGGACAAGCTGTTGATGGAGGAACCGTTCGGCGGGCCCCATGGCGGTTTGAGCACCGAGTATGACTTTTACGGTGACACTCCGGTGACGGTGGTCAAGGCCGAGGTCGAAAACGAGCGGATGCCCAAGGAGTGGTTCTTTATCCCGGCGCTTTTGTTGCTGATGGGTATGGTGATGATCCAACGGCCGCGTGCCACGCAACCTGCCTTCTGAGGAGATCAGAGATGTTCAAAACGCTATTGCTTGCAATCGATGTGGCCGATTCCCATGGTGCGACGCGTGCCTCTGAGGCGGCGGTCAACATGGCCCGAAGCGAAGGGGCGCTGTTGCATGTGGTCAATGTGGTGCCCGACAGCGGCATGTCGATAGTTGGCTCCATGTTGGGGCCGAACCATTCCGACAAGGTCAGCAAACAGGCCAAAACCGCGCTTGAGACTTGGGCCAAAGAGGCCATTCCGCGCGATGTTGATGCCAAGCTGCATGTCGCCCACGGGTCGATCTATGATCAGATCATCCGGGCGGGCGACAAATACGAGGTCGATGCGATCTTTATCGGCGCGGTACGGCCGGGGCTTCAGGATTACCTGATCGGGCCGAATGCCGCGCGTGTGGCGCGCCATGCCAAGCAGTCGGTGTTTGTAATCCGCTAGGCGCGCCTAACGCGATCAGCGCGTCTTGTCCGGTTTCGGGCAGAGAAGCGCGCGGCCATAGCCAAGGGCGAAACCGGCAAAGGCGGCTATCCAGAGCGCCCCGGAGAGCTGTGCAAGGTCGGGCCATTGGCCCATGGCGAGCCGCGCCAGCACCGATCCAAAGAGGCTCAGATAGATCAGCACAGTAACCTTGTCGGCGCTGAGCGTCTGTCCGGTGTGGCCAAGCGTTGCGCGTGTCATCACCGCCAGCGTCATCGCGCCGATCGCGCCCGCCATCCAGAGGTGTTGCGCCGCGGCAATGCCAAACAATCCGGTGAGTTGCTCCAGCCCAAGCGCGAAGGCCCCGAGCGGGATAAAGCCATAGGCAACATGCAACACCCAGACGAGCGGTTCGCTCAGCGTGTGATGCCCTTGCCAGCGGGTCAGCCGCGCAAGGTGCAGCGCGCCGAACCCCAACAGCGCCGCGCCGGTGAGCGGGCCGTCGGGGCGGGCGACCCAGAACGCGAGCGCCAGCAGGCTTGCCACCAGCACCAGCTTGTCAAAGCGTTGCATGGGCGGGGCGGGGCGCACGGTTGTGTCCCTCCGGGCGAGCCAGTTGCGGGTGAATGACGGGATGATGCGCCCACCGATCACCGCGATCATCATCAGAGCGGTGGCCAGTCCAAGGCGCATTCCGATGCCTTGGGCGGCGAACGCCCCCAGCAGCGCATCGCGGTGAAACAGCCCATTGGCCAGCGTGAACACGGTCAAGAGCGCCAGCACGATCAGGTTGCGCCAGTTCTTGCCGGCCACGATCTCTCGCAGGATCATCGCGCCGAGCACGATGGGAAAGCCAAGGTCGATTGCCGCGCCCAGCCCCACGGGCAGCAGCGCCGAGACCATCAGCGCCGCTCGTCCCGCCACCCAAAGCCCAAAGAGAGCGGCCAGCCGCCAGCCCACCATCGGCAAACGCCCGGTCCAATTGGGCACGGCGGTGAGCAAGAACCCGGCCAGCACAGCACCAAGATAGCCGAACAGAAACTCATGCGCGTGCCACGAGATCGGGTCGAATCGCGTTGGCAGCGACAGCGCACCGGTAAGCATCGGTAGCCACAGCGCCATGGCCAGCACCACCCAGACGGCGCCAAAGAAAAAGAAAGGCCGGAAGCCGAAGCTGAACAGTGCCGGGCCTTGCCAAGCGCGAATTTGCTCTGCGGATGACTTTGCCATTTTCAGGCGCCTCCTTGTTCTGCGCCCGCATCCGAAATGTCCATCAGGTGGCGGATGTGACGGGCGAAATACCATGTGGCCGGTGCGCCGATCAGGCAACCGAGGCCAAGCGCCCAAGCCGTTGTGGCGACAGGCCCGCCGACCCAGCTTAGGATCAGCGAGGCGAAAAACACATTGACCGCCGCCGCCCCCGCGCCGAACGGGTAAAGCGCCAGCGCGATTTTGCGCGTTGACCAGCCTTGGCGCGAATTGGGGCCTGTCATCGGCGCGAGACCAGCCGATGCACGACAACCATCGCGACGATCAAGGCGACGCAGGCCAGTGCATACCAGAATTCGGCGGTGGCGGATTGTGCCTGTGGGATGGGCCTCTTGTAGGCTTCGGCCAGCGCGGGGGTGGCGAGCAGGGTGGTGAAAAAGGTGGTGCAAAAGGCGGCGAAAAAGGCGGGGATGATACGCATGTCAGCTCTCCTCGGTCAGGGTGCGATAAATGTCGGGCAGCGCTTTGGTCAGGCGCTCGGGGTTGGGTAGAAGGGCAAAGCCGCCGCGCCCGAAGATGCGCGCGAACCAGTCCTGTCCGTCCTCATCGATGATGACGCCGAACAGACTTTGCCCGGCGTTGCGGGCCTCGCGGACGGCCATGTGGCTGTCTTCGATGCCGTGCTGGCCTTCGTAGTGGTCAAGGTCATTGGGCTTGCCATCGGTCAGCACGATCAACAGCTTGCGCGCGCTTGGCTCCTCGGCAAGCTGGGCGCTGACGTGGCGGATGGCAGCCCCGAGGCGGGTGTAATGGCCGGGATGCAAAGCGCCGATATTGGCGGTGATCGCGGGTGACATCGGGTCAGAGAACCCTTTGCATCGGGTCAGGAATACCCGGTCACGCCGGAGCGAGGAAAACCCCCAGATCGCAAGCCGGTCACCGGCGGCGTCGATGCCCCCGGCGAGGGCGGCCATGGCTTCGCGGGCGACCTCGATCACCGAAGTGTCGCCAATCGCCGCTTCGGTCGAGCGGGAGGTGTCGATCAGGAAAGCCACCGAGAGGTCACGTTCGCTCTGGCGTGCGGATTGCCAGATGCGGTCGCTGCCGCGCCCGGTTGCGGCCAGATCGGCGCGCGTGGTCAACAGCGCGTCGAGATCAAGCTCGGAGCCGTCAACCTGACGCGGTTGCAGGATGCGGCGGGGGCGCAGCGCCTCGAACTGGCGGCGCACTTCGCGCATGCGCCGTTCATCGGGCACAAAAGGCGCATCACCCGGTTGGGCAGGCGCGTCGAGAACGCGGCAATGATCGGGCATGTAACTGCGCGAGCGGTGGTTCCATTCGCCGTAGGTGTGTTCGCCTGCCAGCGCCTCGTGATCGGCATCGGCGGGCGACAGGTCAAGATGCAGGCGCAGGCGCGTTGCCGCTTTGCGGTCCTGTTTCGAGAGGGTGATCTCGTCATGATCGTCCGCCGCCTTCTGGGCGTTTTCATCGTCATCATCATCGACGCTTCGATTGATGTTGAGCGATTCAACCCAAGACAGGATCGATTCAAAGCGGTGGATGATGAAGCTGTCCTTGCGGTTGTGCTGATCCTGATCCTTGCGCTTGCCCATTTTGCGGTTGGTATGGGCGGCAGAGGGGGGCGGCGCGGCGGGGTCGGCGTGATCCTCATTGGCCGCAGTTCCGGTGCCGGGGGGCGCGAATTGCAGCCAGATCGGCACAGGGGCGACGGGCATGTACCCGCGCGGCGCCGGACCGCTGCTCAGCACCGCAGAGCCGCCGCAGAGTTGATCGCGGATGGCGGCTTCCATCGCCGCTTCTTGGGCGGGGCGCAGGAGGTCGGGGCGGGCGTCGGCACAGGCTTGCGCCATTTGCGCATAGCTTGCCCGCAGACCGGGGCAGGCGGCATAGGCGGCATCGGCGGCGGCGGCATTGGCGCGGATTTGCGCACAGTCGAGCGCGGGGCCATCGACGTTGAAATCAAACGGCGAGAGGTCAATCCGCGCGGCCAGCGCCGTCAGCCAGAAATAGGCGGCACGGTTCAGCGCCATGTCGGGGAAAGCGGCTATAAACGGCGGCAGCGCAAGGCGTTCGCCATCAAACCGCGCCACCCATTCGCGATCGCGGTCCGCCCCCAGTTTGCGGCGCAGCGCGCGGCGGTGGCGGGCGAGGGTTGCGGGTGCCTCTCCGATCTCCACGCCCGCGTTCCCGCCCAGCGAGCGGAACAACACCGCAAGGCTGGGCCGGACCGAGGCAAGCGTGACGCCCGCCTCGGGAAAAGACACATTCGCTCCGATCCCGCTGGCCATATCATGCCAGAGGTTGCCGACCGTTTCTTCGGGTTCCATGAGATCAAGGAGGTGCATCTGTCTTATCCGTAGATGGTGGCAATCAGGTCGCGCAGCGCCTGCTGCACGTCCGGCTCGTCGCTGAGCGGTTCGATAACGGCCGCTTCGAGCGCCTGATCAATGCTGGTTCCGGCCGCCATCAAGGTGGCCGCATAGATCAGCAGACGGGTCGAGACGCCTTCTTCGAGGTCCATGCCCGAGAGCCGCCGGATATGTCCGGCCAGCCGCACCAGCGGCGCGACGCGCCCCGGTTCAAGGCGGCTTTCGCGGGCGACCACGGCGATTTCGGTTTCCGCATCGGGAAAGTCGAAAGACACCGACAGGAAGCGTTGCCGCGTCGACGGCTTGAGCCGCTTGAGCACGTTCTGGTAGCCGGGGTTATAGCTCGCTACGAGCATGAAGCCCTTGGGCGCGACAAGCTCCTCTCCGGTGCGGTCGATCATCAGCGTGCGGCGCGTATCGGTCAGCGGGTGCAGCACCACGGTGACGTCTTTGCGCGCCTCGACCACCTCATCAAGGTAGCAGATGCCGCCCTCGCGCACTGCGCGGGTGAGCGGGCCGTCGACCCAGACCGTTTCGCCGCCCTTGAGCAGGTAGCGCCCGATCAGATCAGCGGCAGAGAGGTCATCGTGACACGCCACGGTATAGAGCGGTTTGCCCAGCCGCGCCGCCATATGTTCGACAAACCGGGTTTTGCCGCAGCCGGTCGGCCCCTTCAGAAGAAGGGGCAAACCGTTGTCATGGGCCGTTTCAAACAGGTCGCATTCGCGCCCCGTGGGTTGATAAAACGGCAGGGAGGGTGTGCGTGCCATATCCATTGCTCACTCTCCTGGAACAGGGTTGGCGGGGCCGGGCTCGATGATCTCGTTCTTGCGCACCACCAGCAGCGAATAGATGAACAGCAATGCGCCGATCACCACAGCCGCCCCGGCGCCAAAGCGCATAAGGTAGAAGATCGACAGGCTCTCTTGGACGTCCATGTAATAGTCGCCCACGACGCGCTGCATATGCGTCTGGATGGTGCCTGCGAAGGTCAGCACGAAGGTCATGAAGGCCATCCCGCCGGTCATCAGCCAGAAGCTCGCCATGTTGAGCACCTGATTATAGGGCGCACGTTGGCGCAGCAGCGGCATCGCGTAGGTGAAGATCGCAAGGTTCAGAGCCACATAGGCGCCATAGAAGGCAAGGTGGCCGTGCGCCGCTGTGATCTGTGTGCCGTGGCTGTAGAAGTTGACGCCGTGCAGCGTGTGCAAAAAGCCCCAGACACCGGCACCAAAGAAGGCCACGGTGGAAGAGCCGAGCGACCACAAGAGCGCGGCTTTGTTGGGGTGGTTCTTGCGCCCTTTCCAGACCATGACGAAGGCGAAAGACATCATCAGGAAGAAGGGGATCACTTCGAAAGTCGAGAAGATCGACCCGACCCACTGCCAATAGGCCGGCAGTCCGATCCAGTAGAAGTGGTGCCCGGTCCCGAGGATGCCCGAGAACAGCGCGGTGGCGACAATGATATAGAGCCATTTTTCCACCACTTCGCGGTCAACGCCGGTCAGCTTGAGCAGAAGGAACGCAAGGATCGCGGCCATCACCAGCTCCCAGGTCGCTTCGACCCAGAGGTGCACGACGAACCACCAGTACATTTTATCAAGGCTGAGGTTGTCGGGGTTGATAAAGGCAAACACCCAGAGCAGCGACAGGAGCCAGAGGCCCATCAGCAGCACGTTGGTGATCGCGGTTTTCTTGCCCGCAAGAACGGTCATCGACACGTTCAAAAGGAAGATCAGCGCGGCCACGAGGATACCGAATTTAACCCAGAGGGGCTGTTCAAGAAACTCGCGCCCGCCGTGGATGCCGACGAGATAGGAGCCCACCGCGCCGAGAGTGCCGACCAACAGAATGATCAGCTGTATATAGGCGAGCTTGACCGACCAGATCTCACGCTCGGATTCTTCGGGGATCAGGAAATAGGCGGCCCCGAAGAAGCCCAGCAAGAGCCAGACGATCAGCGCATTGGTGTGGATCATGCGGATGATGTTGAACGGCAAAAGTTCGGAAAGGAAATTGGGTGAGACATAGATCCAGCCGGCCAGAAGCCCGCCCAGAACCTGAATGCCAAACAGCGCCAGCGCAGCGGTAAAATACCAGAAGGCGACGGATTGAGATTGATATTTCATAAGCGTATCTCCTTATCCCGCGTCGTTGGGCGGCCAGCCCTGTGTGTCGGTTTGATCGGCCCAGCGCAGGAATTCGGCCAATGCGCGGGTTTCGGTTTCGGTGAGTTGAAAGAGCGGCATCTGGCGACGCCCTTCGGCACCGGAGGGCTGTGATTTCATCCAGCCGTCAAGCATTTCGAACGCCCCTTCGGGGTCATCCAACACGCCCCAGCGGGTCATCACATTGCCGACTTCGGGCGCGAAATACGCGCCTTCGCCATGCAGGCTGTGACAGTTGATGCAGGAGTGTTTTTCCCAGACATGTTTGCCCTGGCGCACCAGATCGCTCAGTTCCATTCCGGCGGTTGAGGTTTGCACCACATAGCGGTGCGAGTGGACGGTCATCGCAATGAAAACCAGAACGAAGAAAATCGAGCCTCCGTAAAAGATATTGCGCGCCCGTGATTTCGTCAGAATTTCTGCCATGAATTGGCCTCCTTGAATTCGGGATGCCCATTGCTACCGCGCGGCGAATGACCAAAGTTTGCGCTAGCACAACCTTTGGCGTGATTGAGGCGATAGGCTCGGTCAGGGGAGAAAGAAGGTGCTGTGATGCGTGCGCGACTTGACGATCCTGACTTGCCGCTGTCCAAGTTGATGGAGCTTTGGCCCGAGACGGTTGCCGTTTTCCTGCGCCAAAAGATGATCTGCGTCGGCTGTCTGATTAACCCGTTCCACACCTATGTAGATGCCTGCGCGGAATACGGGCTGGATGAGGCGGCGTTTCTGGCGGAATTGCAGGCAGCAGTGGATGCAGCAAAGGCATCGGGCGAGGGGTGATCGCCGGTTTGGCGCGGGCGCCTTATGAGACCGCTGCTTAGGGCGCTGCCATCAGAGCGAAGCGTGTTGCGGCGGGTGCTGATCCCGAGCGGATGCAAGGTTTGCATCGCGGCTTGGGGGCACGCCGAATTTCTTGCTGTAATCGCGGCTGAAATGGGTCGGGCTTTCATAGCCCACGGCATAGGCGGTTTCGGAAACCGGGCAGTGTCTGTCCAACAGCAGGCTGCG
Source organism: Rhodobacteraceae bacterium D3-12 (assembly GCA_025916135.1). Lineage (NCBI taxonomy): Bacteria > Pseudomonadati > Pseudomonadota > Alphaproteobacteria > Rhodobacterales > Roseobacteraceae > Phycobium > Phycobium rhodophyticola. The sequence goes on along the minus strand of CP104793.1, from coordinate 3,245,006 downwards.
CGCTTCGATCAGGCGCAGGTCTTTTTGATATTGCAGCGGCGTGGTGCCGGTGATCGACTTGAAATGCGCATGAAACGACGAGGTGCTCATCCCCGCGCCAGAGGCAAGATCCGCCACGCTGAGCGGTGAGCGAAAGCCGGCGCGAAGGGTCTGGATCGCCTTGGCAATCCGGTTTGCATGGCTGTCGGCAATCAACAAACGCCTCAGCATCCGGCCAATCGGCGAGAGCAGTAGCCGATAGTGAATTTCGCGCAAGGTAGATGGCCCGAGGACGGCGGCATCTCTTGGGCTGTTCATGAGGTTGAGATACCGGATCAGCGGCGCAATCCACGCCGGGTCGGCGCGGCAAACCGAAAGGGAGCGGGCGCTGTGATCATGTAAATGCGTATCCGCGACCTGATCATACAGGCTGCGCACGAGGCCCAGATCGAGCGAGAGGATCAGCGCGGTATAGGGCTCTTGGCGGCTGGCCTTGGTGATCCGCGACACGACAGGCAGGTCGTGACTTACCAAAAGCGCGTCACCGGGGTGCAGTTCGGCGTGTTGATCGCCTATCGAGGTGACTTTACTGCCTTGTAGGATCAGGCACATGACCGGTTCATAGATCAAAGCCTCAATCTCGCTAATTGCGTCGCGGCGATAGATCGACAGCCCCGGAAGATCATGTGATTTCTCGGGGTTTCGGCGTGAATACTCCGACGCCAATGCGGTGAGTTTTGAAAGCTGCATGGGGCCTCTCTTCCTGAACCTTAGCGGAAGATATGCACATATCCAGCAGTTCATTCATCAATTTAGAGGAATTGGCAGGTTTTGGCGAGGATGTGACACGCGCGACGGGCCACATGCGGGTATATCTGTGCTCAGCAATGAAGGAGAGTTTCCCATGTCGTCCATTCAATCCCAATTTCTCGATCTGACTGCGCATCACCGCCGCTATGATGCGATTGACCCCAAAGGCGCGCTGGCAAACAGCGCGGCGGATAAGGTCGTTTTCATCGCCGGTGCCTCGCGCGGGATTGGTCAGGCCACCGCCGTTGCCTTTGCCGAGGCCGGAGCCAAGGCGCTCTATCTCACCGCGCGATCCGAAGCGGCGCTGAAAGAGACGCAGCGCTTGGTGGCCGAGGCAAATCCGGCCACGCAATGCGCATTTTCCGTCTGTGATGTGATTGAGGCCGCCGAGGTCAGTGCCGCGATCGAGGAGTGCGTGGCACAGTTCGGCGGCATTGATGTGGCCGATGCCAACGCCGGATACCTTGGCCCGTGGGTCAAGATTGGCGAGAGCGACCCCGAGGGGTGGTGGCGGAATTGGCAGGTCAATGTTCAGGGGAGCTATCACGTGATCCGCTATGCGCTTCCCCATCTGGTTCAGAGCGCGAAAACATGGGCGGCCCAAGGGCGCAGCGGCGGGCATCTTATTCTGTTGTCATCAATCGGGGCGCAATTCGTGATGCCGGGGGCGTCTGACTATCAAACGGCCAAACACGCGCTCAACCGGCTTTGTGAATTTGTGCAGAGCGATCATGGTGAGGAGGGGATTAAGTGCTTCGCCATCCATCCCGGCGGCGTTGCGACCGATTTGGGGCATAATATGCCCGACCATATGCATGAGTATCTTGTCGATGCGCCGGATTTGGCGGCGAGCTTTGCGGTCTGGCTTTGCTCGGGGCAGGCGGATTGGGCCAAGGGCCGGTATCTGAGCGCCAATTGGGACGTTGAAGAACTGGAGACGCTCAAGGGGTCGATTTTGGAAGATGACCTGCTTGTGAACCGGCTCCGTGCCTCTGGCTGAGGGCACGCTTGCTTTGGCCCTAGGCAGCGCCTTGGGCCAGCACCACGAGGCCGTGCGGGTCGAGCACCTTGATGCGTTTTCGCTTGCTTTCGACAAGGCCTGCCTTCTCCCAGGCGCTCAACAGGCGGCTTGCCGTGTGCAGCGTGGTCGCTGTCAGCTCGGACAGGTCTTGGCGGGTGATCGGGAAGTTGATTTCGATCCCGCCGTCAACCTTGCGACCGGTCTGATTGATCAGCCGCAAGAGCGCATTGGCCACGCGGCGTTCGACCTGTTGCGTGGCCAGTTCGACGACCCGGTTGTTCATCTCTCCCACCCGCAAGCCGACGGTCTTGTAGGTTTCGGTCGCGAAGCCGTCATACTCGGCCATGAACGTATCCCAAAGCCGCATTGGCCAGCTGAGCGCAAGCGCCTCTGAGGCCGTGATGGCGGTCGCGGGATACGTGTCACGCCCCAGCGCGCGGGCGATGCCAAGAAGCTGACCGGCGGGAATATGCAGCGCCGTGACCTGCTCGCCGGTATTTGTCACACGTACCACGCGCACATAGCCGTCAAGCAGCATATAGAATCGCTCGGCGGGGAGACCTTCGTCAAAGATATGCGCCCCGGCTTCAAAGCGTTTTGAGCTGGCCTGATCGAGAATCGTGCGGATCTGGCGCTTCTCGAGTTTCGAGAAGGGCGGCAGATGCGTCAGCAGGCTTTCATCAAGCCGCGGCAGTATTTTGGTCTGTGGCGCGCTCATTAAGGTGTTGTCTCACATTTCGACACATTCTGCATCCGCAAAGACCCCCGCGCCAGCAATCGCGCCAAAGGTTGTGCCAGATCAAATTCTGGTCCGCAGTATTCGGTATATTTGGCTCAACGAACAAGATGAAAGAAAGGAATTGTCAAATGGGCCGAACACTTACAGCAGCCCTCGTTCTTGCCAGCCTGATGGGTGGCGCCGCTTATGCCGAGACCTTTGAGGTTCAGATGCTCAACAAAGGCAGCGACGGTCAGCGCATGGTATTTGAACCGAGCCTGGTCAAGGCCGCCCCCGGCGACACGATCAAATTTGTCGCCTCAAGCAAGGGCCACAATGCCGAGATCAACAAAGGTATGCTCCCCGAAGGGGCCGAGCCTTTTAAAGGGAAAATCAACCAAGAACTTGAAGTTACCTTGACCGCTGAAGGGGTCTATGGCGTCATTTGCAAGCCGCATTATGCCATGGGCATGGTGATGACGATCGTTGTCGGCGACGTAACCGCCCCCGAAGATTTTCTGGCTGGGCGTGTGCCCAAGAAGGCCAAGGCGCGTTTCGAAGAACAACTGAACAACATGTGACGATCAGGCAAGCACGGGGCGCTGTCCCGTGCCACCCAACCGAAAAGGAAAACTGTTATGACAAAGTTCATTAACCCGGGCCTTATGAACACCAGCCGCCGCAATGTGTTGCGCGGATCCCTTTTGGCCGGTGCTGCGGCAATGAGCGGTGCCACCGCAATGGCCGCCCGGCGCACGCCGCAACCGTTTAAAGCCGATGCCGTTTCGCGCAACCTTCACAAGGTTGCCGAGAAACAGGCCGCAGACACCACCGCCAAACCGGCGGACCTTGCAGGCTATACCCGCGTGAAACAAGAGCTTGTCGCGCCGCCATTTGCGCCGGAGCATGAGCAGGTCGCCACCGGCGGGCCGAAGATCATCGAAATCACCATGGTAACCGAAGAGCGTTTGATGGTGGTCGACGAAGACACCGGCGCGAGCGTTTGGGCGTTGACCTTTAACGGGTCTGTTCCCGGCCCGCTGATCATCTGCCACGAGGGCGATATGATCGAGCTGACCCTGCGCAACCCCGAAAGCTCGATGATGGAGCATAACATCGACTTTCACGCCTCGACCGGCGCGTTGGGCGGTGGTGGCTTGACCCATGTCTATCCGGGCGAGGAATGCGTTCTGCGCTGGAAAGCGACCAAGCCGGGCTGTTTCACCTATCACTGTGCCCCCGGTGGCGCGATGATCCCCTATCACGTGACGCATGGCATGAATGGCGCCGTTATGGTGCTGCCGCGTGACGGGCTGAAAGACCCTCAAGGCAATCCGCTGCGCTATGACAGCATCGCCTATATCGGCGAGCAGGATTACTATCTGCCGAAAGACGAAAACGGCGACTACAAGGTCTATGAAGCGGCTGGCGATGACTATTCCGACAGCCTTGATGCGATGCGCACTTTGGTGCCGACGCATCAGGTGTTCAACGGCGCGGTTGGTGCCCTGACGGGTGAGAATGCGCTCAAGGCCAAGGTTGGTGAGACTGTTCTGATGGTGCATAATTCGTGCAACGTCGACAGCCGGCCACACCTGATCGGCGGGCATGGCGAATATGTCTGGGAAAGCTCGTTCACCGATGTGCCATTGACCGGGATGGAGACATGGTTTGTGCGCGGCGGTAGCGCGGCGGCGGCGATGTATACCTTCGAGCAACCGGGCGTCTATGCCTATGTAAACCACAACCTGATCATCGGCGCGATGCTGGGCGGCACGGCTCACTTTGTTGTCGAGGGCGATTGGAACAATGACCTGATGGAACAGGTTGTCGCGCCGCGTCCCTTTGCAAGCTGACTGAAAGCTGACCGGAAAGGTTAAAGCCATGACCACCACCGAGACCCATATGCCGATTGCGAAGTTGTCCCTTCGTCTGGTTGCGCTGACGGTGTCGGTGGTGGCCCTTGTCGGTGCCGCGCTTTACTGGCGCGGCACCGAACCTGATTTGTCGCTGCTGCCGCAAATGGCAGAGCGCCCTGTGACATTGCCCAGCGGCGCACAGCTTCATGTTCAGAAATACGAAGTGACAATCGCCCAGTGGAACATCTGTCACGATCAGGGGGCTTGTATGTTGGAGCTGCGCGCCCGTCCGGACCAAGACGCGAGCGTGACCCCGGCGACTGGTCTGAGCTATGTTGATGTGAGCGAATACCTGCACTGGATCAACGCGCAGACAGGCAAGAATTTTCGTCTGCCAACGGCGGTCGAATGGGGCGAATTCGCCAAGCCGGTCTTGCCCGAACATGCAGATCCGATTTTTACCGATCCGTCGATGACATGGGCCTCGGCCTATCTCACCGAAGGAAACGCGCCGCGTGCGTTGAAACCGCAGGGCAGCTTTTCGGTCTCGCCCGAAGGGATTGCTGATCTTGACGGCAGCGTGTGGGAATGGACGCAGGAATGCTATGCCGGGGCCGCCAGCGGGATCGACCCGGACCGCTGCCCGGCCTATTTTGTTGGCGGTGAGCATGTGGCGGCCATGTCATTTCTTATCCGTGATCCGGCCCGCGGCGGCTGTGCTGTTGGCACGCCTCCGGCGCATTTGGGAATGCGGCTGGTTTCGGACGAGCGGATCTAGCGCCGCGCGCCCGTTGGCACCCACGCGCTTCGGTCGGTAAGACGGCCAAGACCCTCCGGCTCTGGCCCCAAAAAGCACCGATATTTCCGTCCGATCCAATGTAGTGATGGGTTTTTGGGCGGTGCGGCCCGCTGTTGCGTCCGAGTTGGATGTGCAAGACGCGTTGACATCCATGCTATATTGCGGCGAAACCTCGGGCCATGAACGCGGCAAAGCGTCATAAAAACAAAGTCTACATTCCTGTGGGGATTTCGTGGATCGGGACGCAATATGCAAAAACTGCATGTTGATACCGTCAATTCGCATTTGAAATCGGGTCAGCCACCTGCAAGACTTTCCAATAGACGCATAGTTCCACGCCCGGCTTGATCGCGTTTCACGACGATCTTGCGCCGGGCGGCAGTATGGGGGCCAGAAGGCCGACAATGAGAGATGACAATGAGAGACGACAATGAAAATCGCCATCGCCAGCTTTGAATTCGAGGGCAACAGCCTTTCTCTGCGAGTCGCCGGAAAGGAAGATTTCGCAAGGTTCGGTGTGTTTCGCGGAGACGAGGTCATCAAGGCCGTAGCAGGCAAGCAATTGGGCCTGTCCGGTGGCGTTGACACGCTGAAAGAGGCGGGGGCCGAGATCGTTCCTATTCTCATGTCGCGCTGTGTCTCTGGTGGGCATGTTGATGACGCCTATTATGACGAAGTGGTCGAGGCCATTGCCGATGGGATCACGGCGGCCATGCCATTGGATGGAGTGTATCTTTCGCTGCATGGCGCGATGATTTGCGCGACCGAGAAAGACCCTGAGGGCGGGGTTATCAAGGCGGTTCGTGAGCGGCTTGGCGATGCGTCGATCCCGATTGCGGTGAGCCTTGATCTACATGCCCATGTGTCCCAGCGCATGGCCGATATGGCGCAGATCATCGTTGGCTACGAGACCTATCCGCATGTTGATGCCTATCGCACCGGAGCCTGCGCCGCCGGTTTGCTGGTGCGCGCGGTCAAGGGCGAGATCGCGCCGGTCACGCGTATTCGCAAATACAACGCCATTGTGCCGGTCTTGGGCGGGGCGACATTGAATGACGAGCCGATGGCACAGGTGGCCAAGCTGTCGCGCCAGATGGAGGCCGAAGGGCGCGCCCTGTCGGTCAGCTATTTTCCGGTTCAGCCGTGGCTCGACATGGCCGATGTCGGGATCACCGGCCTTGCCATCACCGATGGCGACCCCGCGGGCGCAGATGCGGTGGCGCAGGACGTGCTGGACGCGATGTGGGAGCGGCGGCGCGATTTCGAGCTGCCGGCGATGACCCCGGCCGAGGCCGTACAGGCCGCTGTCGAGGCACCGGGTCGGACGCTGATCATTGATGCGCCGGATTCGATGGGTGCGGGCGCGCAAGGCGACAGCCCCGCGCTTCTGGCGGCCCTTCTGGAGGGGGCGCCCGAGACCGACGCTGCGCTGTTTATCGTCGACCCCGAGGTCGCCGCGCAGGCGTTTGAGCTTGGTGAAGGCGGCAAGGCGGAATTCCATGTCGGCGCCAAACAGGACACCCGCTGGTTCAAGCCGGTGACAGTGACGGCGACGGTGGAAAACCTGTATGACGGGGCGTTCACCTATTGCGGCGGTCCGGCAAAAGGGGCCACGGTGGGCACCGGCCCCTCGGCCGTTCTGCGTGCGGGTGGGGTGCGTATTCTGGTCGGGAGCCTGCCGTTTTACGAGCATATGGATGAACATTATGCGGCGGCGGGCATTGATATCACCAAGATGAAGATCGCCTCGTTCAAGAACCTTATGAACTATCGCAAACTCCTGGGAGAGGGCGTGCAGTTCATCGCCATCCACGGCCCCGGTGGCGCGCCGCTTCGGCTTGAAGATGTGGACTGGGAAAAACGGCAAAGACCGTTCTGGCCCGCCGATGACACAGAGACGCCTCAACCGATCCCCCAGACCGCGTGACCGGAAGAAAAAGAAGATAAATCCATTCACCTTCAGGAAGGAAAATAAAATGATTACAAGACGTTCCCTACTTGGTGCTGCCGCAGCGACGCCGCTGCTGTCTGTCCCCTCACTGGCCCAGAACAACACCAAGGTTCTGCGCTATGTTCCTGCCTCGAACCTGACGATCCTTGATCCGGTGTTCACCCCGGCGGCGGTTTCGATCACCCATGGTTACTGTGTTTTTGACACGCTCTATGGCATGGATGGCAACCTTCAGCCCGTGCCACAGATGGCGGCGGGGCATACGGTGTCGGATGACGGTCTGACATGGGAAATCACCCTGCGCGACGGGTTGATGTTCCATGATGGCGAACCTGTGCGCGCCCAAGACTGCGCCGCCAGCCTTCAAAGGTGGGCCAAACGTGACGGCTTTGGTCAGGCGCTGGGCGCCGCGACCGAGAGCTTCTCGGCCAAGGATGACAAGACCATCCTGATCAAGCTGACCCGCCCGTTTGGTCGTTTGTTGCACGCCATTGGTAAACCGCATTCCTCGCCTGCGATGATGATGCCGGAACGGCTGGCGAAAACCGATATTTCCGAGCAGGTGACCGAGATGGTCGGCTCTGGCCCGTTCAAATGGGTGGCGGATGAATATGTCTCGGGCGACCGCATGGTATACGAGAAATTCGACGGTTACGTGCCGCGCGCCGAAGCCGCCGCATGGACATCGGGCGGCAAGGTGGTGAACTTTGACCGCGTGATCTGGCAGGTCATTCCCGACCCGGCCACTGCCGCTGCTGCCATTCAGGCCGGTGAGGTGGACTGGGTCGCCTCGATCCTGCCTGACCTTGCGCCGCTGATGGAGGCAAGCTCGGACGTGGACCTGTTCCGGCAGGATCCGTTTGGCATCGTCTCGGTCATCCGCTTCAACCACCTGCAGCCGCCGTTCAACAATGTCGACGTGCGCCGCGCCGTTCTCAAGGCCGTGAACCAGACGCCATACATGCAGTCGGTCACAGCAAGCGAGGCGAACCGCACCGAATGTCTCTCGTCGTTCCCTTGTGGTCTGCCCGGGGTCAACGAGCTGGGTGAAGGCATCATGAATTCGCTGGATGTCGAGGGTGCCAAACAGGCGCTCAAGGACGCGGGCTATAACGGCGAAAAGGTTGTGATCATCAACCCGACCGATATCGGCTCGATCCATCCGCATGGCCTTATCACGGCAGATATCCTCAAGAAAATCGGCATGAATGTCGATCTGCAGGAAACCGACTGGGGCACCGTGGTTCAGCGCCGCGTGTCCAAAGAGCCGGTCGAAAACGGCGGTTGGAGCATTGCGCACACCAACTGGCCCGCGATTTCCATCGACAACCCGGCGACCAATGCCACCACACGTGGCCTGGGCGAGACCGGCTGGTGGGGCTGGTACAAAGACCCCGAGATGGAGCAAACCGTTGCGGATTGGCTTTCGGCGCAATCCGACGAGGAGGCGCAGAAGCTGTTTGACAAGGCCCACGCCCGCGCGATTGATCAGGTGCCCACCGTGCCGCTGGGTCAGACTTTCCGTGATGGTGCCGTGCGCAGCAACCTCAAAGGTCTGTTGCAAGCTTCGGTCAGCCTGTTCTGGAACGTTGATCGCATGTAAATTGCCATGCCGGGAGCGCGCTCTTGCAAGCGTGCTCCCGACAAAGCTCGAGGAATGACCGCCTATGGCGTCCTATATCTTTAGACGCATCCTTTCGACGATTCCGGTTGTCTTGTTCGTGATGATATTCGTCTTCAGCCTGCTCTATCTTGCACCGGGCGATCCGGCGGCCATTCTGGCCGGGGATCAGGCCACGCAGGAAGACATCGAGAATATCCGCACGCAGCTGGGCCTTGACCGCAGCTTTCCTGTTCGGTTCGCCGAATGGGCGGGCGGGGTGGTCCGCGGCGATTTTGGCACGTCGATCTTTACCAAGGAACCCGTGACCGGGATGATCCTGCAACGGGTTGAACCGACTGTGTCGCTGATGATTGTCACATTGTTTTTCGCGCTGATCGTGGCGATCCCAATGGGTGTTGCCGCCGCATGGAAACGCGGCTCGCTGCTTGACCGGGCGATCATGCTGTTTGCTGTGCTGGGATTTTCGGTGCCGGTGTTCGTGGTCGGCTATGTGTTGGCCTGGACCTTGTCGCTCAAGCTGGGCTGGCTTCCGGTCCAAGGCTATAAACCCATCGCTGACGGTATCTGGCCGTGGTTTCACAGCCTGATCTTGCCAGCGGTGACGCTTGCGGGGGTTTATGTTGCTCTGATTGCGCGGATCACCCGCGCGACGATGCTGGAAATTTTGCAACAGGACTATATCCGCACCGCCCGCGCCAAGGGGGCCGCCGGCCATACGGTTCTGTTCATCCACGCGTTGCGCAATGCGATGGTGCCGATTGTCACGGTGGTGGGCCTTGGGATCGCGCTTATGATCTCGGGCGCTGTTGTGATCGAAACAGTCTTTGCGCTGCCCGGACTTGGCCGTCTGACGGTCGAATCGATCCTGCGGCGTGACTATCCGGTGATTCAGGCGATCATCCTGATCTTCAGCTTCGTTTACGTCATCATCAATCTGCTGATTGATCTCAGCTACACCCTGATTGACCCGAGGATACGCTATTGACCGCTCAACCCACTCCTTGCGAGCCCGAATATGCCGCCGCGCCCGCGCGACCGCAGATCCTCACGCCGCCGCCGCAACGTGGCCGCGCCATGGCGATGCTGATCGAGCATCCGACATTGTGGATCGGTCTTGTCCTGCTTGTGCTGGTCGCGCTGATGGCGATTTTTGCACCGTTCATCGCCACCCATGATCCCAGCGCGCTCAACCCCGCGTTCCGGGTCAAACCGCCCTCGGAAGAGGCATGGTTTGGCACCGATATGCTGGGTCGCGACATCTTCTCGCGCACGGTCTATGGCGCTCAGGTGTCGCTGGTTGTCGGCGCAGGCGTGGCGATTTGCGCTTCGATTGTCGGGCTGGCCATTGGTTTGCTTTCGGGGTTTTTGCGCTGGGCTGATAACATCGTCATGCGGGTGATGGACGGGCTGATGTCGATCCCCGCGATCCTTCTGGCGATTGCCTTGATGACCCTGATGCGCGGCGGTTCTGTCTTTAACGTCATTCTTGCCATCACGATTGCGGAAATTCCGCGTGTCGCGCGGCTGACCCGCTCGGTCGTGCTTTCGGTGCGCGAACAGCCCTATGTCGAGGCGGGGACCGCCTGTGGCACCGGCACGCTCGGCATTATCTGGCGCCATATCATGCCCAACACGCTGGCGCCCCTGACGGTGCAGGCCACCTATATCTGCGCCTCTGCGATGATCACCGAGGCGATCCTGAGCTTTATTGGTGCGGGGCTGCCATCATCAGTGCCGTCGTGGGGCAATATCATGGCCGAGGGGCGCGCGCTCTGGCAGGTGAAGCCGTCAATCGTGTTTTTCCCGGCTTTGTTCCTGTCGATCACGGTGCTGGCAGTCAACCTTCTGGGCGACGGGCTGCGCGATGCGGTCGATCCCCGACTAGCGAAGGAGGTGTAAACATGGCCCTTCTTGAAGTGCGCGATCTGCAGATCCATTTTCGCACCGCGACCAGTGTGAACCGTGCGGTTGACGGGCTGTCGTTTGACATAAACGCAGGCGAAGCTCTGGCCGTGGTCGGTGAATCCGGCTGTGGCAAGTCTGTCACCTCGATGTCGATCCTTGGCCTGCTGCCGACGCCGCCGGGCAAGGTCGCCGGTCAGATCAACTTTCGCGGCGAGGATACCTGCTCAAGAAATCTGACCGGCAGATGCGCAAGCTGCGCGGCTCCGAGATTGGGATGATCTTTCAGGAGCCCATGACCTCGCTGAACCCGGTGTTCACCATCGGCCAGCAGATCGGTGAATCCGTGCGCCTGCACGAAAACGCCAGCCGCGCCGAGGCGCGCAACCGCGCTATTGAAATGCTACGCCTTGTCGGTATCCCATCGCCGGAACAGCGGGTCGATGAATACCCGCACCAGCTTTCGGGCGGGATGCGCCAGCGGGCGATGATCGCCATCGCGCTGGCTTGTAACCCGGCGCTGTTGGTGGCGGATGAGCCAACGACCGCGCTTGATGTCACCATTCAGGCGCAGATCCTCGACCTGATGCAGGATTTGCGCAGCAAGGTGGGGTCGGCTGTTATGCTGATCACCCACGATCTGGGCGTGGTGGCCGAATTCGCCGAGCGTGTGCTGGTCATGTATGCCGGTCGCAAGGTCGAAGAGGCCCGCGTTGAGGACCTGTTCCGCACGCCGCGCCACCCCTATACCCAAGGGCTGCTCAACGCCGTGCCCAAGCTCGGCTCGTCCTTGAGCGCGGGCGAAGCGGTTCGGCTGGCCGAGATTCCCGGCCGCGTGCCGGACCTGTCCAAACCGCTTCAAGGGTGCGCTTTTGCCGACCGTTGCCCGCTGGTTCAAGACGTGTGCCGCCGCATTGATCCGGCGCTAGAGGCCAAGGCCCCCGGGCATCTCGCGGCCTGTCATTTTTCGCCACGAGAGGTATCCGCAGCATGACCGACGCCCCGCATCTCATCGAAGTTCGCAACTTGGTCAAACGCTTTCCCATCGCCAGCGGAATGTTTTCGAAAACCCAAAAGGCGGTGCATGCGGTGAGCGACGTTAGCTTTCACATCGCCAAGGGCGAGACCCTGTCGTTGGTCGGGGAATCCGGTTGCGGCAAATCAACCGTCGGCAAATGTCTGGCCCAGTTGATCCCCTTGACCGAAGGTGAAATCACGCTGGAAGGCAAACGCATTGACGGTCTTAGCCGGGCCCAGTTGAAGCCGGTGCGCAAGCGGCTGAACGTGGTGTTCCAAGACCCGTTTTCCTCGCTGAACCCACGGATGACGGTTGAAGAGCTGATCGCCGAGCCGCTGCGCAGTCACGGCATGGGCAAATCCCGCGAGGCGCGTAGAACTCGCGTTGGCGATCTGCTGGAAAAAGTTGGCCTCCCGCGCGAGGCAATGGCACGCATGCCGCATCAGTTCTCGGGCGGTCAGCGTCAGCGGATTTGCATTGCGCGTGCGCTCGCTTCGGAACCCGATATCGTCATCTGTGACGAGGCGGTTTCGGCGCTGGATGTTTCGGTGCAGGCACAGATCATCAACCTGTTGATGGACCTGCAAAAAGAACTCGGGCTCGCGCTTTTGTTCATCTCGCATGACCTTGCCGTTGTTGAACATATGAGCGACCGGATCGCGGTGATGTATCTGGGCCGGATCATGGAGATCGCCGACCGCGAGGCGATGTTCCGTCAGCCGCGCCACCCCTATACCAAGGCGTTGCTATCGGCGGTGCCTTTGCCCGATCCGGAGGCCGAGCGGGACCGCGTTGTGTTGACCGGCGATGTGCCAAGCCCGATTGACCCACCTAGCGGTTGTTTCTTTCGCACGCGCTGTCCGATGGCGACAGATCGCTGCGCGCAAGAGGTGCCGGCGCTGCGCGACATGGGTGCGGGCCACATGAGCGCCTGTCACTACGCCGAAGAGGTCTGATTTCAGATCCCAGTTCCCCGATCGCCGCGCCGTCGCGCGGCGATCGCTGATTAGATCACGGCAACCGCCCAGCCAATCGCCGCGACCAGCAGAACCAGCGTGGCCGTGACAGGCACGGCAAGGTGACCGACCCCCAGTTTGAACATCGCCGGAAGCGAAGTGCGCGCCCCAAGCGCGGCAATCGCCAGCAGCAGGAGCACCGAGGAAAGCTGCACCAGCGCCTGTCGCATGGGCTCTGGCACGATGCCCAGACTGTTGAGGCACAACAACAGGCCGAACACGATCACGAAGGGCGGCAGGGCAAAGCCCTTGCGCCCCGGCGTGCGCACGGCAAAGGCCACGGCGAGCAGAACGAGCGGCAACATGATGACGCGGCTCAGCTTGACCAGCGTGGCTGTGTCGCCGGTTTCGACCCCATGCGAATACCCCGCCGCCGCGACCTGCGCCACATCGTGAATTGTCGCCCCGATCAGGAAGCCGGTCTGGCGATCCGACATGCCCAGCGCCTCGAACAGGATCGGGTAAAGCACCATCGCGATGGAGGAGAGCGAGGTCACGCCCACAACGGTGAAGATGACATCCTGTCCTCTAAGCCGCTGCGCGGGCAGGGCGGCGGCAATGGCCAGCGCCGCCGAGGCGCCGCAGATCGCCACCGCGCCGCCAGCGAGCAGGCCAAAGAACATATCCCGCCCCATCAGCCGCGCCACCAAAAGACCCGTGCCGATGGTCAGCACCAGCAAAAGCGTGGTGCCGGCAAAGGGCGCCACCCCGAGCGCTGCCAAATCGGCAAGCTCGACCCGCAAGCCCAAAAGGGCCACGCCCGCGCGCAGCAATGTGCCGCTGGCAAAGGCGAGGCCGTCCTTGCAATGCGCCTCTTGTGACATCGGATAGAACGCCATGCCCAAAAGCAGCGCCAAAAGCATTGGTGGCGCGCCCCAGCGTTGCGACAGAAACGCCGCCGCCATGGCGGTCATCACCGCCAAGGCCAGCCCTTGACCGTTGCGCCCGGCCCACGCCTTGAGGAAGCGCAAAAACGCTTCGGGCGCCGCAAGGGTGCGGACCCGGTTGGAAAGGTTCATCTGTGTGTCTCCTTCGTCGCGCTTTAGTCGCGCTGTGTCAGGCGGATGTCAGCGGTGCGGGCATGGGCCTCCATGCCTTCCAGCCGCGAAATCCGCGCTGTGACCTCGGCCACGCGTTTGGCGGCCTCTTGGGTTGATCGTTGCCAAGTCACCGTCTTGAGGAACTTGTGAACCGACAAGCCGCCCGTATAGCGCGCCGCGCCCGAGGTCGGCAGCACATGGTTCGGACCGGACGCTTTGTCACCAAAGGCAACGGTGGTTTCTTCGCCAAGGAAAAGCGAGCCATAGGCCTTGAGCCTACCCAGCCACCAATCAAGGTCCGAGGCCTGCACATGCAAATGCTCGGGCGCATATTTATCCGCCAGCACGGCCATTTCCTCGCGGGTTTCGCAAACGGCCACTTCTGAAAGCGCGTCCCACGCGGCCTGTGCCGAGCTGGCATTCGCCTCGGGAAGCGAGCGGATCAGGCTAGGGATCAATTCAACCACCTCATGCGCGAGTGCTGCGTTGTTGGTCACCAGCCACACGGGCGAATCCGCGCCGTGTTCCATCTGACCGACCATGTCCCAGGCGACCACCTCGGGGTGGGCGGTGTCGTCGGCAAGGATCAGGCTGTCGGTTGGCCCTGCGACCATGTCTATCCCGACCCGCCCGAACAATTGGCGTTTGGCTTCGGCGACCCAAGCGTTGCCCGGTCCGGCCAGCGTATCGACCGGCGGAATGCCAAAGAACCCGAAGGTCATCGACGCGATCGCCTGAACACCGCCCATCCGCAGGATGCGGTCGGCCCCGGCGAGGGACATGGCATAGGCCATTTCGTCGGAAATTCCATCGGCCCCGCGCGGTGGCGAGCAGGCGGCGACAAACTCAACCCCGGCGGCCTTGGCGGTGGTGATGGTCATCAGTGCCGATGCGACGTGGCTGAACCTTCCGCCCGGCGCATAACAGCCGGTGGCAAGCACAGGGATCGACTTTTGACCGGCGAAAAACCCCGGCGCCATTTCGATCTCCATGTCGGTCAGCGTGTCGCGCTGTGCCTCGGCAAAACGGCGGATGTTTTGATGCGCAAAATCAATGTCCTCACGCACTGATGGCGCAAGACGCGCGGTGGCGGCTTTGATCTCTTCGGGGGTGACGACGACATCGCCCTCCCAATTGTCGAACTTGCGGGCAAAGGCCAGCGCCTCTGCCTCGCCGCCCTTTTCAATGGCCAACAGGATATCCGTGACCTGATCGCGCAATGCGATTTTCTGTTCGGGCGGTTGCGGCAAGGCCGATTTCAGATAGGTGACGGTCATTTGGCCAACATGGCTCCCTGCTAGGATAAACTGGCTTAGTCGCTCGCGCCTGTGACACAAGCGTCCACCAAAACGTCGAGACTGTCGATCAGCGCGAGGGGCGCATGCGACAGGTGCTCCGCGACAATCGAAAACTCAGAGCAGCCGATCACGGCGACACGCGCGCCCGCTTGGGCAAGCTCGCCTGCTGCGGCTTCGAGTATAGGCAAAGCGGCGGCAATATCTCCTCCTTTGATGGCGCGGATCGCCGTCAGGACAAGGTCACGGTCGACCGGATAGATGACATCGCGGCCACGCGCTGAAAAGGCGCGGGCGAACACGCCGGTGATCTCGACTGCGGGCGAGGCGAGGATGCCGACCGGCCCTTGGGGGAGGTGCGCACCACCGCATCGGCCGTCAGCTCGACCATGTTCAAGACGGGCACCTGCACCGATCCGGCAATTGCCGGATAATAGCTATGCGCCGTGTTACAGGGCATGGCCAGAAACGCCGCGCCGCCTGCGGCCAGCCTTTGCGCCATGGCAACAAGGGCCGGGGTCGGGTCTTCGCCGGTCTTTTCGATCAGATGGGCAATCCGCGAAGGCACTTGCGTGTTGCTATCAACGAGCAGCGGAATGTGATCGGCGTCATCCGAGGCGGGCGTGGCGGCCAGCAGGCGCGACATCATCAAGATGGTCGCCTCTGGCCCCATGCCGCCCAGCACGCCTATCGTCTTGCTCATGATCCTGTTCCGATGCTCTTGCTCTGGTCCGGTCTCTGGCGTGTTCAGGCCGACAGCGTGACCAGCTGCGGCTCGTCAAACGAGGCGCGATAGCCGAACAGCCCCGCCGACCCGCCGGTGTGAACGAAAACGATGTTCTCGCTCGGATCAAAGGCGTTCTTGCGCACAAGGTCAATCAACCCCGCCGCGCCTTTGCCGGAATAAACCGGATCGAGCAGAATTGCCTCGTATCGGGCAAACATCTCGATGGCTTCGATGGTGCCGTCGTTCGGAATGCCATAGCCTGCGCCGACATAGTCGGTGTTGGCCTCGACATCACCGCGCGACACCACGCCGGGGCAGCCCAGCTTTTCGGCTGTTGCTTGGGCGAGCTTGAACACATTGGCTTCCTGCTTGTCCTTGGGCGCGCGCACACCGATCCCGAGCAGCGGGATGCCGGAATTGAGAGCCCGCAGGCCCGTCACCAGCCCGGCCTGGGTTCCGGCCGATCCGGTGGCGTGAACCACACGAGAGATCTCCAGCCCCATGTCGTTGGCTTGATTCACCAGTTCCAGCGCGCAATTGGCATAGCCAAGCGCCCCAACAGGGTTCGAGCCGCCGCCGGGGATGATATAGGGGTTTTTGCCCTTGGCGCGCAGCTCGGCTGCGGCTGTTTCACAGGCGGCCACCATGTCGGTGTCGCCCGGCACATGTTCAAGCGTGGCCCCGTGAAGCGCATCCAGAAGGATGTTGCCGTTGGAGCGGTAGTCGGGATCGTTGGAATTGGTCCGGTTTTCAAGGATCGCGTGACACTCAAGCCCCAGCCGCGCGCAAAACGCGGCGGTCTGACGGACATGGTTCGATTGGGTCGCGCCTTGGGTGATGACCACATCGGCTTTCTGTGCCAAAGCCTCGCCCATCAGGAATTCAAGCTTGCGGGTTTTGTTGCCGCCGGTGGACACACCGGTGCAATCGTCCCTTTTAATCCAGAGACGGGGGCCGCCCAGAGCTTCGGACAGCCGGTCCATCGGCTCAAGCGGCGTTGGCAGGTGGGCCAGACGAATGCGGTCAAATCGCGCGAAATGCATAGTAGAAACTCCGGTGTAGCGTTCAGGCCTAGAATGCAACGAAGATTTCGGGTTCTCAAATGCCAAGTTTTCGACCTATTATGCAATAGTCGCATATTGTGGGGGTGGCGCCATGAAGCTGGAATGGCTCGAAGATATTGTCGCGATTTTTGAAAGCGAGTCGCTGAACGAAGCGGCGAGCCGACGCTATCTGACGCAGCCTGCGTTTTCCCGGCGGGTGCGCAGTATCGAAGACTACTTGGGTGTTGAGCTGATGGACCGGTCGCGCAAGCCCGCGCGTCCGACGGGGATGCTTGTCGAACACGAAGACCGCCTGCGCCGCCTGTCGAGTGACCTCAAAGGGTTGGTGGTTGATCTGCGCAAGGCTGACCGCGAGGTGAGCAGCCGTGTGGTCATCGCCAGCCAGCACGCCATCACGACATCGCTTTTGCCGCCGCTGATTGCGACCCATTTTGAGGCGTTGGGCTTTGATTTGCGTTTGCGGTCGGCCAACCGGTCGGAATGCTGGGGGATGTTGATCACCAAAGAGGCGGATCTTGTGCTGACCTACAAATCACGCGCCGAGCTTGCCCAGCCACCCGAGGAATATGTCGAGGAGTTGTTGATCTCGGACGAGGGGCTGATCCCGGTCGGCACGGCTGCCCTGCGCCAGCAGATCGAAATGGGGGAGTTGCCGGTGATCGGATACCCTTCGGATGTTTTTCTGGGCAAATTGATCAACGCCGAGGTGAACCCGCGCATCGCCGATGCCTTCTCGCGCACTACCAAGGTCGAGACCGCGCTTACGGTCGGGGCGATGCAACTGGCTGCAAATGGCATCGGCATCGCGTGGATTCCACAGTCTATGGTTGAGAACCTCCCCGCTAAGAACAAGCTTGAGAGCTTTAGCGACGTGCTGCCGACGCCGCGGATCGCAACTGTGGCGGCCCGGTTGATCGGCAAGAAATCAGACGCCGAAGACGCGATCTGGACAGCGTTGGAAGGCGCCGGCAGCGCGAGTTCCGCAACAGAACACGAGTGAAAGCGCGTTAAGAAGCGCCCTTTTCAGCCTGCTTGCGCCGGGCGCAAAAAGCCAACAGCAACCGCCGACAGCGCAACCATCACCGCCGCCACGGCCAACATCAAAGTCAGTCCGCCGGTTTGATATGTGAGGCCCGACAACACGGTCCCGGCAAGGCGCCCAGCCGCATTTGCCATGTAGTAGAACCCAACATCCATCGTGACCCGTTCGGCCTTGGTGAAGGACAGGATCAGATAGGAATGCAGCGAAGAATTCACGGCAAATACCGCACCGAACACCAACAAGCCGACAACGACGCTGATGGTGAGCCACATCTGCGGCCCCTCCGCCACAAGCGCGGCCATGCTGAGCAGTCCGGGAACAATTGCAAGCGCCCAAGCCCATGTGCGTGCGGCGGCGATCAGCTCACGCTCTGGCCGTGAGTTGGCGCGCAAAATGCGCGGCGCAATCGCCTGCACCAAGCCATAGAGGATCACCCAGCCGGCCATGAAACTGCCGATGAGCCAGAACGCCGTGCGATTGCCGTCAGGCGTGCCATCAGACAGCACCGCATAGAAGTAGATCGGAATGCCGACCACAAACCAAACATCCCGCGCGCCAAACAGGAACACCCGCGCCGCGCTGAGCCAATTGACGTTGCCCGACTTTGAGAAAACTTCCGAGAACTTCGCGTCCTTGCGGCCCTTGGGCAGGCCGGGGGGCATGGCGATCAGCACAGCCAATAGGATAAGCCCGAGGATCGCCGCCATGCCCAGAACCGCCCAGACAAACCCGATGGTCGCCAGCAACGCCGCGCCGAGAAGAAAGCCCAAGCCTTTCACCATATTCTTCGAACCGGTCAGCAAAGCCACCCAGCGAAACAGGCCCGCCCCTTCGGACGGAGCAAGCAGTTTGACGGCGGATTTCGACGACATCTTGGCCAGATCCTTGGCCACGCCGCTCGCCCCTTGCACCAGCATGACATAAACGACAGAGGCCCCGACTGCCCATGTCGGATCAAGCTGTGCCAAGGCCAGCAAAGCCAGCACTTGCAACCCCAACCCCGCATAAAGCGTGGAGGTCAGCCCAAACCGCGCCGCGATAAAGCCTGCGCCGAGATTGGTCAGCACACCGGCAATTTCATAGAGCACGAACAAATAGGCCAGCTGCACCGGCGAAAAGCCCAGCGTGTGAAAATGCAACAGCACCAACATGCGCAAAGCGCCATCGGTGAGCATAAACGCCCAATAGGCCGCCGTAACGGCGATATAGGCCGACATCCCCTCTGGCCGGGACGAGGCTTGGCTCACACCGAGGCTCCCACCATCATCGCCACGTCAACCAAGCGGTGCGCATAGCCCATCTCGTTGTCATACCACGCATAGATTTTCACCTGTGTGCCATTGACGACCATGGTCGACAGCGCGTCCACAATGCTGGAGCGTTCGTCGTTGGTATAGTCGGTCGAAACCAGCGGGCGTTCTTCATAGCCCAGTATTCCGGCCAATGGCCCGGCAGCGGCGGCTTTGAACAAGGCGTTGACCTCTTCGGCGGTGGTGTCGCGCTCGACTTCGAACACACAGTCGGTCAGCGAGGCATTCAACAGCGGCACGCGCACGGCATGGCCGTTCAACCGGCCCTTGAGGTCCGGATAGATCAGGGTGATCGCTGTGGCGCTGCCCGTCGTGGTCGGGATCAGCGCGTTCAGCGCAGAGCGGGCACGGCGCAGGTCCTTGGCCGGGCGATCAACGATCGTCTGCGTGTTGGTCACGTTGTGGATCGTCGTCATCGAGCCATGTTTGATCTTGAGATTTTCATGGACGACCTTGACCACCGGGGCGAGGCAGTTGGTTGTGCAGCTCGCGGCGGTGATGATCTTGTGGCGGTCGGGCTCGTAAATGTCGTGGTTGACGCCAAAGACGATGTTGGCCGCATCGCCGTCCTTGACCGGGGCAGAGACCACCACCTTTTTCACGCCGGCCTCAAAAAACGGGGCGAGCTTGGCTTCGGTCTTGAAGACGCCGGTGCAGTCGATCACCACATCGACCCCCTCAAGCGGCAGATCAGCGATGTCGCGCGTGCCGATAAAAGGCAGGCGCGCGCCATTGATGGTGACGCTATCGGCGTCATGCTCAAACGCGGCGTCCCAACGGCCATGAACCGTATCAAATTCAAACAGATGTGCGTGCATGGCAGGATCACCCACCGCATCATTGATCCAGGCAATCTCGGCCCCGCGTTCGAGCAGCGGGCGCAGCGCGAGCTTTCCGATCCGGCCAAGGCCGTTAAGGGCGTAAACGGTCATCAGGCGGCTCCTTCTTTTTCATTGATCTGGCCGATGTCATCGACCGCTTTTTGCAAGGACAAACGGTCAAGCGAGGCAATCGGTAAGGCGGTGAACCCGATCATCCGGTTGCGCAGCGCACCATAGGTTTGATGAAAGGCGAGACTTTTTTCCGCGTCGGTCCCCTCGACAGAAACCGGATCAGGCAGGCCCCAATGGGCGCTGATCGTCTGGCCGCGCCATGCCGGGCATTCCTCGTTTGCGGCCTGATCGCAAACGGTAAAGACGAAATCGAATTCGGGCGCGTCCGCGCCCTGAAATTCCGATAGGTTTTTCGAACGCAGGACCGAAACATTATGGCCCTTCTGCTGCAACACGTCGAGCGCGAAGGGGTTCAGTTCGGAGCGCGGCGTGATGCCCGCCGAATAGGCCACAAAACGATCGCCAGCGATGTCACGCAGGATGGATTCGGCAAAGATTGAACGGGCCGAATTGCCGGTGCAGATGAACAGGACGTTATATTTACGGTCAGTCAAGGCGCTGTCTCCGGACGGGGTGGGAAAGGGTGCTGACGCGCAAATTTCTGGGCGGCCCCGGCAGCAGTCGTGCTGGAGATAATCAATGGTCTCGCGGGCGGCGGACATGTCGATGGAATAGCGCAAAGAGGTGCCAACACGTTGCTGTTGCACCAATCCGGCCTGCAAAAGCGCGCTGACATAGGTGGAAAGCGTATTCGGTTTCAGCCCGAGCGCATGGGCCAGCTCGGTCGCGGGCACGCGATCAGGGTAGCGCCGCATCAGCAGCTTGAACACAGCCAGTCGCTGGGGATGGCCGAGGGTCGAAAGGCGGTTGGGAATCATTATATCCATAATTCATGAATAAGTGAATTAGTGGGCGGTGCCAAGTGACGCTTTTATGACAGTCCTAACGCTTCCAAGCGGTCTGAACGAAGCGGTGCTAGGCATTGTGTCGGCTGTACCGGGTCAGAGCATCGCAGCTTTGCGCGACAAGCGCTCCTGCGCCATCAATGCAGCGCGTTCGCCGTATCCATAAGCGCGGGCAAAATCTCTTTTCTGACTTTGTCACCATCAAAGCTGTGGGCCGCAACGGCGACTTGTATAGCGGCGCTTGCTCTGCCGTCGGGGCCTAGAACCGGCACAGCCACGCTGATTTCGTTCAAAATCATCTGGTTCTGCGTCAGGGCATAGCCGTCTTGGGCTGCGGTCTCGATCGACTGGGCGATCGCGTCACGGTCGATTTCCGTTTTGGGGGTCGCGCTGTGAATGGGCCAGTTTGCAACAGCAGTCGCGCGCTCTTCTTTGGTCCATGTCGACAGGATCACGCGCCCCGAGGCTGTCACCAGAGCGGGCAGGCGGCGGCCGATAATGCTGGAGGCAAATTGCGCCCGCTGATTTGGCAGGCGCAGGGCATAGATGATGTGATCGCCCGAAATTTCAGCCAGATTGACTGTCTCACCAATTGCCTGTCTCAGCTCGATCATTTTGGGCAAGGCACGCGCCGCAAGCGGGTCGGCCCAGTAGTAGGCATAGGCCAATTGCAGCCACGCGTGGCTGGGCTGATAGCGGCGGGTGGCGGGGTCGCGCTCCAGCATGCCTTCGGCGTGCAGCGTATGGGCAAACCGTTGCACGGCGCTTTTCTCAAGCCCGGTGCGCGCCACCAGATCCGACAGCGACAACGACGCATTTGATTCGTCAAAAGCGCGCAACAGCTTCAATCCCTTGGCGAGGGTGCCTGCGAACAATGGATTCTGCTTCATTTCCATCTTTTTCCACTCTTTTGCTCGGAGATTACCTGTTGTCACCTCACAAAGGGCTTGACGAGTAGACCGGTTTTTCGCTTACGATGATTAAATAATATCATTGAGTATCAAATAATGATACCGTGATGCCAAGCAAAAACTTACATCAGGGATATGACATGACCAGAAAACTGATCTCTTCCTCGCTTTTGGCGCTTTTTGTAGCAGCGGCACCCGCCGTTGCCGAAAAGGCGAACGATACGCTGCGCGTTGCGTTCACCAAAGAGCTTGAGAACGTCGACAGCTACTTTAACTCGTCGCGCGAAGGCGTCGTGCTTCAGCGCGCGATCTGGGACGGGCTGATCTATCGCGATCCGGCGACCAATGAATACAAGGGCAACCTTGCCACCTCGTGGACATGGATCGACGACACCACGCTGGAATTCAAGCTGCGCGAAGGCGTGACCTTCCACAATGGCGAGCCGTTTAACGCCGATGATGTTGTGTTCACGGTCAACTACGTCGCCAAGGAAGAAAACGGCGTCAAAACCCAACGCAACGTGAACTGGATGAAG
This sequence comes from Rhodobacteraceae bacterium D3-12, assembly GCA_025916135.1. NCBI lineage: Bacteria > Pseudomonadati > Pseudomonadota > Alphaproteobacteria > Rhodobacterales > Roseobacteraceae > Phycobium > Phycobium rhodophyticola. The sequence continues at coordinate 3,222,586 of CP104793.1, read as the reverse complement.
TCGGCCGAGAAGATCGACGACTACACCGTGCGTATCATGCTCAAGGACAAGTTCCCGGCGGCGATCGAATTCCTGTCGGGTCCGGTGTCGATGTACCCGAATGAATATTACGCCGAGGTCGGCCCGTCCGGCATGGGTCTCAAACCCGTTGGAACCGGTCCTTACAAGGTGACCAACGTGGTGCCGGGTCAGCATTTCGTGCTCGAAGCCAACGAAGGCTACCACGACAGCCCCAAGGGAGCCCCCAAGATCAAGAACGTCGACATCCGCACCATCCCGGATGTGAACACCCAGATGGCCGAGCTCTTCTCGGGTTCGCTTGATTTGATTTGGCAGGTGCCTGCGGATCAGGCCGAAAAACTGGCCCAGATGGGACAGTTCAAGGTGGCCAATGAATCCACCATGCGTGTCGGCTACCTCCAGATGGACAGCGCCGGGCGGACCGGTGCGGATAATCCGTTTACCAAGCTGAAAGTGCGTCAGGCGGTGAACTATGCCATCAACCGTCAGGAGCTGGTTGATGCGCTGCTCAAGGGCAAGTCGAAAGTGGTTCAGACCCCCTGTTTCCCCAGCCAGTTCGGCTGTGTTCAGGACGTGAAGAACTATGAGTACGACCCGGAAAAAGCTAAGGCACTTCTGGCCGAGGCGGGCTATCCCGACGGGTTCACGACCGAGTTCTACGCCTATCGCGACCGCGCCTATGCCGAAGCGATCACCTCCTATCTGAACGCTGTTGGCATCAAGACCGACTTCAAGATGCTGCAGTATTCGGCCCTGCGCGAGCTGAACATGCAAGGCAAAGTGCCGATGACCTTCCAGACTTGGGGCAGCTATTCGATCAACGACGCCTCGGCGATGGTCAGCCAGTTCTTCAAGCATGGCTCGCTCGACAGCACCCGTGACGATCAGGTTCTGGAGTGGCTCAAGGTTGCCGACAGCTCGACCAATCCGGATGAGCGGATCGAATACTACGGCAAGGCGATCAACCGCATCGCGGACCAAGCCTTCTGGGCGCCGATGTTCAGCTATAACACCAACTATGTGTTCACCAACGATGTCGCATACACGCCCACACCGGACGAGGTGCTGCGCTTTATCGACATGAGCTGGAACTGATAGTGACCGGGGCAGGGGCCATGCGCACCTGCCCCGCTTCGCACGTCTCTGTTTTCCGACCCCCGTTTCCTATTCATATGACTGACACCCAAACGTGTGCGGCCCCGCGCCACACGCCCGAGGTACCCTTATGCTTCCCTTCATCCTGAAACGACTGGGCCTTGCCCTGCTGGTGGCTTTCACAGTCAGCTTCATCAGCTTTTCGTTGCTCTTCCTTTCTGGCGACCCGGCAGCGGCGCTGGCCGGGGAAACCGCAAGCGGCGAAGATATCGATGCGATCCGCCGCATTTATGGTTTTGACCGGCCGATGCTGGTGCAATACGGCGAATGGCTGTTTGCCGCGATGCGCGGGGATTTCGGCGAAAGTTACTATTTCAAGCTGCCGGTTGAAGGGCTGATTGCCGAGCGGCTTCAGGTGACGATGACGCTCGGGCTTTGCGGTATCCTGTTTGCGCTGGGTGTGGCGGTGCCGCTAGGCGTTCTCGCGGCGATCCGTCCCAACTCGATCATCGACCGCGTTGCTCTGTTCCTGTCGGTGGCGGGACAGGCGATGCCGTCGTTCTGGTTCGGTCTGATCCTGATCGTGGTCTTCGCGATCCAGCTGGGCTGGCTGCCGCCATCGGGGGCAACGACATGGCGGCACTATATCATGCCGACTATCGTGCTGGGCTATTACGCCATGCCAGCGATCATGCGCCTGACGCGGGCGGGGATGCTGGATGTGCTGAACTCGGATTTCATTCGCACAGCGCGGGCCAAAGGCGCGAGCGAGGGGCGGGTGTTGTTCAAACACGCCCTGCGCAACGCGATCATCCCGGTGGTCAGCCTCGCGGCGGTTCAGATGGGTTTCATGCTGGGCGGGTCGATCGTCGTCGAATCCGTCTTTGCCTTGCACGGTGCGGGCTTCCTCGCTTGGGAGAGCATTGCGCGCAATGACCTGCCCACGGTGCAGGCGCTGATCCTTGTCTTCTCGATGTTCTACATCGTTTTCACCTTTCTGGCGGACGTGCTGAACGCATGGCTCGACCCCCGTATGCGGAGCGCATGATATGAGCAACGTAACAACAGATCCCGGCGTCGATCCGCTTTCACAGGAAATCCAAGGCCCGACGCCGCGGCAAATGCTCATGGCGCGGGCACGCGGACATAAGGGGCTGATCTTTGGCATGGTGATCGTCGGGTTGCTGGTTGTCGTGGCGCTGCTGGCACCGCTGCTGGCGCCGCATGACCCCTATGCCCAGAGCCTGATGAACCGCATGGTCAAACCCGTGTTTATGGGCGGCACATGGGAACATCCCCTTGGCACCGACCACCTTGGCCGTGATTACCTGTCGCGCCTGATATATGGCGCGCGGGTGTCGCTGTTGATTGGCGTGGTTGCGGCGCTGATCTCTGGTGTGATCGGCACCGCGATGGGCGTCTCCGCCGGCTATTTCGGCGGCAGGGTCGATGCGGTCGTGACCTTCCTGATCAACGTGCGGCTGGCGATGCCGGTGGTGCTGGTGGCGCTGGCGGTGGTGGCGATCCTTGGTGGGTCGCTGACCGTGGTGATCTGTGTGCTGGGGCTGTTGCTCTGGGACCGCTTTGCCGTGGTGATGCGCGCCTCGACGCTACAGGTGGCGCGGCGCGATTATGTGGCGGCGGCACAGGTGATCGGCTGTTCGACGCCGCGCATCCTGTTGACCGAGATCATGCCCAACATTTTTAACAACCTGATTGTGGTGATCACGCTGGAGATGGCCCACGCCATCCTGCTCGAAGCGGCGCTGAGCTTCCTTGGGCTGGGCGTCCAACCGCCGACCCCGTCGTGGGGGTTGATGGTGTCCGAGGGCAAGAACATGATGCTGTTCGAACCCTGGCTGGTGCTGATCCCCGGTGCGGTTCTGTTCGTGCTGGTGCTGGCGATCAATCTGATGGGTGACGGTCTGCGCGATGTGACCTCGCCGGAAGGGAGAAGCTGATGTCCACTCCATTGCTTAGCGTAAAAAACCTCTGTCTCGACATTCCCACCGGGGGCGGCATTCTGCGTGCCGTGCGCGGGATCGACTTTGAACTGCAACGCGGTGAGACCCTGTCGATTGTCGGTGAAAGCGGATCGGGCAAATCCCTGACCTCGCTGGCGGTCATGGGGCTGTTGGGCAAGTCGATCAAACGCTCGGCCGACGAGATGACGTTCGACGGGATCGACCTGCAAAAATCGAACCGCCGGGTGCTGCGTGATCTGCGCGGCAACCGGATGGCGATGATTTTCCAAGAGCCGATGACCTCGCTCAATCCCGCCTATACGATTGGTGACCAATTGACCGAGACGCTGTTGCTGCACCGCAAGGTCGGCAAGGCAAAGGCGCGTGAGCGGGCGATTGAATTGCTCGAAAAGGTCGGCATCACCGCCGCTGCAAGCCGCCTGTCGCAATATCCCCATCAGCTTTCTGGTGGGTTGCGCCAACGGGTGATGATTGCATTGGCGCTGATGTGCGAGCCTGACCTTTTGATCGCGGACGAACCGACAACGGCGTTGGACGTGACCATTCAGGCCCAGATCCTGCGCCTGCTTGTCGACCTCACGCGTGAGATGAACATGGCGATGATCCTGATCACCCATGATCTGGGCGTGGTAGCCCGCGTCGCCGACAAGGTCGCGGTGATGTATGCCGGTGAGCTGGTCGAAACCGGCGCGGCCGAGCAGATTTTCGCGCGCCCGTCGCACCCCTATACCCGTGGCCTCCTGCGTTGCATTCCGCAACCGGGCAAGACCGAACGCGGTGCGCCGCTGGGCACGATCCCCGGCATCGTGCCGTCGTTGGTGGGCGAGGTCACAGGCTGTGCCTTTCGCACCCGCTGTCCGCATGTCACACCAGAGTGTCGCGCCGCGATCCCTGAGCGCGGCGACAGCACCCATGTTTTCAAATGCGTCCACGCCGATGGCGCGCTTTCCGCCGAAGGAGAAGCCGCATGAGCGCTGTCCTGACACTCGACCAAGTCAAAAAGACCTATACCGTGAAACAGGGGCTGTTCGGCCCGCGCAAACCGCTCACCGCCGTGAACGAGGTGTCGCTCTCGCTGGGCAAGGGCGAGGTGCTGGGCCTCGTCGGGGAATCCGGCTGTGGCAAATCGACATTGGCCAAGCTGCTGCTGGGGCTGGAAAAGCCGACCTCGGGTCAGGTGCTGGTTGATGGCGAGCCGATGCAGGGGCTTGACCGGCGGCAACTGGCCAGCCGCTTGCAACCGATCTTTCAGGATCCCTATTCCTCGCTCAACCCACGCAAGTCTATTGCCGATATCATCTCGCTACCGCTGCGGGTGCATGGCGTCGGCGATCGCAGCAGTCAGGAAAAAGCCGTGCGCGATGCGCTCGACGTGGTCGGCCTTCCGGCGCGGGTGATGAACACCTATCCAAGCCAGATGTCCGGCGGTCAGCGCCAGCGTGTCGCCATCGCGCGCGCCCTTGTGATGCGCCCCGAGATCGTGATCTGTGACGAGCCGACCTCGGCGCTGGATGTCTCGGTGCAGAGCCAGATCCTCAACCTGCTGGGAGAGCTGCGCGAGGAATTCGGGCTCACGTATCTGTTCATCTCGCATGACCTCGCCGTGGTTGAACACCTCGCGACGCGGGTGGCAGTGATGTATCTGGGCCGGATCGTAGAAGAGGCCCCGGTGGCCGATCTGTTCGACGCGCCAAAGCACCCTTATACCAAGGCGCTTCTTGCCTCGGTCCTGACACCGGAACCGGGCCTTGGCGTGCCTGAAACCTCGCTCGGGACGGCCTATCCCAACCCGATTGATCCGCCGTCGGGCTGTGTCTTCCACCCCCGGTGCCCGAATGCGACCGAGCTGTGCAAAACCACCGCGCCGCGCCCTCTGGCCCTGCCCGAAGGTCGGGTTGAATGCCACTTGCACGATCCGGAAAGCCCAATGTTTGGAAAGGCCGCAGCATGAGCGCCCTGTCACGTACCCAGCACACCCGCAAACACGTCATTGAAACCGCAGGCGGCGTTGTCGCCTCGCAGCACCGGCTCGCGGCAGAAGCCGGAGCCGAGGTGCTGCGCGCCGGGGGCGATGCGGTTGACGCGGCGGTGGCGACCTCGTTCGTGGTCGGCGTGCTTGAACCATGGATGAGCGGCCCCGCGGGCGGCGGCGCGGCGCTGCATTGGCGCGCGGACACGGGCGAGGCGGTAGCGATCAACTTCGGCATGCGCTCACCGCGCGGTTTGCGTGTGGCGGACTACCCGCTGTCCGGCGAAGGCAAGGCCAGCGACCTGTTCCCATGGGAGCGGGTCGTCGATGACCGCAACGTCCAAGGGGCTACAGCGATTGCCGTGCCCGGCGTGGTCGATGGCATGGGGCAGGCGCATGCGCGCTGGGGGCGGATGCCTTGGGCCGATCTTCTGGCGCCCGCAGTTGCCCACGCAAAAGAGGGCATGCTGGTCGATTGGAGCGCCGCGCTTTTGATCGCCTCGACCGCGCGCGAATTGGCCAAAGACCCGGAGGCGGCGGCGATGTTCCTTGATGACGGGCAATGGCCGAAGGGCTCAGGCTGGACCGCGATCCCCGACAACCACCTCGATCAATCCGCCATGGCCGCCACGCTCGACGCGCTGGCGCGGGGCGGGGCGCGCAGCTTCTATCAGGGCGATATTGCCAATGCGCTCGCCGGCGATGTGCAGGCCAAGGGCGGCAGCCTCTCGGTTGAGGATCTCAAAGGCTATCGCGCATGGATGGGCGCGGCGCAGCCCGTAAAATATCGCGATGCGCTCTGCCACGTGGTGCCCGGCCTGACGGCGGGTCCGACCTTTGCCCGCGTGTTCGAACAGCTGGAAACACAGGGCCCCTTAGCACACCGGCCAAGGCCTTTTCTGCCTATGCCTCCGCGCTCGACACTGCCTATGCGGAACGTCTGGGCAAGATGGGCGACACCGGCGAAGTCCCCGAAGCCCCCGGCTGCACCACGCATTTCTCGGTGGTGGACCGCGACGGCAATATGGTCAGCAACACCCAGACCCTGCTGTCGATTTTCGGCAGCCGCGTGGTCTCCCCCACGACCGGCCTGTTGATGAACAACGGCATCATGTGGTTCGACCCCGAACAGGGCAAGCCCAACTCGCTTGGCCCGGACAAGGCCTGCTTGATGAACGTCTGCCCGGTGCTTGGCGCACAGGGCGACCGGCGCTTTGCGCTTGGCGCCTCCGGCGGTCGCAAGATCGTCTCGGCGGTGGCACAGCTCTCGTCGCTGATGCTCGATGGCGGGCTCTCGCTTGAGGACGCCTTTCACCATCCGCGCATCGACATGTCGGGCGGCGATGAGATCATCGCTGACGAGACCCTACCGGCCGAAGTGATTGCCGCGCTTGAGGCCGTCAAACCCGTTCGCACAACGCGCCGCACCGTTTTGCCCTATGCCTTTGCCTGCCCCGCCGGGGTGATGCGCTCGGGCTCGCTCAATGCGGGGTGCACAGAAATCATGTCGCCATGGGGCGACGCAGCACTTGAGGAAGACCAATGACCCGCAACGCCGCCATCGAAACCGTCAGCCGATATTTCGACGAGGGGAGCTTTCAAAACGACCTCGCGCAGCTGGTGACCTATCGCAGCGAAAGCCAGAACCCTGATGATGCGGCACAGGCCGAATGCCTGCGCTATCTCGAAGAGGCGATGCTGCCCCGGTTGACGGCGCTTGGCTTTACCTGCGAGATCATCGACAATCCCGAGCCGCGCGGCGGCCCGCTTCTGTTGGGCGAACGTCACGAGGGCGATGACCTGACCACGGTGCTGACCTATGGCCACGGCGATACGGTGCTGGGGCAAGAGGGCATGTGGCGCGAGGGGCTGACCCCGTGGGAGATTGTAGAGGAAGGAGAGCGGCTTTATGGCCGTGGCACCGCCGACAACAAATCCCAGCACCTTGTAAACATCGCCGCACTCGAGGCCGTTCTGGCAGAGCGCGGCAGCTTGGGCTTCAACACGCGCATTGTCATCGAGATGAGCGAAGAGGTCGGCTCCGTTGGCCTGCCCGAAGTGTTCAAATCCCACAAGGACAGGCTCTCTGCCGATGTGCTGATCGCCTCGGACGGGCCGCGCCTGCAACCCGAAGTGCCGACCATGTTCATGGGCTCGCGCGGGGGGGTGACTTTTGATCTGATGATCGAAACCCATGAGGGCGCGCATCACTCCGGAAACTGGGGTGGGCTGCTTAGCGATCCGGCGATGATCCTTGCCCATGCGCTCGCCTCGATCACCGATGTGCGTGGCCAGATCAAAGTGCCGGAATGGCGGCCCGACAGCCTCACCGACAGCGTGCGCGCCGCCCTGCGCGACCTGCCGGTCGAAGGCGGCAACGGCCCGGCGGTCAACCCCGATTGGGGCGAAGAAAGCCTGACCCCGGCCGAGCGCGTCTTTGGCTGGAACAGCTTCGCGGTGCTGGCGATGGTGTCGGGCGTGCCCGAAGCGCCGGTTAACGCGATTTCGGGCTGGGCGCGGGCGACGTGCCAGCTGCGCTTTGTTGTTGGCACCGACCCGGAAGAGGTTGTTCCCGCTCTGCGCCGTCACCTTGATGCGCTTGGCTTCTCGAAGGTCGAGATCAAGCCACATGACCGGGGCTTCTTTGCCGCAACACGGCTCGATCCTGAGCATCCTTGGGCGCAGTTCGTCGGCAATTCTATCCGCGAAACTGCGGGCGATCTGCATGTGTTGCCCAATTTGGCGGGGTCTCTGCCCAACGACAGCTTCACCGATATTCTCGGGCTGCCGACAATCTGGGTGCCGCATTCCTATCGTGGCTGCTCTCAGCACGCCCCGAACGAGCATGTCCTGGAACCCATCTGCCGCGACGCATTGCGCGTTATGGCTGGCGTGTTCTGGGATGTCGGCGCCACCGGCGGGCCGAAATCCAGCTAAGACGACCGGGCACGCCCCTATTCTAGGGGCGATGCCGCTTAGATTCTTTACTCTACTTGAGCTGTTCCGCGCTTTGATGTGGCGCGGGCAGCGAACGCTCGCGCGATATCTAGGCCGGCTCGGCCAGCATTTTCCCCAGCGATTTAGGCCAGCATCGCTGACAAGAATCGACTCCAGCTTACGTGGCCTTATCCGTGAAATTTTCTCTGCAAAGCTCTAAGGGTCTGAATTTTATGCCATAAATTACTTTGACGACTTAGTTAAGTTACTTTACGATCATATGTAATATATCACAGATATAGTAGAGTGAGCCAATGCAGGAAAAGCAAACCAAATCCCTTTTGACCGTGACGCGGGATGATTTGCTTGCCGATGGCAGCGATCTGGCGTTTCGCAAAATGCTGCACAATCTGCTCGCCTTTTCTGCGCGGCTTGAGCAGGTCCGAAGCCGGTTTGGCGCCTATATCGGCCTCACTGGTCCGCAATACACGATCCTGATCACCACCCGACAGCTTCAGGGCGCAGAGGGGGTCGGAGTTGGCGCGGTCGCCGAGCATCTGGCGCATTCAGCGGCCTTTGTAACGGCCGAGACCAACAAGCTTGCCAAGCTGGGCATTCTGAACAAACTGCCGCATCCCAAAGACCGCAGACGCGTGCGGCTGAGCGTGACAGAGCGCGGGCTCGCCTTGCTGGAGTCGCTTGCCAAAGTGCAGTCCGAAATCAACGACCAACTGTTTGAACCCGTCGATGCCGGGAACTTCGACATGCTGCAAACCCTGTCGCGCGATCTGCGCGAAAGCGCGGTCAAGGCGCTGTTGATGGCCGATTACCTGCTGCCGCCGGATGGAGGCACATCATGAGCGTTTCTGTCGAAGACCAGCGCGCCCTGCGCAACGCTTTTGGTGCATTTCCGACCGGCGTGTGCATCGTGACCTGTAGCGTCGATGAAGAGAAACTCGGCATGACGATGAGCTCGTTCAACTCGCTGTCTCTCGATCCGCCCTTGGTGCTGTTTTCGATCGACAAACGCGCCAACGGTCTGCCGCTTTGGCAGCGCGCCGAGGGATATGCGATCCATGTTCTGTCTCAGGAACAGACCGAACTGTCGAACCGTTTCGCGCGGCCGGGCAACAAATGGGAAGGCGTCAAAAGCCAGCCCGGCGCTTTTGACGTGCCGCTTTTGTCCGGCGCTGCCGCCGTTTTCACCTGTGCTGCTGACCGGGTGATAGATGGCGGTGACCATCTGCTTTTCATCGCTCGCGTCACGGAACACCGAACCGACGCCGACCGCAATCCGCTCGTTTTCGCCAAGGGGCGCTATGCCTCGCTCAAGCTGGGCGAGCAAATGGAAACCGACTGGCCTCTGGCCATTCACTATTGATCCAACAGGAGTTCACAATGCTAAAGACTGGCAAACAGCACACCGAAAGTCTCCGCGACGGACGGCAGATTTTTATCGACGGGGCCGAAGTCAACGACCCGACAACGCATCCGGCATTCCGCAACGCGGTTGGTTCGGTCGCGGGGCTTTATGATTTCCAATCCTCCAAGGAAAACCGCGATCTCATGACGTATGAGATCGAAGGCTCTGGCGGGGAACGCGCCAACCGGATTTGGCAATTGCCGAAATCGCACGCCGATCTGGTTGAGCGGCGCAAGGCGCTCGAAGCCTGGACCGAGCTTCACGGCGGGTTTCTTGGCCGGGCACCCGACCACGTGGCGTCCTGTATCGCCGGCATGTATATGGGGCTCGACGCATTCGAGGCCTATGACAAGGAGCGCGCCGGGGCGCTGGCCGACTATTACCGCTATGCCCGCGACAACGAGCTCTACCTCACCTATGTGATCATCAACCCACAGGCAGACCGCTCGAAGACGGCGAATGAACAGCAGGATCCGTTCCTGACTGCGGGCGTTGTCGATCAGGACAGCGAAGGGCTGACCATTCGCGGAGCCAAGATGCTGGCCACCGGTGGTATCCTCGCCAATGAGGTGTTCGTGACCTGCATTCAGCCCCTCAAGGAAGGCGAGGAGCCCTATGCGGTTTCGTTCACCATCTCAATGAATGCCAAAGGGCTCAAAATCCTGTCGCGCAATTCTTACGAGGCTTCGGCCAAAAGCGTGTTTGACCACCCGCTGGCAAGCCGCTTTGATGAAAACGACGCGGTTCTATATTTTGATGATGTCAAAGTGCCGTGGGACCGGGTGTTCATCAATCAAGACACCGCCATGTGCAACAAACAGTTCCACGCCACACCCGCGCATGTCTATCAGAACTATCAGGCCCAGATCAGGCTGATGGTCAAAATGCGCTTCTTGCTTGGTATCGCTCGCAAAACGGCCGAGACCAACGGCGTGATCGGCTTCCCGCAGGTGCGTGAAACGCTCGGGCAGCTGGCCTCGCAATGCGCCATGGTTGACGCGCTGGTTCATGCGATGGAAATCAAGGGCAGCCACCACGGCGAATACTTCATCCCCGACCGCCATACGCTTTATGCCGCGCAGGTTCTGACGCAACAGCTCTACGGCACGGTCAACACGACGCTTCGCGAGCTGGCAGGCGGCGGGTTGATCATGTTGCCCTCGTCAATTGCTGATTTTGCCAACCCCGAAGTCCGCGAGATGGTCGGCAAAACCCAGCAATCCCCGACCAGCACCTCAGAGGGCCGGGTAAAGTTCTTCAAACTGGCGTGGGACGCTGTCGGCTCGGAATTCGCTTCGCGTCACAGCCAGTATGAGATGTTCTATGCCGGCGCCACCTTTGTGACCAAGGGGCACTCGTTCCGAACCTTTGATTGGGATCGGTGCACCGGGCTTGTCGATCGTATGCTCGACAGCTACGCGCTCGACGACGAACTTGCCAAATTTTCCACTGCTGCGGAGTAAATGACGATGACGATCAACAAGGAACACAAGGAATTCTTCGCCATTGATATGGGGACCGAGGGCTGGCACACGCCGCCGGGCTATCCCAGTGGCATCAAACAGAAAATCCTCGCCGGGGCGCTCGATGAAGAGAACAACACCGGCAATCGCACCCGTTTGCTGCGGTTTGAACCCGGGGTGTTCACAACGGCGCCGTTTGTCCATGACTATTGGGAAGAGGTCTACCTTGTCGAAGGGGATCTGACCGTGGGCAATGACGAAAACGGCGAGGGCGGCGAAGCCTTCGCGCCCCACACCTATGCCTGTCGTCCGCCCGGTGCCTATCATGGGCCGTTCAAATCCGAAGGCGGATGCGTGTTGATGGAAATCCATTACTTCGACGAAACCGCGTGATGGACACTGTCGCTGACCTGTCAAAACAGCTTGCAGAGGGCGAGGTCACAAGCCTCGCCCTGACCTCGGCTGCTCTGGATCGTATCCTCGATACCGCGGGCGAGGGCGCGCGCGTGTTCACCATGATCGACCCCGAACGCAGCTTTGCTCAGGCCCAGCGGCACGACACCCTGCACGCGCAGGGCGCAAGCCCGTCGCCGCTCTCGGGCATTTCGGTGTCGATCAAGAACCTGTTCGACATCTCCGGTCGGGTGACAATCGCCGGGTCGCAGGTGCTTGCCCAAGCCGCTCCGGCAACGGCGGATGCCGCCGTGGTCGCGCGTTTGCGAAAGGCCGGTATGGTCATTATGGGTCACACCAATATGACCGAGTTTGCCTATTCCGGTTTGGGGTTGAACCCGCATTACGGAACGCCGGCAAACCCGGTCGACCGGCGCCGCATTCCGGGCGGGTCATCCTCTGGTGCGGCGGTCTCTGTGGCCGATGGTATGGCTGCGGTCGGTCTGGGAACCGACACCGGCGGATCATGCCGGATACCGGCGGCGTTTTGCGGTCTCACGGGCTTCAAGCCAACCGCGCGGCGCATTCCTATGGATGGGACATTCCCGTTGTCATCGTCGTTTGACTCGATCGGATCGGTCGCGCGCAGCGTGACCTGCTGCGAAATGGTCGACGCGGTGCTTTCCGCCGAAAGCGGCCCGATGCTCACCGCGCCGGACCTGTCCGAACTGCGCTTTGCCGTGCTGGACAACTTCGTTCTCGACGATCTTACGCCCGCTGTCGCCGCGGCATTCGAGGCGGGGCTGAAAACGCTGGTTCAAGCCGGTGCGCAAGTGGCGCGCGTCCGGCTCGATGATCTTGATGCTCTGCCCGCACTCAACGCGCGTGGCGGGATCATCGCCGCCGAAGCTTTCGCCGTGCATCAAAAGATGCTTGCGAAAAGCGAGGCCGCGTATGACCCGCGCGTCAGTGCGCGCATCCGCAAAGCCGAAACGCAGCATCCGGGAGAGTATCAAGATCTGCTTGAAACACGTCGCCAAATGATCGCGCGCGCCGATATTGCAACGGCACCGTTTGACGCGCTGTTGATGCCAACGGTCGCGATGGAGGCGCCAACACTTGCCGAAATGGCGGATGACGCGGCTTTTGGCGCGGCCAACCTGCTGGCCCTGCGCAACACCACCGTCGCCAACCTGCTCGACAGATGCGCAATCTCTTTGCCGCTGCCGGTTGATGGGCTGCCGGTCGGGCTAATGCTGATGGGGGAAACGATGGACGACCGCCGCCTGTTCGCAATGGCGCGCAGCGTGGAGCAGGTGTTGCGCCGGTGAGCGACGTAAATCAGCGGCGCAGCACTTCGTCGACAATGTTCGACTGGAACGCGTTGATATGCTCGCGGATTGCGGTTTCGGCCTTGTCCGGGTCGCCCTGAGCGATGGCGTCAATGATCATCGCGTGTTGCTCGCACACCAGATCATTGTGCCCCGGCACTTTGAGCGACAAGGTCCAGAACCGCTGAGAGCGGTCGTGCAGATTGGCCAGCAGCTCAGCCAGGATCGAGTTGCCCGCCGCTTGGCTGATGAGAGCGTGAAACGCGCTATCAAGGGCGATCATATCCGCCACATCGCGCGTCTCAACGGCCTCGGTCATACGCTCAAGGTTCGACCTCAGCGCCTGTATCTGCGTCTTGTTGGCGCGCTGGGCGGCCCAACGGGCGGATTGCACCTCATTCAACAGGCGCACCTCATTGATTTCGACCAGATCATCCAGAGACACCGGCGAAACCACCACCCCCTTGCGCGGCATGACCTCGACCAGACCATCAAGCGTCAGACGCTCAACCGCCTGAAGAACCGGCATTCGGCCCATCCCAAGATCATCCGCAAGATCAGCGACCGTCACCGCCGCGCCGGGTTTCAATTCACAGGTGAGAATGCGCCGTTTGAGAGTCGCATAAGCCTGCGACTTGAGAGAGACACGTTTTGGCCGCTCGGGTTTGGGCGCATTCATTTCGTTCATTGTATCTACCGAAAATCAATTAATATGTCAGTTTTTCACCCGGCAATCGGGAGGACATCAATATCATATCGTAGCGATATCTTGCGCGAAAGGACAGGATCTTCCAATTCGGCCACAAACCGCGGCGCCGAGCGGATCCCGCCAAGCGCAGGCACTGTGCCGCACAACAAAACGGTGCCATCCTCAAGCGAGGCGTCACCGTTCAACCGGCTCATCGTGTCATGGGGGTGTAAAAGCCCATCCAGCGTGCCTTCCTGATAGAGCACAGAGCCGCCATCTTCCTCGATGTAACTGCGCATGATGAGCTGGTCCCAATGCTCGATCACCTCTTCAATTGGCCAGAGGGTGCTCGATATCGGCTTTTCACAGATCTGCTTGGACAAGGTCACGCCATGCGCTTCAAGCTCGCGGTCGGTGTGGTCCGACCCGATCCCGACAAACAGCTTTCCGCCGCTTGCAACGATCACCGGCTCGACCTCGCCGCTTGATGTATCGCCCGAAACCTGAATCGACGGATCAATGGTCAGGCGGCTTGCTGCGACACGATAAAAAGTCGGCGTTTCCGCGGGGCGGGGCACACCGAGGGCTTCAAGCTCGGCAATGTGGTGCTCCATCGCAGCTTTGTCGCGCCCGGCCCAACCGGCAATCACCAATTGATTCGCATCGAGAACAAGCATCTCTTCGGCGTTTTTGGAAACGATGTTCAACGAAATCGTCATGGAGTGTTCCTTTTCTTTAGCAATTTGATGGTTTTTCGGACGCGCTGTTGAATTCTGTACGTTTTGGGCGGGCCGCATCGGAAACCGTCTTGACAGGATCGGTTTTACAATCATTATGTGATATATCACAAGCGTTTTTATTTAGAGCTTGCCGGGCTAACCCGCTCCGCTCTTTGGAAAAACGCCGCGAAACCAAGATGAAAAGCAAAACGGGGAAGTAGAATGCAACACTTCAGACAAAAGACCCTGGCCATTGCGGCCTTGGCCCTGACAACGCTGGCGACATCCGTGATGGCTCAGGACAAGCCCGAGAGCATTGACATCGGCGTCTTCACGTTCATGTCGGGACCGGCGGCAGCCTATGGCATGCCGGGACGGCAGGGCGCAGAAATCATGATCGAACAGATCAACGCAAACGGCGGCATTGCCGGCGTGCCGATCGCGGCCACCTTTGTAGACGAGGCGCAAGGCGCCGAAGGTGTGATCTCGGAATACCGCCGCTTGGCCGAAGGCAAGACCGACTTCATGATCGCGGCGCTGTCGTCTGGCAACTGTCTGGCTCTGGCACCGATCGCGGATCAATTGCAGGTGCCAACGGTTGGTTGGAACTGCGACACGCACCAGCTTTACAAAAAGAATTACGACTATTTCTATCGCCCCAACGGCAACACGATTGCCGAATTCATGGCCTATACGCTCTATTTTCTTGAGGAAAATCCGGACGTAAAGCGCGTGGCGATTATCAACCCGGACTACTCCTTTGGCCATGACGCCGCCGAAATCGTCAAGGCAACGCTCAAGGCCGTAAAGCCGGAAGCCGAAGTCGTGGCCGAACTGTTCCCCAAACTGGGCTCAGCCACCTATCAGACCGAAATTTCGCGCCTCGCGGCGGCACGCCCAGACGTGATCTTCTCGAACCTCTGGGGTGGCGACCTTGAAAACTTCATCCGTCAGGCCCAGCCGCGCGGCATTTTCGCCCAGAGCAAAGCGGTTCTCGCCCTTGGCGAAACGGTGTTGCAACGCTCTAACCTGCCCGAAGGCGTGATCGTCGGCGTGCTGGGTGACGGCTGGTGGAGATCGCCGGACGCGCAAAAAATCGGCAAAGCCGAGCCTTTCGCCGCCGCCTACAAAGCGAAATTCGGCGAAGATCCGGTCTTTCCGGCGGTGAAGATGGCCAATGCCTTCCTTGTGATGCAGGCCGCCTATGAAACGGCCATGAAAACCAACGGCGGCACATGGCCCACCCATGCCGAACTGGTCGGCGCTATGGAAGGTCTCAGCATGGACACGATGACCGGCAAGATGCGTTTCCGTGAGGATAACGACGGTATCGTAGATCAGGTCGTCGGCACGACAACGATCGTTGAAGGTATCGACTATCCAGTGCTCGGCAACATGGTGCGCTATGATGGCGCGACTTTGCTGCCGCCGCTCGGAGAGGACCGCTTGGCTGGATCGGCACGCTCACGCCGTCGATCCTCGACAAACTGCCCGATCCAGGTAGCTACAAGTAAGCCAACATGAAATGGCAGGACCCGCAGCACAGGTTGCGGGTCCTGCACTTGCGGTGCCGGGTGCTCCATGTAAAAGCCCGTCTCCGCCCCAGCCCGCCCCCAAATCTGTACTCAATTCCGTGCCCGCGTTCGTGCCCGAGTTAAGGTAAACACAATGCTACAATCAATCATCCCCTTGGCGGTCGACGCGCTCGCCAATGCCGCCCTGATCTTCTTCGTGGCGGTGGGTCTGACCCTGGTGTTCAGCGTCCTTCGCATTCTGAATGTTGCCCACGGCAGCCTGTATTCCATCGGCGCTTATGTTGCCGCCAGCGTCGGCATGTGGATCATCGCTGCCGGCCTGCCTGCGTGGCTCACATTTCCGGCGCTGTTGCTGTCGGCGGCATTTGTCGCCCTGCTGTTCGGCCCGCTGATCGAAAAGCTGTTGGTGCGGTGGACCTATGACAAAAGCGAAGCGGTGCAGGTGCTGGTGACCTTCGCCCTGTTCCTGATCCTCGAAGACCTGCAGCGCATGGTTTTCGGCGTGCAGTCGGTCTATCAGGACACACCGATGGCACTTCTGGGGATCACCCAACTCGGCGGGATCGTCTATCTCAACTATCAACTGCTGCTGATCGCATTCGCGATTATCGTGCTGATCGCGCTGAAGGTGTTCATCGCTTACTCGCGCACTGGCAAGCTGTTGGCGGCGGTCGTCGAAGACCGCGAAGTGTCACAGGCGATGGGGATCGACACGGGCAAGATGTTCGTGATCGCCTTTACCATCGGCGTCTTTCTGGCGGCCCTGGGCGGGGCGCTGGCCACCCCGACATCCGGCGTATCGCCCGGCCTTGGCGCTGAAACCATGGTGCTGGCCTTTGCCGTTGCCGCTGTCGGTGGCCTTGGACAGGTCGAAGGCGCGGCCCTTGCCTCGATCATCGTCGCTGTCGCCAAGGTGCTGGCGATCTATTTCGCCCCCGCGCTTGATGCGGTCGCCCCCTATCTTGTCATGCTCGTCGTTTTGATCGTGCGGCCTTATGGCCTGTTCGGCAGCGGCGCGACCCGGAGGATCTGATGACCAGATTTCACACCATACTTGCCGGCGGCGTTGTTGCGATGATGCTCGCGCCTCTGGCGTTTCCCTCGATCCAGTTCGTGCTAACCATCGCCATGGCCAAAGGGTTCGCGGCGCTGGGCGTGGCCTTGCTGTTGCGCGCGGGGCTGATCTCGCTCGGTCATGCGATGTTCTTTGCCGCCGGAGCCTATGGCGCGGCCTTCCTCGCCACGCGGCTGGGGGTGACGGACATCGTTCTCATCCTGCTGGCATCGACCGTGCTTGCCGCGGTTGTCGGGCTGATTGTCGGGATGTTCCTTGTCCGCTATCGCGCGATCTTTTTCGCGATGCTCAATCTCGCGGTGTCGATGGTCGCCTATGCGCTTGTGTCCAAGCTTTACGGCATCACCGGCGGCACCGACGGGATCGGCGTGCCGGTGCCAACGGCCTTCGGGTTTGAGCTGGAAAAGGCGGCGTTTGACACTCTGCTCTACTACATCGCCTTGCTGTTGGTGGTTGTGGTCGGCTTTGTCGTGCACCGCTACCTGCACAGCCCGCTGGGCCATGCGCTCTCGGCGGTTCACACCAATGAAGTACGCCTCGAATATCTTGGCGTATCGGCGTGGTCGGTGCTTCTGGTCGGCTATGGCCTCTCGGCGGCGCTTGCCGGTTTGGGCGGGGCCATCGCGGCCACGTCGATCGGACACGTCCTGCCGGAATACGCCTTCTGGACGGAAAGCGGCCACTTTGTTCTGACTGCGGTTCTGGGCGGGATCGCCGGCATCGCCGGACCGTTCCTCGGCTCGGTCTTTCTCGAAGTCGTTCACACTGCGGCCGTCGGATACTTTGCCGAGGCCTGGAACATGATCGTCGGGGTTACCCTGCTTGTCGTGATCTTCTTCCTGCCGCGCGGCCTGTTTGGCCTTGTCGAAAAGCTGTCCGGCATCAAGGACCACAAAGGGGAGCCGAAACTGTGATGAAACCATTGTTGAAAGCACAAGGGCTTGAGGTGAGCTTTGGTGGCGTCAAGGCTGCGGACGGCGTGGACCTGACTATTCACGAGGGCGAATTCGTTGCAATCATCGGGCCGAATGGCTCGGGCAAGACGACATTTCTCAACCTATGCACCGGCTATCTGCGCCCGAATGCCGGGTCTGTCTGGCTCGAAGATCGCGAGATCACGGCGATGCCACCGCGCACGATTGCGCGCAAAGGGATCGCGCGGGCCTTTCAGATCCCGCAGTTGTTCACCGAACATACGGTCATCGAGAATGTGATGCTCGCGCTTGCCGCCCATCGCAACATCTGGGAGATGCTCACGCCGCTGACGCGCCCGGCCTATATCGACGAGGCGATGGAACTGCTTGAACTGCTCGGCTTGAAAGAGCACGCCAACACCCTCGCCGGGGCCTTGCCCGAAGGGCTGCGCAAACTGGCTGATGTCACAGTGGCCATGGCGCTCCGACCGCGCCTGTTGCTGCTGGACGAGCCAACAAGTGGCGTGTCCGCGCTTGAGCGGTTTCCACTGATGGATACGCTCATGACGGCCATGAGGGCGCAGAACATCACCGCGCTCTTTGTCGAACATGACATGGAAATCGTTGAAAAATACGCCGATCGCGTTGTGGTCTGGGAGGCCGGTCAGGTCATGGCCGAAGGGCACCCGGATACGGTCATGAAAGATCCGCGCGTTCTGAAAAGTGTGGTGGGGGCAATATAATGCTTGAAGTCAAAGACCTTTCTGTCGAGATCGCGGGCGTTCAGGTCCCTGCGGGACTTGGCGTTCAATCTGAAGGCCGGTGTCTGCACCGTTCTGATCGGCCGTAACGGCGCGGGCAAAACGACAACCCTGCGCGCGATCATGGGGCTTTTGCCACGGCAAAAGGGCGTGATCCGGCTGAACGGCACTGCGGTGCATGACCTACCCAGCCATGCGCGCGCCGCCCTCGGGATCGGCTATTCCCCCGAAGATCGCCGCCTCATTGGCGAGTTCACAATCGAAGACAACATCCTGCTTCCGGCGCTCGCTCTGAACCTGCCTGCTGCGGAACGCAAACGCAGGCTCGAAGAGGTCTATGAGTTCCTGCCAGAGCTTCGCAATCTGCGCCAGCGCCCCGGCGGCGGCGTGTCAGGCGGGCAGGGCAAGATGGTGGCGCTTGGTCGTGCGCTGATGGTGGCGGACAAGGTGCTGTTCCTTGATGAACCGTTTCAGGGGCTCGCCCCGGCGCTGGCGCTTGAATACGCGCGCACGCTGTCGAAACTGCGTGAGCACCGGCCCGACATCGCGCTGCTGATCACGGAATCGTCCCCCAAGCTGCTCGATGAAATCGCCGATGAAACGCTTCAGATCGAACGCGGCGTTCTGACCGCCGCCTAAGCACTCGCGCCGGGCGCATGGCCCAATTCACCCACGACATGCGCCCGCGTTTGCCCTGCCTGGCACCGACCCTGACCCTGACCTCGCCGTGACCAAAGACCGGCGCGACCATGTGAATGTCGACCCTACCGCAACCCGCGCGCCAGAGCCTACGCCGGGGCCAGCACAGACAAGCACAGGGTAAAAACAGAGCAAGCTCCTGAAAAGCCTCACCAATTAGCGCACCGTTTAGCGGCCTTGCGGCCTGTGACACCGCTCGCAATGCGGCCCCTTAATGCCGACAGACCCAACAGCAGACCGCCCCCGTCAACGCGCAATCATAAAATTTGACCTATCAGCATCCCGTGCTAGAATGCCGCAGTTGATTGAAAAAAATGAAACCAAACGGCGGTAGCCGCGCGTGCAAGTGTTTGCATCAAATCGGATTAATTGAACTGAATTTGATCATCAGCGGATTGTTGGGCATTGGCTTCCATCGTCCCCATGCTGCTCTTGGCTCAGTTCGGGAAATTTTAAAAGGGAAAGCATAATGGCCACTTTTACCGTAAATCTTGAAGATGGCGACGGGTTCGAATGGGACATTAGGAACACAGGAGAGATTCTCGACGGCACGGATGACGCGTTTGACAGTGCGTTTGGTCTTTCTTGGTTTGCCACGTCTGCAACGCAATCGATCGAGAGCATGAATGGCCGCCAGCACGAGACTGTTGGCACCCATACCAGCGGGCTTGATGTTTCGCGCAAGATTTACGTCTCTGAAACGCAGGGCTATGCGCGGTTTTTCGACACTTTTACCAACAACACCGGCGCGGCGATCACCTTTGACCTGAGCTACAGCCACAACTCCGGCGCTGATTCAAATTACACGGTTTTGGCGAGCTCCAGCGGCGACACGGTGCAGGCGGCGGATGACACCTATATCATCTCGGATGACAGCGCGACTGGCAACGGCGGCTCGGACCCGGTGGTCGGAATTTTCTTTGGTGACGGAAGCTTGACGCCAACCTCATTGGTCTCAACTGGCGGCTTTACACACGGCTATGATACCATCACGGTTGAACCCGGTGAATCCATCTCTTTCATGATGTATGCGCAGCAAAACGACAATTTTGCCGATGGCACCGAAGATGTCCAAAGCTTCGTTGTCCCCACCGCGGACCGGCTCGAGGGGTTGACCCAGGCTGAGTTGGACCAAGTGATCAACTATGTCGGCTTGCAGGCCGATCAGACCGCGTCAGGGCCCGTCGTGGACCTTAGCAATAACGACGGCCCATCATTCTATATGTCAATAACCCAAAACATTACTTTTGACTCTTTCCACAGTTCTACGGGCACGTCGTATTCTTGGATTTCTGCCAACGGGCATAAAATCACGGCAATTGGTCATGGGATCGCGATAGACGGGAGCAATATCCCGACAGCCGGACAAGTCCAGAAATTTGTCATCGACCTTTACGATAGCGGCAGTGAAGACGTCATTATCTCTGGGGTTGATATAGACCTGTCCAATTTGTCATTCACCGGCACAAGCACGGATTCCGACACCTTCTGGGCCGAAGTTCTGGCAGGAGAGACAACTTTTATTGGCACCGATTCGACCTTTCAACAGAGAGTTGGTGGCGATGCCGGTAATCTAAGCGGTGCGGCAACGCTGTTAATCGGTCAGGACGATACGTTCGAGGCTGGTGATCTTGGCGTCAACTTCTTCTTCGGGGACGCGCTGGACGTCAACGAGGCGACCTTGGTCGGCGGAAATGACACTCTCAATGGAACTGCCAGTGTCGCGGTCGGCGACGCGTATAACACGGAGTCAAATGCGCGTATATTTGGCGGTGACGATCTTATTATCGCATCGTCGGACAACCCACATGATTTTCTACCACAATTTGGTGGCGATGTGGTTCTCATCTACACTGGCTCGGTGGTCATGGGGGGGACGATTTCATCGACTTAAGCACGCTAACCTCTTTGTCGTCAGCGCATGCCTGGGGTGATGCCTTTTCGGTTGATTCAACATCAACCCTCCTCGCCGGTGATGATACATTGCTAGGCGGTGGTGGCGACGATTCCCTCGCCGGGGACACCACTGACTCTCTTGCCTCATCGAGCTACTCAGTCGAAGGCACGTTCCGCGGTGGCCATGATTTCATTGGGGGCAACGGCGGCGATGATTTCATTTGGGGTGATGTGCGTACAATCGGCGCTTCAATCGTTGAATTCAGAGCCGGCGAAGACACGCTGCTTGGCGGGTCAGGTGATGACAAAATCTATGGTGACTACAATTACAATCAATCAGCGGGTGACCTTGGTGCAGATGACGTAATTGCCGGGGACAGTGGCAACGATACGATATACGGCAACGGCGGCGATGACGTGCTCGACGGCGGTTCCGGGAGCGACAGTATCATTGGCGGTGTGGGCGATGACGTTGTGGATGGTGGCAGCGGTAACGACCTCCTGCATGGCGACGCGCCAAATAGTGCGAGCCATCTTATTGGGCTCAACACGGGCGGCGCGAGCACCGACGCCCTGAGTGCCACAATTTTTTCATCAGGCGCACCAGCCTATAATACGATTGAATTCCTGTTCCAGAGTGAAGGGGGCATACCCGAAGGCGATGCGCCGCATCTGTTTTCTTACGGTTTGCCGGGGACGGAGAATGAGTTCGGGCTCTATGTAAATTTATTTGGTGATTTTGACTTCTTTTACAACGAAGCTTTCGGCAACCTCGGCGTTTCAGCCGCCGACGTTTTTGATGGCGAAGTCCACCGAATCTCGGTGCGAACCTACGGCTATGCTCACGAGTCGAGTGTTAGCCTTCTTATTGACGGCGTATACCAAGGTGCCGTCTCGTTTGACCCGGGCGGGCTCGGTGGCAATGGTCTGTTGGTTTTCGGTCAAGATAACGATGACGGCGCGGTCGACGATCAGACCAACCAGCGCACCGTGGGCTATTTTGGCGATATCAGGATCTTTGGTGATGCACGCACGACCACAACGATCCAGCGAGACGCGTTTAACTTTGATATAGAGCCTATGAACTTGCACGAGCATTGGGTCGTGGATGCCAACAGCGAAAGCATGGTCAACCTGGTGACCGGCGGCTCAGAAATGGCAATTCACGGCAGCCCGCCGTTTATGGTGCCAGAAGGCGGCAACGACACGGTCGATGGCGGGGATGGTGACGATACGCTGATGGGCGACGCGGGAGATGATGTCCTGTCTGGAGATGAAGGCAACGACAGCATCTCTGGCGGCTTGGGCGATGACACGCTCTATGCCGGGACTGCTAGCGTCAACAGTTTGGGCCAGGACACGCTTGACGGCGGTGACGGCAATGACAGCCTGATTGGCGGCAATGGTGCTGATAGCCTGACTGGTGGAGACGGTAACGATACCATCACCGGTGGCGATGACTACTCCTCGGCCGATGTCGATACGATCTCGGGCGGCGAGGGCAATGACCTGCTTATGTCCGGTCAGGGTGCTACTAGTGCCGCTTCTCAAGCCAATGGCGATTTGATTTCCGGCGAAGCGGGTGACGATACATTGCTCGGCGGCGGGGCGGATGATTTTCTAATGGGCGGATACGGCACCGATAGCCTGACCGGCGGCTTGGGCGACGACACGCTTTATGCTGGGTCGGACAGCTTTAGCAGCTATGGCTGGGACACGATCGAAGGCGGTGAGGGTAATGACCTTGTCGTCGGAAGCGATGGTGAAAACAGTTTGAGTGGCGGCGCAGGGAATGACACGATCACCGGTGGCACAGACTTTTCCACGGCAGATGTCGATACGATTTACGGCGGCGACGGGAACGATTTTCTGATGTCCGGCCAGACCTTTGTAGCTGGCGGATATCAAGCCAATGGTGACCAGATCTACGGCGATGCGGGCGACGATACATTGCTCGGAGGCGAAGCGGACGATTCGCTAATGGGCGGTGAAGGCACCGACAGCCTGATCGGCGGCTTGGGCAACGACACGCTTCTTGCTGGGAGCTTCAGCGTCAACAGTTACGGAAACGACACGCTCGAGGGCGGTGATGGCAACGATTTAATGTACGGTGGCAATGGGGCCAATAGCCTGTCTGGTGGCGCTGGCGACGATCTTATCTCCGGTGGCGATGACTTCTCATCGGCCGATGTCGATACGATCTCAGGCGGCGATGGCAATGACTTTATTTATTCGGGGCAAATAGGTGCCAGCGCGGCAACGCAAGCCAATGGCGATCTGATTTCCGGCGATGCAGGCGATGATACATTGCAAGGCGGCGACGCGGATGATGTTCTGTCTGGAGGTGAAGGCAACGACAGCATCACAGGTGGCTTGGGCGCTGACACGCTTTATGCCGGGACAGACAGCTTCAACAGCTTGGGCCAGGACACGCTTGATGGAGGTGTGGGCAATGACAGTCTGATTGGCGGCAATGGTGCTGATAGCCTGTTTGGTGGCGACGGTAACGATACCATCACCGGTGGCGATGACTTCTCCTCGGCCGAGGTCGATACGATCTCGGGCGGCGAAGGCAATGACCTGCTGATGTCCGGCCAGGGTGCTGTAAGTGCGGCGTATCAAGCCAATGGCGATTTGATTTCCGGCGAAGCGGGTGACGATACATTGCTCGGCGGCGAAGCGGATGATTTTCTAATGGGCGGATACGGCACCGATAGCCTGACCGGCGGCTTGGGCGACGACACGCTTTATGCTGGGTCGGACAGCTTTAGCAGCCATGGCTTGGACACGATCGAAGGCGGTGAGGGTAATGACCTTGTCGTCGGAAGCGATGGTGAAAACAGTCTGAGTGGCGGCGCAGGGAATGACACGATCACCGGTGGCACAGACTTTTCCACGGCAGATGTCGATACGATTTACGGCGGCGACGGGAACGATTTTCTGATGTCCGGTCAGACCATTGTAGATGTCGCATACCAAGCCAATGGTGACCTGATCTTCGGTGATTTGGGCGACGATACATTGCTCGGCGGCGAAGCGAACGATTCTCTGTCTGGCGGTGAAGGCAACGACAGCCTGATGGGCGGCTTGGGCAACGACACGCTTTATGCTGGGACCGACAGCATGAATAGCTTGGGCCAGGACACGCTTGAGGGCGGTGATGGCGATGACAGCCTGATCGGCGGCAATGGCACCGATAGCCTGACTGGTGGCGATGGCAACGATACGATTACGGGCGGCGATGACTTCTCCTCGGCCGATGTCGATACGATCTCGGGCGGCGAGGGCAATGACTTGCTTATGTCTGGTCAGGGGGCCGCAAGTGCGGGATCTCAAGCCAATGGCGATTTGATTTCCGGCGATGCGGGTGACGATACATTGCTCGGCGGCGGAGCGGATGATGTTCTGTCTGGAGGTGAAGGCGACGACAGCATGAGTGGTGGCTTGGGCGACGATGTGCTTTATGCTGGGACCGCTAGCATCAACAGCTATGGCCAGGACACGCTTGAAGGCGGTGACGGCCATGACAACTTGAACGGCGGTAATGGCGCTGATAGCCTGACCGGTGGCGACGGTAACGATACCATCACCGGCGGCGATGACTTCTCCTCGGCCGAGGTCGATACGATCTCGGGCGGCGAAGGCAATGATTTGCTGATGTCCGGTCAGGGTGCTGTAGGTGCGGCATATCAAGCCAACGGCGACCTGCTCTCGGGTGGTGGCGGTAACGACACGCTTCTGGGTGGCCGGGCCGACGATGTCTTAACTGGAGGCGTTGGTAACGACAGCCTGACGGGTGATTTGGGCGATGATACCTTCGTGTTTGTGAACGGGTTTGGCAACGACACCATCACAGACTTTAGCGCCAACGATGCCGAGAAAGTTGACCTTTCCGGGGTTTCTGGGATCACGGATTTCGCCGATCTACTCACCCACCTGTCTAATGCAGGGGGTGGATCGACAAGGATCACTGATGGCGCCGATACGATCCTGCTTGAAGGGGTTGATATCAGCGAAATCGGAGTTGGTGAGAACTATTCTCAATTCGATTTCATCTTTGACTAAAACGGCATGCCGGATTTAGGGTCGCGTTCAAAACCGCAGATCGCCGGAAGGCGACCTTAGCAAGACCACAAACCCGGCGACGGATTGAAAAACGATAACCTTGGGCAGCTTGACCGAAATTGGTCAAGCTGCCCTTGTGGCTCAAAGCCGCCCAAAAAACGCGCAAAATGCCGCATATCCAAGCACGAGAAGTACACTCCATTGGGCACGCTGCTTTGCTATTGCAGACGCTTTGCCCCTGACTTTGAGGCAAGGAGAACGACATGGGGACAAGCAATTACAGCGACGAGTTTAAGCGGGATGTGGCGCATCAGCACACGGTGCGGAGCTAACCGGTTCGGGAGGTTTCCCGGCGTTTAAGCGTCAGCACGCATTCGCTATACAAGTGGATGAAGCTTTTCGGTGATCCGGTTTTGAAGAAGCTCGACGTAGATCATGAAGTCAAGAGCCGACGTTTGATGAATCGCCCCCTCACACATGCTATGTATGTGCTGCCGGGCAGTAGGTGATCTCGAAGCTTTCGTAGATTGCGGATAAGCCGGCTTCGTGGAGGTGCGCCTATTGCCCTTGCGACAAACTATCGTGTAGGAGCCAAGTTTTACGTGACGCGGCAGCGAAGCTCATGGAGCCAGTTATTAAAAACCACTTTGCGGCGGGGCGGTTGAACTGAGGGTTCTCCAAAATATGCTGCCGCCAACACGATCTCTAATAGGGAGCCGTGACCAAGACAGAGAATTGGGAGTGCGTTTTCCGATAAAGAGGCGCGTTCACGCTGCGCCCGAGGCTATTGCCCCGGAAAGACTAAAGAAACTGGCTTAGCACATTCTGAAAGACTGCTTTCAGATCTTCCTTCGATTTAGGCGACGCGCCAAACTGGCCCTGCATCAAAAAACGAAAAGCGCCGTCAAGCAGCGCATAAGCGAGCTCTACATTTGCAGGGCTGTCATGGCCTGCCTGCAGGAAGGCAGAGCGCACGACCTCGATCAACTTGCGTTCAATGTCTTCCACTTCCGGGCGAAAGGCTTCATCAAACATTGCCTGATTGCGGATGTCATACCAAAGCCTGTGGGTCTGGGCATCGTTGACGATCGACGCCGACAGCACCTCGCTAAAGGCACCGATCACGCCGTCTCGACCCTTCGCCGCCGCTAGGGCGCTGGCAATTTCTGCCACGAAATCCTGTTTGTAACGGGACACACAGAAAACGATCAGGTCGGCACGATCTTCAAAATAATAATGCAGCATACCCAGCGACATATCGCTTTGCTCAGCGATGTCGCGCAGACTGGTGTTTGCATAACCAAGCTCGACAAGCGCTTTGATCGCGCTTTCCGCGATCTGCTGCTTCTTCAGACCCCGTTTGGCGTTCTTGCGATCCGAGCGCGCTTTTAATTTGGCGGGCATTTCATTCATAGGCGCAAAATGCTCCTTGTGGCGCCCGAGTGCAAGGTATTGCACCCGGGCCTTGGCTTAACCCAATAGAGCATTCAGAAAGATTCTGGGCAATTTGAACCAGCTGGGTTTGTACTGGAAATCGGTCAGCAATGCGCCGACCTTGTCCTGTTTGCGGTTGGTGATGAACCACGGCGGACGCGGCAAGAGGGTAAAGCTGCCCGACAACAAATTGCGCGGGAACGGGCTCCAAGGGGCCTGCACCACGCATCGTTCGGTGTTCTCCAGCATGAAAGTATTGTGAACCGTTCCGATGCCCGATTGGACATCCTCGGGCGTGTGCCCCGGAAAGGCGCCCCACGGACAGGCCGTCGCAAGAAAGGCCAGCCCCGTCCAAGCATTGATCGCAATCGCCCCATAGCGCAGATCGGCGATGATTTCGTCAAAGCGTTTCTGTCCGATTTGGCGGATGGTTTTGGGGTGGATCAAGACGTTGGCCCCAAGGGTGCCGTGCAGTTGATCGTTGGCATAGGCGATGGCGGCCTTGAGGTAGGTTTCGGCATCCGGCGCGTCCATTTCGTGCGTGGACATGGCAGGCGCGAAAACTTCGTTCTCGCGGAACCATTCGGCGTCATCAACGCTGTTGATGATTGCGGCGGGGGCTTTGCCACGGGCAACCGTTTCTACGTTTGCAGCATTGCCCTTGAAGGTGTCCAACCGATCCGCAGCGCCCGGATAATAGGCCAGTCGGGTCGATTTCGCGATCACCTTGCGCAGGTTATCCATCAGGGTTGCGCCTTTGTCCCAACCTTTGGGCATAATCAACACCTGACAGGCGACGCAGTTGAAGCCGGAGTTATGCAGCTTTTGCGTTGCGATATGCTCGGCTTGAAACCTAAGGTCCGCATCAGACCACGGGCCGGGAACAACAATGGTCGGGCACACCGCGCCCAGTTCGGATGTGAACCGTTTATTGTTCTTGGGTGTCCCTGCTTTGCGGTTCTTTTCACCCTCTGCCCCCGTGCCCCATACAATCGCATCATGGGTCGAGGCGGCACCAGTGATGTGCAGCTCTTCGATGATCGGATGCTCGGTCAGGTAGGCCCCCGCGGCACCGTCGCCTTTGACGATGCGCACGAAATCACGGTCGATGAAGGGTTTCAGCGCGATCCGCAGATAGTCCGTCAGATAGTCGTTGACGGGGTTCATTTTCAGGATGACGACCTGATTTTCGATCAACAGTTTTTGCAGCACATCCAGCGGCGCGATCGAGGCGATGTTGCCCGCCCCCAGCACCAGCGCGACCTTGCCTTTGCGCTGCGATGCGGGTTCGTCATAGATCAGCGCCGCGTTCTTGGCCAAGTTTGCGCCGTTGACGCCTTTTTGCATCCAGACCTCGGCCTTGACGCCTGACAGCAGCAGGTGATCCCAGATCGAATGCGGTAGCACCTTTACCGCGATTTGACCTGTCGGCAGCATGCGCGTTGGCAGATGGTCCAGATATGCCTTTCCCTCCATCCCGCTGAGCGTCTGGATGAAGCCATTGCAGCCGGACATCAGGGCATAGGGGCCGGACGTCCATTCCTCCCCGATCAGGGGAGAGCCTTCGGGGATCAGCTTTTTGCGCGCGGCAGTCTCGGCCCAGCCTTGTGCGACGCTTCTGAGGTTGTCTTTCACTTGGCTAAGCAATGAAATCCGCTCGGCGGTGTCGGTCTGTGCCCATGTGTCTTTGGCGGCGTCCAGCGCGTTAAGCGCCGTGTCGTATTCCTCGACAAACAGAGGAGTCATCGAACCATCCATCGGTCAAACTCCCTTTTCAATGAGGGTGTTGCCGAACTGCTCGCGCAGTTTGTTCTTCAGCATTTTACCGGTGGCGTTCAGCGGAATTGCGTCGGTAAAAATCACCGCATCGGGGATCTGCCAACTGGCAACCTTGCCTTCAAACATCGCAAGAATCTCGGCTTCACTGGGCGCGGCGCCCTCGGCCGGGACTGCGATGATGATGGGGCGTTCATCCCATTTCGGGTGCGTCGCGCCGATCGCTGCGGCCATGGCAATACCCGGATGCGCCACCGCGATGCCTTCCAGATCGACCGATGAAATCCATTCGCCGCCGGATTTGATGATGTCTTTCGTGCGGTCACGGATCACCATGAAACCGTCTTCGTCGATGGTTGAAACATCGCCCGTGTCAAACCAGCCGTCCGCTGTCATGGCGTTTTTATCCGCACCGAAATAGGTGTCCACAACCCAGTGACCCCGACATTGCAACGCGCCCTCGGTCGTCCCGTCATTGGGAAGCACCTTGCCGTTATCATCGACAATCCGCAGGTCAATTCCAAAAGGCGGGCGCCCTTGGCCCGACCGCAGGTCTGCCATCGCTTCTGTGTCAAGCGCCAGATGCTTGGCCTTGATCTGGTTCGCGGTGCCCAAAGGCGATGTTTCTGTCATCCCCCATGCGTGGATTGTTTCACAATCGTATTTATCGCGGAACGCGGCAATCATGGATGGAGCGGCGGCCGATCCCCCGATCACGTTGCGTTTAAGGCTTTCCATTTTGGAGCCGGATTTGTCAGCAGCCGCCAGCAGCATCATCCAGATCGTCGGCACGCCCAAGGCGAGCGACACTTTATACGTGTCGATCAGTTCCAAAAGGCTGTCGCCGTCCAAACCCGGCCCCGGCATCACCACTTTTGCGCCGGTCATCGCCGTCGCATAGGGGATGCCCCAAGCATTCGCGTGGAACATTGGAACCACTGGCAAAATGGTGTCATTAGCGGAAAGCGACAGGGAATCCGGCAAGCTGATCGCGAATGTATGCAGCATCGTGGAGCGGTTGGTGTAAAGCACGCCCTTGGGGTTGCCCGTCGTTCCCGACGTATAGCACAGCGAACATGGCGTTTCTTCGTCAAACTGTGGCCACGCATAATCATCGGCCCCGGTTTCGACCAATTCATCAAAGAAGATCACATCGGGAATGGCGGCCAGCACCTCTTCGTCGCGTGGGCCCATATAGATATGGTGCTCGATCGTCTTGAGGTGAGCGCGTGTGCCCGTGATCAGCGGCATGAAGGTTTTGTCAAAAAACATCGCCTTATCGTCGGCGTCGTTGCAGATGAAAATAAACTGTTCGGGGGGCAAGCGCGGGTTCAGCGTGTGGCACACCATGCCGCCGCCCGAAACCGCAAACCAGATCTTGAGGTGGCGGTGGTTGTTCCACGCCAGCGTCGCAACACGGTCGCCCTGCGACAGTCCCAGATTTTGCAGAGCCGAGGCCAGCTTGCATGACGCGATGCTGACTTCGCCCCAGTTTGTCGTGTGCATTTCGCCGGATGTTTCTCGCGAAATGACTTCGGTATCGCCGTGGTATTTCCCAGCATGGACAATCAAGTCGCTGATCAGCAACTCTTGTTTCATCATCGAACCCAACATAATTCTCTCTCCCTAATTTTATTGGTCGTGCAGCCCCGCGACGCGCGGACGTAGGGCGGCTGTTTTCTCGCTCAAGCGGCGTATTCGGCTTTGATCATGTCCGCGCATTTTTCGGCGATCATGATGGTCGGCGCATTGGTATTGCCACCAATCAGCGTTGGCATGACCGAGGCATCGACAACGCGCAACCCCTCCATGCCGTGCACTTTCAACTGCGGGTCAACCACGGCCAGATCATCGGTGCCCATCTTGCAGGTTCCAATCGGGTGATAGATCGTGTCGGCGCGGGCGCGAATGTGTTCTTCCCATTCTGCGTCAGACATGTTGTCCGTGACCCCGAACAGCTCTTTCTTTTTGAAGGCGGCCAATGGCTGAGCCTCAAGAATTTCACGGGTCATTTTCGCGCCTTTGATCGTGGTTTCCAGATCTCGGCGGTCTGACAGGAATTTCGGATCAATGCCGGGGTCTGCCATCGGATCGGCACTGTTCAGGAACACCTCGCCACGGGAATGCGGACGCAACGCACAGATGTGACAGCTATAACCATAGCCGAGGTGCAGACGTTTGGCGTGATTGTCCACGACCGAGATCACGAAGTGCAACTGGATGTCAGGCCGGTCCAGCGCCGGATCGGTTTTCAGAAAAGCCGCACCTTCCGCAAATGGCGTGGCGATCATGCCTGTGCCTTTGCGCCACCACTTGAGGATCGCTGCGGTCAAACGCGCAGTGCCGCGCAGGCCGATGCCGAAATTGTCGGTGTCGCTGGTCTTGTTGGCGAGGATGAAATCAAGGTGGTCTTGCAGGTTCTGCCCAACGCCGGGCAGTTCGTGAACCATGTCGATCCCGTGCCGCGTGATGTCCTGCGGGCGGCCGACGCCGGACAATTGCAGCAATTGTGGCGATTGGAATGCGCCACCGGATAAGATCACTTCCTTGTTTGCGCGCACTTCCTTATCTTGCTTTCCTTGACGATAGGCCACACCGACCGCACGTTTGCCTTCAAACAGAATCTTGGTGGCGCGGGCCTTGGTGATCACGGTCAGGTTGGGCCTGTCCATGACAGGGTGCAGATATCCTGCGGCGGCCGAACAGCGTTCGCCGTGCTTACCGTTGCCATGAAACTGGGTCACCTGATACAGGCCGACCCCTTCGTTGTCGCCGGTGTTGAAATCCTCCCGGCGGCGATGCTGAAGACTTTCTGCAGCCTCGACAAAGGCATGGGTGATCGGCCGTGGTTCTGTCTGATTGGAAACCTGCAACGGGCCGCTATCCCCGTGGAAATCATCCGCACCGACCTCGTTGTTTTCCGACTTCTTAAAGTAGGGCAGGCACTCGTCCCAAGACCACCCATCACAACCTGCTTCGGCCCAACCATCGTAATCCGATTTATGCCCTCGGACATAAAGCATCGCGTTGATCGCCGAGGACCGCCAAGCGCACGTCCGCGCGGTTGATAACCTTTACGCCCGTTCAGCCCCGGTTGCGGCACCGTGTCAAAGGCCCAGTTAAACAGCTTTCCGTGCCCAGGCATTACGGCGACCACACCAGCGGGTGCGCGCAGTAAAATATTTGTTCCTTTGCCGCCAGCCTCCAGCAAGCATACCGATATGTTCGGATCTTCGCTCAACCTCGAAGCCATTGTCGCTCCTGCGGAGCCCCCCTATGATTACAAAATCATACCCCATTATCTTCTCCCTGATTTTCCTCCACGCTCTCCCAGACAAAACAGCCCAGAATTACGGCGTCATATTTCAGACTCTTGTATTAAGCAGAAAATCAGGACACTTGTCCAAGAAAATTTTCAGAGGCTAGATCAACCTCGCTACAAAGCCGGAGACACCAATCTACGAATTGAATGTTTGAGTGCCCCGATCATCAGCATTCCTTCCATCGGCGGCCAGATAACCTCTCCTCTCAAACCACTGCAGCGCATTACAAAATTCGCGGTCGCAAGCCGGTCGAACGCGCTGCACTACGAGCTTCAACCGTTAAGCATTCGGGTGCGTATTGTCGAACTCGGTATGGTTGAGACGAGCTTTGTTGGCAGCGTTTTTGATTTCGCGATGGATGAAAACATAGCCGACCATAATCAGACCGCCGAGGCCATGAGCCGTTTGTTCAGCAATCTGACCTCCTACTCCGCCACGCCCAAAACGACGGCCAAAGTTGATTGTAACGTCGCTTAAAAGGCAGGAGGAAATTCAGTCCGGTACCAGGCGCAGCCGATCTGTTGGACGAGCGTAAAGCGTGGTTTTGGTCGCGCCCTTTGAGTTAGGATCGTCTGCGGCGAAAATAGGGTTTCGGAGCAGGAGCCAATTGCTGTCTTGAATGGCTGTTTCGGAGACATACACAGAGCCGCAGCCGACGAAGCGCGCCGATGCAGGCGCGCATTGGCAATGCCAGAGCTATTCAGAGGCGTGGCCAAAAAGATAGGGGCGCGTGCCGTCTTCCCAAACCGTGAATTTCACCATGGCCTTCTGAAAATCGGCGCTCTGAAGGAAACCGTCCAACCAAAGGATCACATTGGGCCAATGCTGCGCGTCAAACCAGGCACGGTCAATATGGGCGAACTGCCTCACAAACGGAAAAATCGCGATGTCGGCGAGTGTGGGCCTGTCGCCCGTCAAGTAAGGATGCTTTGCCAGCTGTGTCTCAAGTGACTGGATGAAGTTGGATGCTTTCGCCCGTTCGGAGTGTGCATCCAGATCAGGATAGCGGACTGAGTATTTCGTGTGGTCAAGCGCGGCTTTGAAGGGCCCATCGTTCTGGGCAATCAGGGCCTCGCCAATACTCGGCATGTTCAATAGCCCATGCGGATCACTCTTCCCAAGCGCCCATCGCATGATGTCGAGACTCTCATCCAGGTTCAAGTTACCCGCTTGCAGATTGGGCACCGTGGCCGACGGTGAGGCCCGAAGAAATTCCTGCGGCTTGTCTTTCAATTTGATCTCGCGCAGTTCCACCTCCAGCCCCGCGCTCAACACCGCCATCCGCGCCCGCATTGCATAAGGGCAGCGTCGGAAGGTCCACAGGATCGGTCGCGGTGTGGTCAAAATATCTTGGGTCATTGCCCCACTTTATGGCGAATAGCGTTCGCCCGCAAAAAGAAGATCCTGATTAGGCTCAAAACTGTCTGACGTCAGCACCTATGGGACAGATATGAGGATTTGAATAACGGAGGGTTTCTGGTTCATCGTAGCCTTTAAGGAGCGAAGATGAACAAGAAGCCCGGAACATCGAAAGGCGCAGCTGACAAGCTGGTCAAAAACATCCGCCGCAAGACCCGCCAGACCTACTCGGCGGAGGAGAAGATCCGCATTGTTTTGGCCGGATTGCGCGGGGAGGAAAGCATCTCGGCGTTATGTCGCCGCGAGGGTATTTCTGACAGCCTGTATTACACTTGGTCGAAGGAATTCCTTGAGGCTGGAAAGCGTCGTCTTTCCGGCGACACGGCGCGTCAAGCGACATCGCCTGAGGTGAAGGAGTTGAGATCTGAGGCCATGGCCCTGAAGGAATGCGTGGCCGACCTCACCTTGGAAAACCGTCTGCTCAAAAAAAGCATGACAGGGGCTGGGGAGTTCGAGGAATGAGGTATCCAGCAACCGAGAAGTTGGAGATCATTCGCACAGTTGAAGGGTCGCATCTGCCAACCAAGAAGACCCTTGATATGCTGGGCATCCCGCGCACCACATTTTACCGATGGTATGACCGATATGTCGAAGGTGGCTTGGATGCCTTGGCAGATCGTTCGCCACGTCCAAAGTCGGTCTGGAACCGCATCCCTGATATCCGCCGTGACGATCTGATCGAGTTTGCGTTGGAGCATGAGGCACTGACCACACGCGAGCTGGCCGTTAAATATACCGATGAGAAGCGATATTTTGTCTCTGAATCATCGGTTTACCGCATCCTGAAAGCCGCTGATCTGATTACTGCGCCGGACTACGTGGTGATCAAGGCCGCCGATGAGTTCACGGACAAGACCACCGCCATCAACCAGATGTGGCAGACTGACTTCACCTACTTCAAGATCATTGGCTGGGGCTGGTATTACCTGTCCACCATCCTCGACGACTACAGCCGCTACATCATCGCCTGGAAGCTCTGCACGAACATGCGGGCCGAGGATGTGACCAGCACGATCGAGCTGGCGCTTCAGGCATCGGGCTGCGACCAGGCCGTGGTCCGACACAAACCCCGTCTGCTCAGCGACAACGGATCCTGTTACATCTCTGGCGATCTGGCCAAATGGCTGGAGGATCAGAAGATGGACCACGTTCGCGGAGCGCCATTCCACCCGCAAACCCAAGGCAAAATAGAACGATGGCATCAGACCATGAAGAACCGTGTTCTGCTGGAGAATTACTACCTGCCCGGTGATCTCGAGCGACAGATCGGGGCCTTCGTCGACTACTACAACAACCAGCGCTACCACGAGAGCCTGAATAACGTCACACCCGCCGACGTCTACTTTGGACGGGACAAAGCCATTCTGAGAGAAAGGGAGAAGATCAAGAAACTGACGATCCGACAACGCCGCTTGCAACATCAAAAACAAGCCGCATAATCAATCACGCAACCGAACCAGAGCCTCCAATGTTCAAGCCGCTCTGATGTCCCATTTTATATGACGACTGACAGGTCGGCCTAGATTGTCTCCTCTGCCGAGCGAGTAGGTGATAGTCCTTGAATCATGCTGTGACACGGTCGTTTTCCCCTGGCACGGCTTCGCCAGGCCTCGTGCGCGATCGGCGCGACGAAGTGTACGAAGCTAGGTTTTTGGATGAGATCGTTCTATTGGGAGTTGACTAATTTGCTCGAAACGATGCTTGCAAGTTTGGCGCTTGAGGTTTCGTGTCGTGCTTTAGCCAAAGTGGGAAAGCGGTGAGACACGAAAAGCGTGCGACCCGCCGGACTTGAAAATGCTAACGCCTGCAAACCACCCCCTCCATTGTCATCTCTCCATGGCACGTGAGAACCGCCAAATAACTCAGTTGCACATGATACCAGAACTGGAAGAACTCGCTCAGATGCGCTGAAACCTGATCGCTGTCATCATGAACGGCACGAAAGGAGGGAGGCGTATCGTGGTTGCTTTGCCATGCAAGAAACCATGGCCAGTTCTCTTCGATTTCCTTAGGAGACGGCATTGGACCCAAAAGAACTGCCTGCTGCGTAAGGTCTGCACGGTGTGCCGCCAGTTCCTCGGGCCGCATGTTGCCAACGATATCATTTGCTAACGTTCTCACGGATTTTCTCCATATCTCAGTGGGTTTCTGGATGTCTTGTTGGGGCCTGGTTTAAGGTTGGATGTCTTCCAATGCTGCTTTCGCGCAATCTTGCACGAAGCAGTCCAACCAGGCTTCGGGCAACGCCGACGCACGGCTCGAAACTTTGAGGAAGGGCGGGAACTTGCGATCGGCAATCATCGCGTAAACCTGCGAACGGCTAAGCCCTGTGCGTTCAAATACTTCTTCCGGTCGCAGCAGGCGACCAGAAGGCGGGCAGTTTTTCCACGGTGTGTCCGTTATCGTTTTGGCGCGCATCGAGTTTCTCCATTCATATCTGGACAGCTTTGACTGCCGCCAGACATGCATGGATCTTGCTGGATTTAGTAAGAAAAGCTCGCGTCTGAAACGCAGCGAACTTTTCCCATGCTTCGATCAACCTGGCTTAAGCATGCTCGCGAACATTCCGGAGTATGAGAGCCAGATCGGTTGCCGAGGCCCTTCGTAGCCATCTGCGCCCAATGGACCTGCGCCCTCGACAGGCATCTTCTCACGACCATTTTGAAGTCCAACGCGGATTGCGTCGCGCGTGGGCGTTCGCCACGGGTTTAGTAACTCTTTGGATTCAAAGCGAGCTTGGCTTGCTAACGCGTCAAGGTCTATTGCTTCACGCGCGCTGTTTATCACGGCCTCAGCAAATTTTACCAACGGCGAGCTATTATCGCCACCGTCATGCCAGATCGTGATCTCCGACTGAAAGGCGGCGTTGAAGAGGCCGATTGCTCGTGGATAGAACGGCGACAAGTCATTAGTGCGACGCTGAATTTTCATCGAATTCAAGTCAGCCTTTGTGTTCAGAAGCCAGAGCGTCACCGCGGCCCTCCAATCTGCCGGTGGCTTCGGTGGGAACAAACCGTGCGAAGGCAACTTCTCGGCCAAGCGCTGGTATGACTGGAAGGCACGCTCCAAGCGATCGATCTCCTTACGTGCACTCCTAGGGTCGCGCGACAAAGAGAGCACAGTAATCTCGGCTACAAGGTGGTTCAGCGCCGCGCAAAAGTGCTCATCTATTATACCGACCTTGAGAGGTGCCTCGGACGCCAGCACGACCTTGGACGCGGTTTCGATCGAGATACCGCGCGTATCCGCGCCTTCGTTCTCCGATGATTTGCCTGCCTCAGTCATACGGCGGCTTGCTCGCGGTAAAGATCCAACTCGTTGGCCCACCATTGCGCCATTTCCACCCGCTCGTCCCAGTGCTCACCGCGTGCGTAAGCCCGGCGCACATCGTTGCCTTCCACGTGGGCAAGCGCTCGCTCGATCGCGTCGGGGTTCCACTTGCCAGACTCGTTGGCCAATGTCGAGAAAGTCGCGCGGAAGCCGTGGGCGGTGACCATGTCCTTGTCGTAGCCCATCCGACGGATGGCCTGGTTGAAGGTGTTTTCCGAAATCGCTTTCTTCCAGTCGCGTGTCGACGGAAACAGCAGTTCACTCTTTTGGCGATACCGCGCAAGGTCTTCCAACCAGCCCACGGCTTGTCGCGGAAGCGGGACACGGTGCGGAAGGCGCATCTTCATCCTTTCTGCTGGAATACGCCAAGTCGCCTCTTCAAAATCGAACTCGTCCCAGCTTGAAAGACGAAGCTCGCCGGGTCTCGGGGCCAAGATAGCCAGGAGTTGCAAACCGATGGCAGTTTTCGGCTCGCCGGAATAGGCATCGATGGCCAGCATCAACGCCCCCAACTCGCGCTTGTCCGTCAATGCAGAGCGGTGCTTTTTCCTCGGGCTGATGAGAGCCCCCTTCAAGGCCTGCGTTGGGTCGGTCGTCGCGCGGCCCGTGGCGATCGCGTAGCGCAGGATCGCACCGATCGTAGATCTCAAACGTCCTGCGGTCTCGAACTTGCCCTCGGCCTCGACCACGCGCAGGCAGGCGAGGATGTCCTGTGTTTCAATATCCTTGACTTCCATGTCACCCAGGCGCGCCTCGGCAAGCGAAATAATCCACCCCAGCTTCTTGAGGGTCTGAGCGGCCCGCCCTTCGCGGCGCAACTTATCGAGATATTCCGCGGCCAGGTCCGAAAAGGAGATGCCTTGCTCGAGAAATTCTTGGCGCTTTCTTCGCTTGCGTTCGATGGACGGATCATACCCTTCGACGAGCAACAGACGCGCATCGTCTCGTTTTTCCCGCGCGAGCTTGAGACCGACCAGCGGATAGCTGCCCAGCGCCAGCAGTTTTTCCTTGCCGTTGAACCGGTACTTAAAGCGCCAAAGCCTTGATCCCGTTGGATTTATCAGCAGGTAGAGGCCATGCGAGTCGGTCGCCTTGAAGGGCTTCTCTCGCGACTTGAGGTTACGGATGGCGACATCGGACAGTGGCACTGAGAAAAACCGGAATCAAATTATACTTACCCCACATTATACCCCCAATTTTTGCCGCTGTCACTGGTTTTCGTTGGACGCCACTGGACTCGGAATCCAACCATTACAATAAGTTGGACGTTACTGGATGGTGCTGGAAGTTAAAGTGGTGCCCGGGGCGGGAATCCATCATTTACCAACCAACTTGAAATTTACGTTCGCACTCGACACCAGTGAATTTGACACGCCCGCGAAGCGATCGTCCATTCTGAGTAGCCTCAGGTAACCTGAGGCTACTCATCCGCACCAGAGGTTTACCTACGCTTTACCCAGTACGTCCGCCGCAATACTCTTAGACCGGGCACCTAAGATCGCAGACATAGACATGCCGTTGTTCTCAAGGGTTTTCGCTGCATCTGCGCGCCAAACCAAATCACCTTCACGAGCCAAAAGGGTCTTCATCTCACGCAGGCAGGCCAGAGCATCTGCTGCCCATTCTTTGAAGTCATCAAGTGACCAGAATGAAACGGAGTTGAGGTGCGGAAATGCTCCGTCATGGGCCTTGGAGATAGGTCCGACAATCACTGGTAATATTTCACATTCTGCTGCAACGTCGACTTTTTCTTTCATCCAGATTGGATGGCTCGCGGCCTGCCGAGCTTTATCCGCGCCAAGGGTGTCTTGCTTAGCACCTACATAGTCTTCAAAGACAATGCCTTTAGTGTTTCCAAGCCACCACGGATCAGGTGCAGCATCTGTCTCTTCGTTGCCAGCCAGAAAGCCTAGCATTTCACCCAGCATTACTTGTGCGCTCTCGAAGTGTTCTTCACGATCTAATCCCTCTAGAATATTCTTCTCAATCTCGGAAAACTTCCTGTCGTGCGCGATCCCAAGCCGTAGAAATTTACTCTCTATTCGCTCAACCTGTAACGAAAGTTCGAAGTCGATTTCGCTTTCAGGTCCATCAAGCTCCCTTTTTGGTAATAGCGTTGACGTCCAAGGAAGGTTGCTAGCGGCCTTAATCGCTGCTCGGTATTGATCTTTAGATATCTCACCCGCATTTGGATCGCCCTGCTCACTAAGCAGATATGCTGCCGAACCCGCGAGATAATGCCACAGAGCACGATACCCCCGCAGTTCTGGACCGGTCAATTTTTCCAGAACTGTTTTGGAATGCCTCAGCGCTTGTTCATAGTCCGATGCCCAGATTGCTTTCTGGTACTTAACTTCACTACGTACGGCATCCGCTAGCTCGCCCGATGCGGGGAAAGGAATCTTTTCCGCAGTCCTTGTTGCTACTACAATATCCTCATCTACGTCACGCCAATCTGCATCGTTTTCGAGAAACACATCGAAATTCTCATTAAAATCGGAAGCCTCAACGTCTATAGATTGGTCAACCCCAAAATCAATTTCAGCCTGCAGTTCAGGTAAGAAGTGACGTCTACGGTTTTTATCGGTCAAATAATCCTGAAGCTCGTCTCCCGAAATCAACACTGCTGAATGATCTTGCAGGCTTCGGGTGCATCGACCAATCGCCTGAAGCACCCGGGTCTGGATACGAGTATTAAGCAGCAGCTCCGCACCCATCTTCTTAGAAACGAATCTCTCTTGAAGATTTGTCGCCTTCGGAAGGTTCTCCACACAGAGCAGACGACATTCATCGTTTGGAAAATCTATTCCATCGTATCGACCAGCCATCACAGCAACAGCTTTTTTAGAGCCCACAAACGCGGCCTTTGAATCCTCAATGTCTTCCGCAGAGAAAACATCATAGCCAATATCTTCGATCTTGCTTTTCGCTTTTGCGGCATCTTTCATGCTAGGCGTCAGAATTACAGCTCGACCCGCTTTTTGAATGAGCTCCAATCGTAAATCTTGTGCTTCCGCATCTTGAAGTGACATACCGGGAAACAAGAAAAAGCGGCGACCCACACTGTCCAAGTTGTGACCGGCTGGAGCAGCGAGTCTAAAGACCTCTTCACGGCCTGTAAGTCTCTCTAAGTCGCCCCCTTCACCTAGCGTCGCAGACATATATATCCGGTGGGAGGCTTTTTCAAAAACGTCCAGAGACCACGTTGGCGGAATAAGCGGTCTTATCAAAATCTCGCCATAAGATAAGTAGATGTGGCACGCAGAAAGATGACCTCGCAACAGCCGCCAAGGGAACACAAGATTTGAATCCTCTGCGTTAACGTCCAACGCCTCAGTCAATGGGTCAATAATCTTAGCGAGGACGGGAGTAGGAATCTTGTCTACCCATCCGACGTCTGCGAATGATTTTACATCTCCGCTTAGGATGGAGTAATCGAGCCGCCCGATGTGCGGCTTTAAAATATTTGCTACCGACTGAAAAAGAGCTTTGTGATTTTTATCAGCGCCATTGATTTCTAAAGACCACATCTTCCCGATATAATTCTCCGCAGCATGTGCGTCATCGATGATGATCGTCTCCGCATCATTAAAGAATGGGTTGATGTTGAATAGGCTTTGATAGGTTGTAACCGCTAGTTTCCGACCCTGTCGATATTCCGCAATGGCACTTGGATCGTAGTTCTTCTTGCTGCCGGTAAAGCCGAGAACGTCCATACCGTACTTGTCTCTGCATTGTTCGACAGTTTGATTTACTAGCTGTCGCGTGGGGCACAAGAATACTACCCTCTCATTGAATTTACGCCTACGCCATTCTCCAATGATCGCTCCTACCAGAGTTTTTCCGCTTCCAGTGGGAAGTTGCAAGGCAACATCTGCCTTGTCTAACGCTTTCTCTACGTACGACTGAATAATAGCTCGCTGATGCGGCATTTCAGAAGGGTACGCTCGTCGAGAGAATGATCTGAATAGGTCAATTGGGTTCTCAAAAATGTCTTGCTTCGATTTGCTTCTTTTAAATGCCATTTCCTGCCCTCAATGCTTTTGCACCCGTCCCTAACGTGCCGCGTGCACAACCTACAAGAGGATAGCCGCTCCATGGCTCGCCGCCCAGAGTAAAGGTGCGAGGATCACCCCATAAAGAGGGGGCTGGTTTACGATACGAACTGTCGGAAACGCAGCTCTTCGGGCTGCTACGGACGTCAAGGGGACGGAGAATCACCCTTGCATTGATGTTCGCGATTCGCTGTTCACCGCGTTGCACCCACGCTGACAACGCTGAGTATGTATGAAATTATTTTTCTTCAGATGTGCACTTTCCCATTCTCGGAGAAAGACGGGCACATATTGCCCAACAACCTTTCCCTCGTTCGATGAACGTTGTGCTTCTTTCCAAGGATCGAGGATGTGCTAAATTATTTTAGCAAAAACAAATACTTGACCAAAATTCGGCTAACATGTTTTGAACCCACTATGGCGTCTCCACGACTTGGAAGTTCGCCACGAAGATTTTTTCTGACCTTTAGGAGGAGCGATTGTGAGGGTTACAATACGAAATCGAGCAAGCTTGCCGCGCAGGTATAGCTGTCAGTCGTCATATAAAATGGGACATCAGAGCGGCTTGAACATTGGAGGCTCTGGTTCGGTTGCGTGATTGATTATGCGGCTTGTTTTTGATGTTGCAAGCGGCGTTGTCGGATCGTCAGTTTCTTGATCTTCTCCCTTTCTCTCAGAATGGCTTTGTCCCGTCCAAAGTAGACGTCGGCGGGTGTGACGTTATTCAGGCTCTCGTGGTAGCGCTGGTTGTTGTAGTAGTCGACGAAGGCCCCGATCTGTCGCTCGAGATCACCGGGCAGGTAGTAATTCTCCAGCAGAACACGGTTCTTCATGGTCTGATGCCATCGTTCTATTTTGCCTTGGGTTTGCGGGTGGAATGGCGCTCCGCGAACGTGGTCCATCTTCTGATCCTCCAGCCATTTGGCCAGATCGCCAGAGATGTAACAGGATCCGTTGTCGCTGAGCAGACGGGGTTTGTGTCGGACCACGGCCTGGTCGCAGCCCGATGCCTGAAGCGCCAGCTCGATCGTGCTGGTCACATCCTCGGCCCGCATGTTCGTGCAGAGCTTCCAGGCGATGATGTAGCGGCTGTAGTCGTCGAGGATGGTGGACAGGTAATACCAGCCCCAGCCAATGATCTTGAAGTAGGTGAAGTCAGTCTGCCACATCTGGTTGATGGCGGTGGTCTTGTCCGTGAACTCATCGGCGGCCTTGATCACCACGTAGTCCGGCGCAGTAATCAGATCAGCGGCTTTCAGGATGCGGTAAACCGATGATTCAGAGACAAAATATCGCTTCTCATCGGTATATTTAACGGCCAGCTCGCGTGTGGTCAGTGCCTCATGCTCCAACGCAAACTCGATCAGATCGTCACGGCGGATATCAGGGATGCGGTTCCAGACCGACTTTGGACGTGGCGAACGATCTGCCAAGGCATCCAAGCCACCTTCGACATATCGGTCATACCATCGGTAAAATGTGGTGCGCGGGATGCCCAGCATATCAAGGGTCTTCTTGGTTGGCAGATGCGACCCTTCAACTGTGCGAATGATCTCCAACTTCTCGGTTGCTGGATACCTCATTCCTCGAACTCCCCAGCCCCTGTCATGCTTTTTTTGAGCAGACGGTTTTCCAAGGTGAGGTCGGCCACGCATTCCTTCAGGGCCATGGCCTCAGATCTCAACTCCTTCACCTCAGGCGATGTCGCTTGACGCGCCGTGTCGCCGGAAAGACGACGCTTTCCAGCCTCAAGGAATTCCTTCGACCAAGTGTAATACAGGCTGTCAGAAATACCCTCGCGGCGACATAACGCCGAGATGCTTTCCTCCCCGCGCAATCCGGCCAAAACAATGCGGATCTTCTCCTCCGCCGAGTAGGTCTGGCGGGTCTTGCGGCGGATGTTTTTGACCAGCTTGTCAGCTGCGCCTTTCGATGTTCCGGGCTTCTTGTTCATCTTCGCTCCTTAAAGGCTACGATGAACCAGAAACCCTCCGTTATTCAAATCCTCATATCTGTCCCATAGGTGCTGACGTCAGACAATTGGTGACCTTGATATTGGCTTCAAGGGCACAATGAGCGCTCAGTTCCTT
Organism: Rhodobacteraceae bacterium D3-12; assembly: GCA_025916135.1. Taxonomy (NCBI): domain Bacteria; kingdom Pseudomonadati; phylum Pseudomonadota; class Alphaproteobacteria; order Rhodobacterales; family Roseobacteraceae; genus Phycobium; species Phycobium rhodophyticola. The sequence continues at coordinate 3,180,190 of CP104793.1, read as the reverse complement.
AAGGATTTGTCGCAGAAGACAAAAAGAGGGCTGGCAGCAAAATTCAGAAGCGGCAAATCTGCTGGAGGTATTTCCTATGGATATGAGAAAACCGTTGAACCCGGCGTGCACAAAATTAACGAGCATGAATCGAAAGTTGTACAGCGTATTTTCCAGATGTACGCAGACGGCTTTTCTCCTCGGATGATTGCCGGACAACTTAATTCAGAGAATATTCCGGGGCCTCGTGGAGGCGTTTGGAACGCCAGCAGCATCAACGGCCACCGCGAACGTGGAGTCGGGATTCTGAGAAACCCGTTGTATATAGGGCGACGGGTATGGGGCAAAACTGAGAAGGTGAGGAATCCCGAGACCGGACGAAAGGTCATTCGCGTAAAATCTGGCGAGAAGCTTGAATATGATGCACCTGAGCTGCGGATCATCGAGCAGGAAATTTGGGAAAAAGTTCAGTCGCGCCTCCCCAACCGTATCAACGCGAAGTACAAGAAGCGCTCTGACCACCTCTTGAGCGGCTTAATGAAATGTGGAGTGTGCGGTTCCTCATACATTTCTATCGGCGGAGGAAAATACACAAAATTTGGATGTAGTGCGCGACGGGAGCGGTCGACCTGTTCGAACCGAAGACTGATCTCACGCTCACTGATAGACAACTGTGTGCTCTATGCCCTGAACGAGCATTTGCTCCAAGCCGACTGCGTAGAGCCTGCAATCAAAGCCTATAATGGGGATCTGAAGCGACACGTGGCAACACTGGACGAAACACGCCCCAAGCTAGAAAAACGGCTAGTTCAGATCAGTGAAGCGCGGCGCAAGTTACTCCTACTTTTGGAAAGAGGAGTTGAACCGGATGCTATCGAAGTCAGACTGTTGGAACTTGATAGCGAGGAACGCACAAAAAGGCGGCAACTTGACGTTGCCCCGGAGCCAATAACGATTGATCCTGAGGAAGGCATGAAACGATACAAAGAAGTAATTAACCAGTTACTTTCAAGCACCCTTGAGGACAATTATGCTTACAAACGGGAAGTCATGACTGCTGTTCGAGAACTGGTCGATGAGGTTATCATCTACCCCAACGAAGACCCGCAAGGCCGTGATGTTGAGCTGAACGGCGATATTGAAGGGCTTTTCCTTCCACCCAGACAGAGTGAAGATCCTCTTGGTATGGAAGCGATGGTGCCCGGGGGCGGAATCGAACCACCGACACGAGGATTTTCAATCCACTGCTCTACCCCTGAGCTACCCGGGCACGGGTCAAGCGGCTGGCCGCTTTGGGTGCAGGCGTTCTAGGCGAGCGGGGGGCGCTGTCCAGAGGGATTGCGAGAAAAAATCAATGTGTTTTCGGCGGCGTCTCTTCGCCCGCGCGCAATAGGGCGTCGTGCGCCTCGGCAATGTCTTCCGGGTCGTTCGATGGCACGGCATAGCCCTCGTTCAGCCATTTCGCCAAATCGAGATCGGCGCAGCGTTTGGAGCAGAACGGGCGATAGGCCTGAACGCTCGCCTTGGAGCAGATCGGACAGCTCACCCCAGCACCTCGTGCAGCGGCAGGCGGGCGCGTTTGCGTTGCAATTCATAGTGACCCAGCGGGGTGAACCCGGCCAGCACTGTATCAACCCCATCAGCCCTCAGCGCCTTGCGCAGGGCGGCTTCGAACCCGCGGCGGTCCTTCTTGGGCATCGGCGCAAGGTCGATCACAATCTGCCCGCCAAGCCCGCGCAGACGCAGCTGACGCGGCAACGCCTGCGCCGTGGCAAGGTTGGCTTTCAAGCCTGCTGCCAGCGAGGTATCGCCGCCGGTGTTCACATCGACTGCGACCAAGGCGCGGGTCGGCTCCACGAACAACGAACCACCGCCGGGCAGGGGACTTTCGGCCTGCTCAAGCGCGGCCAGCGCATCAAGCACGCCACAGTGCTCAAAACCGCCCGCTTCGGTCACCACATCGGCGGGCTCTGACCAGTCGCGCCACGCCATGACATGCGGATTGTCGCCTTGGGACAGCATCGCAGCCTCACCCTCGCGCGCCGAAAACACCTCCTCGGCGAGAGCACGCATCGCGGCGATATCTTCGGCTATCTCGCCATCATCGGCCCCAAAACAGGCCGAGCGCAGGATCAGCCCATAATCACAACCGGCCATTTCCTCTTTGGCGATCACCATAAGCTCGTCGCGCCGGTCATCGTCGCGAATGGCGCGCGAGATGTTGAGCCCCGGAGCATCAGGCGTCACAATCGCATAGCGGCTCTTGAACAGGGCCTTCTCGCTCACAGGCAATGCCTTGCCGTCTTCGGCATAGCCGGTGACCTGCACCAAAAGCGTATCCCCCGGCGCGATCCCCTTGATCTGACGCAGGAAACCCGGCCCGTCGGGCGTGGTTACGATCACGCCGCCTTGGCCCTTCATCGGGCGCTGTGCCACCGCGCGATAGATCGTGCCGGGGCGTGGCGCGTCATAAGCGATCAGGAAGTCTTCCAACCGCCCATCAACCATCAGGGCCGCGGCCTCGCGCCCCTCAAAATGGTCCAGAATGATCTGCCGTCCCTTCATGGTGTCCCCCAAACAGGATAGCCCGCCGCCTGTAACAGCCCTGCGGTTTCGGCCAGCGGCAGGCCGACAACTGCAGTAAACGAGCCGGAAATCCACGGGATCAGCGCCCCGGCTGGTCCCTGTATGCCATAGCCCCCGGCCTTGCCCTGCCAATCGCCGCTGGCGAGATAGCCATCAAGCTCGGCCTCTGACAGGCGTTTCATTTTGACATGGGTCACCACGTCACGCTCCCAAAGCCGCTCACCCCGGCGCAGCGCCACGGCGGTGATCACCCGGTGCCGGCGCCCGGACATCGCCTCCAGAAAAGCGCGCGCCTCGGCGGCGTCCTCGGGCTTGCCCATGATCCGGCGGCCAAGCGCCACGGTGGTATCGGCGCAAAGCACCACATCATCCGCATCCGCGCGCACCGCCGCCACCTTTTCGCGCGCCATACGGGCGCAATAGGGGCGGGGCAACTCGCCTTTATGCGGGGTTTCGTCAATCTCGGGGGGGCGGATATCGTCAGCGACAACGCCAATCTGCGCCAGCAATTCCTTGCGGCGCGGACTTCCCGATCCGAGAATGAGTTTGGGCGAGGTTTCAGCCATCTGTGCTGTTCCCATCGGTCAGGGCACGGTGTCGACTGTGCAGACCATGCAAACTGTGCCGGCTGCCAACACGGGCCGCGTCGCGCCATTGGCAATACCGCTCACCCATGGCGCATAACGCTTTGCGCTTATTTGAAGCGATAGTTGATCCGACCTTTGGTCAAATCATAAGGTGTCATTTCAACTTGCACCTTGTCGCCTGCCAGAACCCGGATACGGTTCTTGCGCATTTTACCTGCCGTGTGTGCGATGATCGTATGGCCGTTTTCCAGCTCGACCAGGAATGTCGCATTCGGCAGGAGTTCCTTTACGACGCCTGGAAATTCGAGCAGTTCTTCCTTGGCCATGGTCTCTCCTTTGCTACACAACCCGCCTCATATCGCGGGCGAGCACTAGATGCGCCCTTTTTAGCAGGTTTTCAAGGGGGTTATCAGCGAAGCGTTACCTTTGCGACCTGCTCGACACGGGGGCGCTGCTCGCCCCAGTGGCTCAGGTTCAAAACCCGGCCATCGGCACGCACATCGCGCACCTTTTGCAGATCAACCTCGCCAAGGGTCCAGCCCGGCACGTCATGCGCACCAAGCGCGATCACACCATCGGCTGGAAACCCTCTGTCCATCGGGCCAAAGATACCGCCGGCGCCGGTGTCTTCCTCAACCGCATAAAGCCGCGGGTCGCCCCCCGTGAGAGAGGCCATCGCCGTCACACACTGCAACTCAAGCGCGCGCGCCATCGTGCCAACCCGCACGCGCCAATACCCCTCCAGCGCCTCGGTGGCCGAGGGGACAAGGATCACCTCCGCCCCCGCATCGGCCAAGGCCTTGCCCAGCAGGGGAAATTCGCTGTCATAACAGATCAGAATGCCGATTTTGCCGAGCGTCGTGTCAAACACTTGCAGCGGCCCGCCGGGGGCGATCTTCCATTCGTCGCGTTCCCACCGCGTCATGATCTGCTTGTCTTGCCAGCCGACCTTGCCGTCGGGGGCGAAGAAACCGGCCCGGTTGACCACGCGCTGATCCTCGCGCACCGGCGCGGACGGGGCAAGGATATGCACGCCATGCGCCTGCGCCAGCTTGGAAAACAGCGCCTCAAACGGGTCCAGCCACTTGCCGATGGCGTCGATCGACCCCTGCGGCGATGTTGCCGCCGCTTCGCCCTCCAATGCGGCCAGCTCGTTCGCGCCGTATTCGGGAAACATCAAAAGATCCGCGCCTTGCTTGACCGCATCGCTCACCCAAGCGGTTATCTTGGCCTCATAAGCCTGCCAATCGGGCAACCAGGTCATGTCATAAGTGGCAGTGGCGAGCTTCATGGCGTGTGTCCTGTAAGAGGGAGGTCGACCATGTCTAAATAGCGCGCATTGCCAAAGCAAGCGGATAGGGGGCGGCGCCCAAATCCAGCTCCCAACGCGGCCCCATATGCGGCCCCGTATGCGGGCAAGGGCGCGCCTTGCAAACTGACGTTACGCAAACCACTGTGAAGAGTCCCTCACTACCCTTGCGTGAGCCGTCATTCCCTTTCAATATACGCGTCAGGGAGAAATAGGCCGCCTCGCGCGGCCGCCGGGGAGGACCAATATGACATTTGCCACGCTGCAAGACAGCCTAGATGTAACCAACGCCATGCCCTACGAGGAGCGTGAGCTGCCCACCACCATCTACGAGATGCTGAGCCAGACCCGCGACAAGTTCGGCTCGCGTCCTGCGGTCAGCTATCAACTGCTGTCCGAACCGGATGCCAAGGCCGAAACCCTGACGTGGAACGAATTCCACGAAAAGGTCTGCCAGACCGCGAACCTGTTCCGCTCGCTCAAAGTGGGCAAAGACGACGTCGTCGCGTTGATCATGCCCAACGCCACCGAAACCACGCTGGCCCTGATCGGCGGCATGGTGGCGGGCATCGTCAACCCGATCAACCCGCTCTTGGAGCCGGAACAGATCGGCGCGATCCTGCGCGAAACCAATGCCAAGGTCGTGGTCACCCTGCGCGCCTTCCCGAAAACCGACATCGCCCAGAAAACCGCCGAAGCGGTGCGCCACGCGCCCAATGTGCACACCATCCTGACGGTCGATCTCAACCGCTACCTCTCCCCGCCCAAAAGCTGGATCGTGCCGCTGGTGCGTCCCAAGGTGCCGGGCAAACATCACGCCGATGTAAAAGACTTCAACGCCGAGATCGCCAAACAGCCCAAGACGCTGACCTTCGAAGACGTCAAGGAAGACCGCGTCGCCGCCTATTTCCATACCGGCGGCACGACGGGCATGCCCAAGGTGGCACAGCACAAGAACTCCGGCATTATCTATCAGGGCTGGATCGGCGACGAACTGCTTTATACCGAAGAAGAAAGCATCATGTGCCCGCTGCCGCTCTTCCACGTATTTGCCTGTCACGTGATCCTGATCGCGGTCATCAAATCCGGCGCGCATGTGGTCTTTCCCACGCCTGCGGGCTATCGCGGCGAAGGCGTGTTCGATAACTTCTGGAAGCTCTGCGAGCGCTGGAAAACCACCTTTATCATCACCGTGCCCACCGCCGTTTCGGCGCTGATGCAAAAGCCGGTGAATGCCGATCTGTCGACCGTGAAAAACGCCTTTTCCGGTTCGGCCCCGATGCCGCTTGAACTGTTCAACCGCTTCACCAAATCGACCGGCATCAACATCATCGAAGGCTACGGCCTGACCGAGGCAACGGTGCTGGTAAGCTGCAACCCCGTCGATGGCGAAAAGAAAATTGGCTCGGTCGGCATTCCCTTCCCCTATACCGATATCCGCATCCTTGCGGATGGCGATAGCGGACCGGTTGAAAAGGCGGTGGATGAGGTGGGCGAGATCTGCGTCTCCAACCCCGGTGTCTTTGACGGCAATACCTATACCGAAGAGGTCAAGAACCGCGATCTCTATCACGAGATCGGCAACCGCAGCTACCTGCGCACGGGTGACCTCGGGCGGCTTGACGCCGATGGCTACCTCTGGATCACGGGCCGCGCCAAGGATCTGATCATTCGCGGCGGTCACAACATCGACCCCGCCGAAATCGAAGACGCGCTCTTGTCGCATTCCGACGTCGCCTTTGCCGGTGCCATCGGTCAGCCCGACGCCCACGCGGGCGAGGTGCCTTGCGTCTATGTCGAACTGATCGAAGGCGCCACCGCCACGGTCGAAGACCTCGACGCCCACGCCCAACGCCACATTCACGAGCGTGCGGCGATTCCGAAACACGTTGAAATCCTTGACGAACTGCCCAAAACGGCGGTCGGCAAAGTGTTCAAACCCGATCTGCGCAAAAGCGCGATCACGCGGGTCTATAACGCCACCTTGGAGAAAAACAACTGCGCGGCGCGCGTCACTTCGGTGATCGACGACAAGAAACGCGGGTTGGTGGCGCAGGTCACAGCCAACGGTGCCTCGTCAGAAGAGATCGGAAAATCGCTCAGCGCCTTCACCCGGCCTTGGGAACCCGCCGAAGCCTAAGCGCTTTCACGCGGCAAACACGCAAAACAAAGCCCGCTCCGGTGTTGATCCGGGGCGGGTTTTTTCATGTCGAACGGCGCAGGGAGGGGCAGGGGCGGGGAAGGCGCGCTACCCCCGCCCAACCTCCGGCGCGGATAGATCGTTCAGGATCGGGCAATCGGGCCTGTCATCGCCCGCGCAATGCGCCACCAGATGCGACAGCGTCTCCTGCATCTGGCGCAGCTCCGCGATCTTGACCTCGATCACGCCCAAATGGTCGCGCGCAATGGCCTTCACATCCGCCGACGCCCGCCCGTTATCTTCATAAAGCGCCAGCAACGCGCGGCAATCCTCGATCGAAAACCCAAGCCCACGCGCCCGCCCGAGAAAGCGCAGCTTGTGCAGATCACTGTCGCGAAACCGGCGGTATCCATTGGCCGCCCTCTGTGGCGTCACCAACCCGATATCCTCGTAATAGCGGATGGTTTTCGCCGGAAGCCCGCTCGCCTCGGCGACATCACCGATGTTCATGGCGTGGCCTCCTTCATCAGCGGTGCCAATCGGCGCAACCGCAACGCGTTGCTCACCACAAAGACCGAGCTTAACGCCATCGCCCCCGCGCCCAGCATCGGCGAAAGCTGCACCCCAAACGCCGGGTAAAGCACCCCCGCCGCCACCGGGATCAACGCCGCGTTATAGGCGAAGGCCCAAAACAGGTTCTGACGGATGTTGCGCATCGTTGCGCGTGACGCGCCAATCGCGTTGACCACCCCGGCCAGATCGCCGCGCATCAACACCACGTCGGCGGCCTCAACCGCCACATCCGTGCCGGTGCCAATCGCCAAGCCGACATCGGCATGCGCCAGCGCTGGCGCATCATTGATCCCGTCACCGACAAACGCCAGCGTCCCATCACGCCCGCGCAGCCTGTCCAGAGCATTGACCTTATCCTCGGGCAGACAGTCGGCCTCGACGATATCAATACCGGCGTCCTTTGCGATGGCCTCGGCGGTGGCGCGGGTGTCGCCGGTGATCATCGCGATTGTCACGCCCATGTCGTGCAAGGCCCGGATCGCCGCCTTGGTCGTCGGCTTCAACGGGTCCGCCACCGCGACAAGAGCGGCCAACTGTCCGTTGATCGCGGCGAAAAGCGGGGTTTTACCGGCGTCTGCCATTGCCTTGGCCCGCTCGGTCATCGCGCCGGTCTTGATGCCCTCGCGCGCCATCAACCGCGCGGCGCCGATCATCACGGCGGTGCCTGCCACGTCGCCGCGCACGCCAAATCCTGTCTCGGCCTGAAACCCTGTCACCGCGGGCAACGCGCCGCATTCATCTTGCGCTGCCGCCTCGATCGCCCGCGCAATCGGATGCTCCGATTGCCCCTCAACCGCCCCGATCAGGCGCAAAACCTCGCCCCGCTCAAACCCCGCCACCAGCTCGAAATCGGTTAGTGTCGGGCGCCCCTCGGTCAGCGTTCCGGTCTTGTCAAACCCCACGATCCCAACCCCTTGCAGCGCCTGCAACGCGTCGCCCTTGCGAAACAACACACCCATTTCTGCCGCGCGCCCGGTCCCCACCATGATCGAGGTCGGCGTCGCCAGCCCCATCGCGCAGGGGCAGGCGATGATCAACACCGCCACCCCCGCCACCAGCGCATGGCTGAGCGCGGGCGCGGGGCCAAAGACCAGCCACACCAAAACCGTCACCGCCGCCAGCGCCATGACCCCGGGCACAAACCAAAGCGTGATCCGGTCAACCAACCCCTGAATCGGCAGCTTGGCCGCCTGCGCCTCCTCCACTATGCGCACGATCCGCGCCAAGGTGGTGTCGCGCCCCACGGCTGTGGCACGGAAAACCAGCGCCCCGTTGCCGTTGATCGTGCCGCCGGTCACGCTGTCACCCTCGGCCTTCGCCACCGGCACAGGCTCGCCGCTGATCATGCTCTCATCAACATGGCTTTGTCCGCTGGCAATTATGCCATCCACAGGCACCCGCGCCCCGGGGCGCAGCACAACAATGTCGCCCGCCTCGACCTCGCTCGCGGCAATCTCCTGATCCTGCCCGCCATTTTCCCCGCCATCCTGCCCGCCCCGGCGCACAATCGCCGTCTTGGGTGACAAATCCACCAACCGCGCAATCGCCGCCCCCGTGCGGCCTTTCGCGCGCGCCTCAAGAAACCGCCCCAAAAGGATCAAAACAACAATCACCGCCGCCGCTTCGTAATAAACGGCCCGGCTCCCTGCCGGCAAAACACCCGGCAGAAAGGTCGCCACCACGGAAAAGAGATACGCCGCCGCCGTGCCCATCGCGACAAGGCTGTTCATATCCGGCGCCCCGCGCAACAACGCGGGCACCCCATGGGCATAAAACCTCCGCCCCGGCCCAACCAAAACCAGCGTGACCAGCACGAATTGCGCCACCCAGCTCACCTGCTGCCCGACCGTGGCCGCGATCCAATGATGCAGCGGCGCAAACAGATGCCCGCCCATCTCAACAAGAAACACAGGCAGGGTCAGCACCGCCGCGATCCACAAATCCCGCTTCAGCCCCGTAGCCTCCGCCTCCTTGCGCTCCGCTATGCCGCCATCCCCGCGCCCTTCGCGCAACGTCGCGGGATAGCCCGCGGCTCCCGCCGCTGCCCGCAAGTCCTCAACCGTTGCCGCGCCCTCAAGAAACCCAACCGTCGCGGTTTCGCTGGCAAGGTTCACAGCCACATCGCGAACCCCCTCGACCGCGCCCAACGCCGTCTCAACCCGCCCCACGCATGAGGCACAGTTCATCCCCTCGATCTCAAAAACAACGCGCGCCTCCCGCGCCGGATACCCCGCCTCGCGCAACGCCGTGACAATCTCGCCCGCCCCGGCCGGTTCCGCAAATTGAACCATCGCACTCTGCGTGGCCAGATTGACAGCAACCCGCTCAACCCCCTCAACGCGCTCCAACGCCTTGGTCGCGCGCCCCACACAAGAGGCACAGCTCAAATTCGCGATCGAAAGCTTCATATCCCTGAGGGCGGTCATCACAGCAGTCCTTTGAATTGTCCGCTTCTCAGATAGGGCTTCCCCTCACTGGAAGGTCAAGCCCCGCCGCAGCATATTTCGCGTGCCCCCTAACAACAGCCCAAAACCGCAGCGGGCCCGAAGCCCACCACGCCCATGCTTCATCTGACTGTAAATATCCCGGGGGGTGTGGGGGCTGGCCCCCCACCTGCTACAGTGGTTTGGGGGGCTGCCCCCATTTATCACTGCGGTTTGGAGGCTTGCCCCATTAATAACAGCGGTGTGGAGGCTGCCCCCCACGCCTCAAACCGCGCAGGCCAAGCCCCGCCCGCCAAGGCTTACCCCAGCAAACGCCGCGTAATCACCTGCGCCTGAATTTCCGCAGCACCTTCGAAAATGTTCAAAATCCGCGCATCACACAAGATCCGCGAGATTTTGTACTCCAGCGCGAAACCGTTGCCGCCATGGATCTGCAACGCATTGTCCGCCGCCGCCCAGGCCACGCGCGCGCCCAAAAGCTTCGCCATCCCGGCCTCAAGGTCACAGCGCTGCCCGTGGTCTTTCTCCCACGCGCTGAAATAGGTCAGCTGCCGCGCCACCATGATCTCAACCGCCATCATAGCCAGCTTGCTCGACACCCGTGGAAAATCAATCAACGACTTGCCGAACTGCTTGCGATCTTGGGCGTATTGCATCCCCTGATCCAACGCCGATTGCGCCACGCCAATCGCCCGCGCGGCGGTCTGGATACGCGCCGCCTCAAAGGTCTTCATCAGCTGCTTAAAGCCCTGACCCTCGACGCCCCCCAAAAGGTTCTCGCCCTTGACGTGGAAATTGTCGAAACCAAGCTCGTATTCCTTCATCCCGCGATAGCCGAGAACCTCGATCTCGCCGCCCGACATGCCCTCGGTGGGGAAGGGGGCCGCATCGTCGCCCGGCGTCTTTTCGGCCAGAAACATGCTCAACCCGCGATGGTCGGTGGTCTCCGGGTCGGTCCGCGCCAGCAAGGTCATCACATGGGTGCGTGCCGCATGGGTGATCCATGTCTTATTGCCGGTGACGCGGTAATCATCGCCGTCTTTCACAGCCCGCGTGCGCAACGCGCCTAGGTCCGAGCCGGTGTTGGGTTCGGTAAACACGGCGGTCGGCAGGATCTCGGCACTGGCAATCTTGGGCAGCCAATGTTCCTTCTGCGCGTCGGTGCCGCCGCCCTCGATCAACTCGGCCGCAATCTCCGAGCGGGTGCCAAGCGAGCCAACGCCGATATAGCCACGGCTCAACTCTTCGCTCACCACCACCATCGACGCCTTGGACAGGCCAAGCCCGCCGTATTCCTCGGGGATCGTCAGGCCAAAGACACCCATCTCGGCCAGTTCCTCGATCACCTCCATCGGGATCAATTCGTCGTTGAGATGCCAGTCATGGGCAAAAGGCTCCACCTTTTCAACGGCATAGCGGCGGAACTGCTCGCGGATCATCTCCAGCTCTTCGTCCAGCCCGGTCGCGCCCACGGTGATCTCCGCGCTGCGCTCCTGCATCAACGCGACAAGCGCTGTGCGCGCGTGCTGCGTGTTGCCGCGTGCCATCAATGTCTGCACTTCGGCGCATTGAAAGCCGCTTAGAGCGTCCCAGCCAAGGCCCATCTCCTGAAGGCGCACAACCTCGCCTTGGTTCATCGGGATGCCGCCCGCGATCTGGTGCAGGTATTCACCGAATGCGATCTGGTGGATAAGCTGTTCAACCTCGCCGAACTTGCCGTCTTCTTTGACCTTTTCGGCCCATTTCTGCATCTGGCGCAGCGCCTCAACATAGGTGGCAAGCCATGCCACACCATGCGCCGCACCTTGGTTCGCCTCCAAAAGCTTGGCCGAAACCCGCCCGTCCTCGCTTACCGTTTCGCGCAGCTTGGCCAACGCTTTTTCCAAAACGGCTTCACTCGGCGCAACCGCCGCCGCCGTCAGGCTCAGAAGATCGGGAAGAAGGATGTCTGTCATGGCGGGTCCGCTCATATCTTTGGGCATGAATCAGTCTCTCTTGCGTGTCACCCGGAGGGTTTAGTCATTTTGCAGGTGCAGCGCAACATTAATGCTGCAAAGCGGCGTGATATTTTTCATTTCTTGCGCGGCGTTCAAAAACGGGCTGGAATTTTGCGGCTGCGTCGGCCCGCAACACCGACTACACATCTGCCCATGGACGCACTTCTTACCCTGCTCTCGCCCGGTCTCTCGCTCGACGCCTTGGTGTTTTGCTTTGCGATCACCCTGTTCGCCGGTCTGGTCAAAGGGGTGGTCGGCTTTGCCATGCCGATGATCATGATCTCCCTGTTGGGAAGCGTGATCGCCCCGGAACTGGCGCTGGCCGGGCTGATCATACCAACCGTGCTCGCCAACAGCTGGCAGGCCCTGCGCCAAGGCCCGGCCGAGGCATTGCGCTCGATCCTCGATTTCCGCCTGTTCATGATCGTGGGCGGCATCGCCCTCGCGCTTTCGGCGCAAATGGTGCGGGTGATCCCGGTGCCGGTGATGCTTATCCTGATCGGCGCACCGGTGGTGTTCTTTACGACGCTGCAACTCTTTGGCTGGCGTCCAACCGTGCTGAAATCCTCGCGCCGGAGCGAGGCGGGCACAGCCCTCGTCGCCGGGGCGATGGGCGGGTTTTCCGGCACATGGGGCCCACCCACGGTGCTCTATCTCACCGCCCTCGGCACGCCCAAGCGCGATTCCGTACGCATCCAAGGCGTGCTCTACGGGCTCGGCTCGGTGGTGCTTTTGCTGGCCCATATCGGCTCTGGCGTCATGCGTTGGGAGACATTCCCCTTCTCCGTCGCGCTCTGCCTTCCAGCGCTTGCGGGCATGGCACTCGGCTTTGCGATACAGGACCGGATTGATCAAACCCTGTTCCGTCGCGCCACGATGGTGGTGCTGATCATCGCCGGGCTCAACCTGATCCGTCGCGGGCTGATGGGGTAGGGGGCGCTCCCGCTGCTCCTGTCGTTACGAAACCGGCGTATAGCCCGAACATTGCGACAGGACATCTGCCGCCGCCTCCGGCGCAACCACGTCAAAGCTTTTGCGCAAAACGACCTCCCCCGCCTGCACCACTTCCAACACCCAAAGCCCAAGGATCAACTCTTCGGGATAGTCAAAAGCGAACCGGTTCAACGACGGCCCCGCACCGCTAAGCTGTGTGGTCCAGCGTTCGGTGATCCGCTCACCGGGCCGACCCGTGGGGTGGGTGACGCGAAACTCGACCGCCGTGTTGCTCTGCTCCTCCGCCAGCCGGATCGACACGCCGAACGACAGCCCAAGAGCGGCAGGCACCCGCGTTGTCTGCACCGTGGCTGTGGTGTCCGCTTCGGTCACCTGAATATAGCCCAACACCGTGCCCGGCGCCGCCAGCTTCTGCTTTGGCCCCTCGATCCCGCAGTAGACACCGTAACTGTCCAAAATATACGTCGGCGCAATAAGGTCCTGCGCCATCGCTGCGCCACTGATCAACCCACTGATCAACATGGCAACACTCATCGAAAAAACCGCTTCACCGCAAACCCCCGCACGTTTCGTATCCCCAGCATACCGCGCCAAGCGGCGGTTTCAAACCGCGCTGTCAATCCCGACCATCGCAGGCCACAGTGCCGCGTTACGCTTGGCGAACATGGCAAGATGCCCAACCTTGCCCAGCCCATAGGCCTTGGGGTCCAGAACCACATGCGTTTGCGCGGCCTCTGGATAAAACATGGCCAGCTTTTCAACCACATGCGGCGGGATCATCTCGTCATCGAGCGGCGATACTGTGCGCAACTCCGCCGTCAACGCGCTGGCATCATGAGCGGGCAGGCTCTTGTCCGCCAAATGAAACCCCCGCGTCGTGCACCAGCGTTTCCACTGTCGGAACACCGGCCCCGGCACATCCGCACCCAAGCCCGAAAACCGCCCCGGCAAATAGCTGGTTGTGGCCAATAACGCGGGCCCCAAAGCAAACCAGAAGAACCGCGCCGAGGCCTGATAAGGCCACGGATGGTCCGAATGGTGAATCGGCCCTGAGCACACCGCAATCACCCGCGCGATCCGCTCCAGCCCAGTTTGATAGCCAAGCATGAACCCGCCAAGGCTATGCCCGATCACCCAGAGCGGCAGGCCCGGTCGGTCCTCACTCAGCCAATCTCGCGCCGCCTGCTGGTCGTGAATGCCCCAGTCGGCCATGCTCAAGCGCACGTCCTGGATCGGCCCCCGGGCCGAGGCGCCAAAGCCGCGATAATCGTAGGTGAGACAGGAAATGCCCTGATCCGTCAGCCACGTGGCAAAATGGCGGTAATATCTCTGCGGCACGCCCGTCGCCGGGTTTAACACCGCCACCGTGGTCGCCTTGGGCGAACGGTAATACAGCGCCTCAATCGGGCCGCCACCGGTCTCAATGGTGATGTGGTCTGCGGTGATGTGGTCTGCGTCCATACTGACAAGCTAACCGCAGAGCACCTCGGCGGGTAAAGCCTGACCCCACGGCACTGAACGCCGCGTCACGTGTCCGCCTTCCGCTTCGCAACGCCCCCGTTAACAGCGCCTTAGCGCGTCGGCACGGGCGCATCACCGCGATAGTCGTAAAACCCACGGCCCGTCTTCTTGCCCAGCCAGCCAGCCTCGACATATTTCGTCAACAGCGGGCAGGGGCGGTATTTCGTATCCGCCAAACCGTCATGCAACACATGCATGATCGCCAGACAGGTATCGAGCCCGATAAAATCACCCAGCTCAAGCGGCCCCATCGGATGGTTTGCACCCAGCTTCATCGCGTTGTCGATCGACGCCACATTGCCCACCCCTTCATAAAGCGCATAACACGCCTCGTTGATCATCGGGATCAGGATGCGGTTAACGATGAACGCGGGATAATCCTCGGCGCTCGCCGCAGTCTTGCCCAGCCGTTCGACCACCGCGAAACAGGCGTCATAAGTCGGCTGGTCCGTCGCAATTCCACGGATCAACTCGACCAGCTTCATCAGCGGCACGGGGTTCATAAAATGGAACCCCATGAATTTTTCCGGCCGATCCGTCCGGCTTGCCAGCCGGGTAATCGAAATCGACGACGTGTTCGAGGTCAGGATCGTATGCTCGGCCAGATGCGGCACCAACCCCTCAAGGATCTTGTTCTTGATCGCCTCATTCTCGGTCGCGCTTTCAATCACCAGATCGCTGGTGCCCAGCTCGGGCAGATCCTGCGTCGGCTTGATCCGCTTCAACCCGGCCATCATCTCTTCGTCGGTGATCAGCCCGCGCCCGGCTTGGCGGCCCATGTTTCTCTCGATCCGCCCGGTCGCCGCCTCAAGCGCCTCGCTGCTGACATCGTTGAGCAGCACATCATACCCCGCCAGCGCCATCACATGAGCAATCCCGTTGCCCATTTGCCCCGCTCCGATTACGCCGACTTTCTTGATGTCCATGCTTTTGCCCCATGCCTTCTGGTCGGGTTGAGAATAGGCACGGCTCGCCGCCCACCGCAAGTCCTAGCCCCCAGCCAACCGGCCCCGCGCGCCTCCGCTGATCGCTAAAAAACGCGATGAATTCGCGCATTAGCCTTTCTGTAAGGGGTTTCTGCGATTCTCCGCGCCGGGTGAGAAATTATTTGGTGGGTGTAATGACCTTTGAGAACTTGGGGAGCGGGCTCCTTGACTATAACCCGTGCCGATATGGTGACAGCAAACTGGTGTTTCGCGGACCTCTGCGCAAGCTTGACGAAGGGTATCTAACCTTCATCGGAGGGACAGAAACCTACGGCAAATTCATCGCCGATCCTTTTCCGGCTCTGGTCGAAACCGCGCTGGGAAAGCCTTGCGTGAATTTCGGACAGCCAAACGCCGGGGTCGATGTTTTTCTGAATGATGAAATTGTGCTTTCTATCGCGGCCAAGGCCAGCACCACGGTGGTGCAGGTCATGGGGGCGCATAACCTGACCAACCGGTTCTATTCGGTGCATCCGCGCCGCAATGACAGGTTTCTGCGTGCCTCGGCCCTGATGCGCTCGGTGTTTCGTGATGTGGATTTTACCGACTTCCACTTTACGCGCCATATGCTGGCCAGTCTGGCCGCCATCGCGCCAGAGCGGTTTGCGCTGATCATTCAAGAGGTGCAGCAGGCCTGGCTGGCGCGGATGGAGTTTCTTTTGTCCAAGCTCGGCTCAGACGTCATATTGCTCTGGCTTGCGGATCACACGCCTGAAAAGGCAACCGACCTGACCAAGGTCCGCGATGATCCCTTCGCGGTTGAACGCTGGATGATCGAACGGTTGCGCCCGCGCGTGCGCGACGTGGTCGAGGTGGTGGCAAGCCCCAAGGCCCTCGCGCGTGGGGTCAAGGGCATGGTCTTTTCGGAATTCGAATCCCCGGCGGCACAGGGCATGCTTGGCCCCGCCGCCCATGACGAAACCGCGCTGGCATTGCTTGGCAAGCTTTAAGCCATGTGAACAGGCGCTGCCGCCAACACGGCCAACCCCTTCACGAACAGCCAACAAAAAAGAGGCCCGCCAAAACCGGCGGGCCTCTCTTATGTCGTAGGGTGGGGTTTCACCCCACCATCCCCCGTCAGAGCTTTTCGATCAGCTCTGGCACAGCGGTAAACAGATCCGCCACAAGGCCGTAATCGGCGACTTGGAAGATCGGCGCTTCCTCGTCTTTGTTGATCGCCACGATGATTTTCGAATCTTTCATACCAGCAAGGTGCTGGATCGCGCCGGAAATACCGACCGCGACATAAAGATCGGGGGCAACCACTTTGCCGGTCTGACCAACCTGCCAATCGTTCGGAGCATAGCCCGAGTCAACCGCAGCGCGCGAAGCACCAACAGCAGCGCCCAGCTTGTCAGCCAGTTGCTCGATCAGCTTAAAGTCATCTTCCGAGCCGACACCGCGACCACCGGATACAACCACACCAGCCGAGGTAAGCTCAGGGCGGTCGCTTTCGGCCACCTTGTCTTCAACCCAGCTCGACAGGCCCGGATCAGCAGCCGCCGACGCGGTTTCAACCGATGCAGACCCACCCTCACCAGCGGCGTCAAACGTCGATGTGCGGAAGGTGATGACCTTCTTGGCATCCGACGATTTCACCGTCTGGATCGCGTTCCCGGCATAAATCGGGCGCTCAAACGTGTTGGCATCGACAACGCCGGACACATCCGACAGCACCATCACATCAAGAAGAGCGGCCACGCGCGGCATCACGTTCTTGGCGTCGGTGGTGGCGGGGGCGACGATATGTTCGTAATCCCCGGCCAGCGCCACGATGGTCGCCGCGGTCGATTCCGCAAGACGGTGGCCGAGGCTCGCGTCTTCGGCAACCAAAACCTTGGCCACGCCGTCGATCTTGGCGGCGGCTTCGCCCGCCGCTGCGGCGCTTGCGCCCGCGGCCAAAACGGTGACGTCACCCAATGCCTTCGCGGCGGTGACGGCCTTGGCGGTGGCGTCCATCGCCAGTTCGCCATTGTTGACTTCTGCAAGAAGAAGAACTGCCATTATACTGCCCCCGCTTCCTTGAGTTTCGCGACAAGTTCGTCAACCGAACCAACGATTTCGCCCGCTTTGCGTGCTTCCGGCTCCGAGGTCGAAACGATCTCAAGGCGCGGTGTGACATCGACGCCGTAGTCGGCGGCGGTTTTCTCATCCAGCGGCTTTTTCTTGGCCTTCATGATGTTGGGCAGCGACGCATAACGCGGCTCGTTCAGGCGCAAATCAACCGTCACAATGGTCGGCATCTTGACGCTGATCGTTTGCAAACCGCCATCAACTTCGCGGGTTACTTTTGCGCTGTCGCCCTCGATGTCGAGCTCGCTGGCAAAAGTCGCCTGAGACCAACCGAGCAGGGCGCTCAGCATCTGACCGGTGGCGTTCATGTCGTTGTCGATCGCCTGTTTACCGGCCAGAACAACGCCGGGCTGTTCTTCTTCAACAACCTTGGCCAGGATCTTGGCCACGGCAAGCGGCTCAATATCGGTGTGAACGTCATCGGCAGCCACAACCAGAATGGCGCGGTCCGCACCCATGGCCAGCGCCGTGCGCAGGGTTTCCTGCGCTTGCTTCACGCCGATTGAAACGGCGACCACTTCATCGGCCTTGCCCGCTTCTTTGAGGCGGATCGCCTCTTCGACGGCAATTTCGTCGAACGGGTTCATCGACATTTTCACGTTGGCAAGATCGACACCGCTGCCATCCGCTTTGACGCGGACTTTCACGTTATAGTCAATCACGCGTTTGACAGGCACAAGCACCTTCATTCTCGTGGTCTCCTTCAGCTTGTTCATGGTCGCCCGGTCGGACGATTCCAGCTCTCCCGGCCTGTGTTACAGGCTACGCTCGCGCGGAAACAGGGTAAAATCGTCATGTTAGCGCCAACCGACGCCGCGTCCGCCAAATTCTGGCATCGTTTTCGGCGGCATCTGGCCGCATGACGAAACGGAAACCACCCTTACGAGAGGTGGCCTAAGCGGCCCTTTCAAAGAAAACCTCACCGGGCAGGAACCCCGCCCGAATCGCCGCCGCCCAGCCCGGCTCGTGCGAATTGGCGCTGCCAATCATGGCCAGCGCATCACCGGAAAGCGACAGGCCCGTCAAAGCGGGCTTGAACGCCGCACGCACCGCGCCCCAACCCGCATCGAGCGCAGGCGACGCGATCGCTCCAGCAAAGGGCAGGGCGCTAACGTCGCGCAATTCTTCCAGAAAATCCTGCGCCGCTTCGGCCTCCGGGGCGATGGCAAGCAGATGGCAATTGCGCAACCGCGCCAGCTTTTCGCGCTCCACATCCGGCAACCGCAAACGCCGCTCCAACCGCAAGCCCATGCCGCCCGGCGTAAACACCAAGGCCCGCGGATCGCGTCCGCTCGCCAGCACCAGCGCGTTATATTGGCGATAGCTCAGCCCCAATTCCTCGGCACGGCGCATGCGCATCCTAAGCTGGGTTTGCGACAACGCAGGCCCTTTCAGCCCCGCCTTGGCTTGCTGCCAACGCCGTATCCGCCCCCTGCGGGTGGCATCATCTTGAGAGTTGTGGCCGATTCCAATGGTGCGCATGACAGCAAGATTAACCCCAAGCCGATGCCGCAACAAGAGACGCGCTCAGACGGCTCCCACCCTGTTTACCGTGGCGTTTGTCGCACCGTTTGCGCGGCCCACCCCGCCGTCTTCGCGCGTCTCTGTGGGGACAGAATTTGCGACGGTTCGGGTTTGGGGCAGGGGGGAGTGAGGGCTTATTGGAAAGCCGAAAGCCGTTCAGCTGTTCGCACCCGCCCTAGTGGGGCCGGGGCTCCGCCCTTCCGGTCGCCGGTCCGTCCGCTGGACGGCCTGCCGCTTTCAGCGGTTCGCGCCCGGAACCCAAAGCACGTCTGATTTGCCGTCATCATTGGCCATGCGGGCGGCAACAAAGAACCAATCGCTCAACCGGTTGAGGTATTTGATCGCGGCGGCGTTCACCTCTTCGGTTTCGCTCAGTTCCACGGCCAGCCGTTCGGCGCGGCGTGCCACCGTGCGGCAGAGGTGGAGATGGGCGGCCAAAGGCGTCCCGCCCGGCAAGATAAAGCTGCGCAGCGGTTCGAGCACGGTGTTCATCGCGTCGATTTCGCTTTCCAGCCGTGCAACCTGTGCATCGACCATGCGCAGCGGCGGATAGTCTGCGTCTGCGTCTTTCGCCATATCGGGACGGCAAAGATCAGCGCCGAGGTCGAACAGATCGTTCTGAATACGCGCCAGTGCCGCATCGACATCGCCCTCGGCGTGCAAGCGGGCAAGGCCGACAGTGGAGTTCAACTCGTCCGAGGTGCCATAACTCGCCACCCGCGCGTCATGCTTGGCCCGGCGCGTGCCATCGCCAAGCGCGGTATCGCCCTTGTCGCCGGTGCGGGTGTAGATTTTCGACAGAACAACCATTCTGCGCCTCCTTTATCAGCGGAACCAGATTTATGAGCGGAACCAGACGAACAGCAGGATCAGCGCAATTGCCACCGCCTGTGCCGCGATGCGATAGCGCATGATGCGATTGGCGTGCTTGCGGTTGAACTCACCACCCTTGGCAAAGCCGCCAACCCCGATCATCAGGATCACCAGCACGCCCAAACAGGCGAGCGCCACCACCCAAAACAGCGGATCATCGGCCATGTGATTTCCTTTCAATGACGTGTCTGCCCCCTGATGTAGGGGGTGTGAGCGCAAATGCGAAGGGGAGTTTTGTCGCGCCCTAGCCTTTGGCGATCATCCAGTCGAGCACGCGGGTCGGCAGCAAACGCCGGGCAAGCCCCATCAGATGGGTCGCCCCTGTGACGTAATAACGCGGCCGTGGGCGGCGCGATTCCAGCGCATGGATCAGCTTTTTCGTAACCGCGCCGGGTTTCAACTCAAAGAAATCCGCGTCTCGTTTTTCATACAAGCGCGCCAGCAGGTCGGCCTGATACTGCTCAGCGCGCGCGCTGGATTTCCAATCCACCCAACGCTCGAAATGCGGGATCGAATTCTCGCGGATTTTTGTCGAAATCGGGCCGGGGTTGAGCGTGATGACATGGATCGGCGTATCGCGCATCTCGATCCTGAGCGTATCGGTCAGCCCCTCAAGCGCGAATTTCGTCGAGGCATAGGCCCCGCGCCAGCCCATCGGCACCAGCCCCAGCACCGAGGAGCAATTCACGATCCGCCCATGCCCCTGCGCGCGCATCACCGGGATCACATAGCGGGTCAGCTCGTGAAGGCCGAAGAAATTTGTCTCGAAAACCTCGCGCAACGCCTGCGCCGGCAGGTCCTCGACCGCGCCGGGCAGGGCGAATGCGCCGTTGTTATAGAGCGCATCAAGCGTGCCGCCCGTGGCCTCAAGCACATCAGCCAGCGCATTCACGATGCTATCGGCATTGGCATAATCGAGCTGCACCGCCTCAAGCCCCTCGGCCTTGAGGCGCGCGACATCCTCGGCCTTGCGACAGGCCGCAAAGACGCGCCATCCCCGCGCCGCCAACCCTTGGGCCGCGTCATACCCGATGCCCGATGAACAGCCGGTGATCAGAATGGATTTACTCATGAACCTTGCCCTGCGTGTTGCACTATTGCGCGTTGGTAGTGCATCTTGCCCCGTGGCCGCAACTGCAAGCCCCAAAGCAAAACCCCGGAACAACGCCGGGGTTTTCTCAATCTTGTTGGTTGTCGGCTCTGGCCTAGTTCGCAGCGACCAGCAGGAAATCTGCCATCCAGCCTTCTTCGCCGGTATCAACAACCCGAAGCTGGACCCAGCCGGTGCCATTATCCTGCGTCACCTCAACCTCGGTGCCTCGGGTCAGCTTACCGACGACGCTATGCTCCTTGCCGGGGCCCGAGCGCATGTTCACGCGGTTGGAGGCGACTTTGCGCAGGTCCCTGAAACTGATCCTGACGCGGGTTCGAGCCGATAGCGGTCTGGCTTACGGCGGGCTTGGGCTTGTGCGTGGTCGATGCGGCGGCGACAAGCTTGGCAATTTTGCTCGGATCAGCGGCAACAGTTGCCACGTTGCTGGTGTCGTTCACGACCCCTTTGATCACAAGGCGCACACGGTCGTTGCGCACCGGCTCGGCTCCGGTCGAGGCAAGAATGATCTTGGCGTCACCCTGCGGAGTTACAGCCGTGGCCGTGTTGCGCGGCAGGTTGGATTTCGCCACCGGCTCCGCCGCCTTCAAAGCAGCTTGCTGGCGCGAGCCTTCGCGCGGCGCATAATCCGATCCGCCGCTTAGCTGATAGAAACCAACTATCAGAAACCCGAACGTCACAATGATAAACCGCCACATTTGCGCACCCCTTTAACTCACACGTCGCTTTGATCTTGTCCAATGCTCGACATATTACACGATTCGCAACGTTCTTTGCGGGGAAGTGGTTCCGATTTTTCCCTGTTAGGTGCGATTTACCCACCTCAACAGGCGAAAGCGGGGTGATATGTGTCAAATTAGTTTCGGTTCCCTCTTTCTGCCCTGCGGCATCGCGCCGGGGCAAAGGCGAGGTTTCCGACCGCGAAGGGGGGCGGCATAGCGGATTCGCCCCCATTCCCCATCAACGCCCGGATCAACACCCGGATCAACGGCTGGCTCAGGCACGCCATCAAACCTCGCCTGCACCTGATCTCCTGCTATGGGCGCGGATGGCGGCAGAGTTTCGATTTATCCCTGTTGCAGGTGTCGCGCGAAACGATTTAAAGAACGTGCATGAGCGATTTGCTGGATGATCCAAACGACAAAGGTACGCAGGTTTCCGAACCGCTGAGCCGCGCCATTGGCGACCGGTACCTGACCTATGCGCTCTCGACAATTATGCACCGTGCTCTGCCGGATGCGCGTGACGGGCTCAAACCCGTCCACCGCCGCATTCTCTATGCGATGAGCCGCCTGCGGCTGACCTCAACCGGCGGCTTCCTGAAATCGGCCAAGATCAGCGGCGACACGATGGGTGATTTCCACCCGCATGGCGACGCTGCGATCTATGACGCGATGGCGCGGCTGGCACAGGATTTTGCCGTCCGTTACCCGCTGGTCGACGGGCAGGGGAACTTCGGTAACATCGACGGCGATAACCCGGCGGCCTCGCGCTATACCGAAGCCCGCATGACCGCCTTTGCCGAGGCGCTGCTCGAAGGGCTGAACGAAAACGCGGTCGATTTCCGGCCCAACTATGATGGTCGCCTCGAAGAGCCCTCGGTGTTGCCGGCGCAATATCCCAACCTGCTGGCCAATGGCTCCGCCGGAATCGCCGTGGGCATGGCGACCAATATCCCGCCGCATAACATTGACGAGCTGATCGGCGCCTGCCTGCACCTGATCAAAACGCCGGATGCCCGCGACGACACGTTGCTCAATTACGTGCCCGGACCGGATTTCCCGACCGGCGGCGTCATCGTTGAACCGCACGAGAATATCGCCCAGGCCTATCGCACCGGGCGCGGCTCGTTCCGGCTGCGCTGTAAATGGGAGATCGAAGACCTCGGGCGGGGGCAATGGCAGATCATCGTCACCGAGATCCCCTATCAGGTGCAGAAATCCAAGCTGATCGAGAAGATCGCCGAGCTGATACAGCTCAAGAAAATCCCGATCCTTGGGGATGTGCGCGATGAATCTGCCGATGACATACGCCTCGTGCTGGAGCCAAAGTCAAAGAACGTGGACCCCGATGTTCTGATGAACATGATGTTCCGCAACTCCGACCTTGAAACGCGGTTCTCGCTCAACATGAACGTGCTGATCGACGGGGTTACGCCCAAGGTCTGCTCGATGAAGGAAGTGCTGCGCGCCTTCCTCGATTTCCGCCGCGAGGTGCTGATCCGGCGCTCACGCTATCGCATGGCGAAAATCGACAACCGGCTCGAAGTTCTGCAAGGGCTGATCACCGCCTTTCTGAACCTCGACCGCGTGATCGACATCATCCGCTATGACGACGACCCCAAAGCGGCGCTGATGTACGAAGACTGGTCGCGCCCGCATCAAGACACCATTCCGCGCGCTCAGGATGACGCGGATTATGTCTCGCCGCTGGCCGGGGTGGATGTCTCGAAACTGGCGCTCATCGCCGACGAAGAGGCGGTGGCCACCGGCGTTTTGGTCGAAAGCGATGACGGCACCCGCGCCATTCCGCACAGCTTTGCAGGCCGTGAAAACGGCCTCTCGGATGTCCAGGCCGAAGCCATCCTCAACATGCGCCTGCGCAGCTTGCGCCGCCTTGAAGAGGACGCGCTGGTCAAGGAACGCGATGCGCTGATGGAAGAACGCGCCAACCTCGAAGACCTGCTCGAAGGCGAGGGGCTGCAATGGGACCGAGTCGCAGATGAACTCAAAGAGGTGCGCAAAACCTTTGGCGCCGGGCATGTGATCGGCAAACGGCGCACCGTCTTTGCCGAAGCCGCCGAAGTCGAAGACGTGCCGCTCGAAGCGATGATCGAGAAAGAGCCGATCACCGTGGTCTGCTCGAAAATGGGCTGGATCCGCGCCATGTCAGGCCACATCGACCTCGAGCGCGAGCTGAAATTCAAGGACGGCGACGAGGGCCGCTTCCTGTTCCACGCCGAAACGACGGACCGGCTGCTCCTGATGGGCAGCAACGGGCGGTTCTATACGTTGTCCGCCGCCAACCTGCCCGGTGGGCGCGGCATGGGCGAACCCGTGCGCCTGATGGTCGACCTGCCCAATGAGGCCGAGATCGTCACGCTGTTCATTCACCGTCCGGGCGCCAAGCTTCTGATTTCCTCTGCCGAGGGCAACGGTTTTGTCGTGCCCGAAGACGAAGTGATCGCGCAAACCCGCTCTGGCAAACAGGTGCTCAACGTCAAAGACACGGTGGCCTCGGTCTGCAAACCGGTCACGGGCGACCATGTCGCGATCTGTTCGCTCAATGGCAAGTTTTTGGTGTTCCCGCTTTCGGAGCTGCCCGAAATGGGCCGGGGCAAAGGCGTGCGCTTGCAGAAATACAATCAAGCCCGCGGTCGTCAGGGCGCATTGGAACTTGATGGCGGTTTGGCCGATGTCACCACCTTTGCATGGGACGAAGGGCTAAGCTGGGAAATGGGCGGCGGCAAAACGCGCCACGAACCGGATATGAGCGAATGGCTCGGCAAACGCGCCGGCGTCGGCAAACGCCCGCCCTATGGCTTCCCGAAAGATTATAAATTCAGCTAATCGGATTTTGTCGCAAAATCCGACCTAAAATCCGTCACGGATTTTGGCGCACACCTCACTGTCTGGCGCATATTTTTCCGCGACGGAAAAATAACCGAATTCCGCGACGGAATTCGCCTCCGCTACATGCGTCCATCTCATTCTTGAATCGCGCGGTCACCCGCACCGTGCGCCGCATTAACTTAATGGCGCGTAAACACATTCAAGAATCGGATGTCATACGCATTGCAGCCGGAAGTCAGCCGGGAGTCACCCCCTCGAAACCTCTGCCTTTTGCTCCGTTAACCAATTGCCTCCGAGGTCAGCCAAACCCCGCCCTCCGGGCGCAGCGTCAGGATCATAACCGGCTTGGGCGCACGCCCCTCCACCAGCCGAAATCGCCGCTTCGCCAGCAGCGTCGCCAACACGATCACCGCCTCCTGAACCGCAAAGCTCGCGCCGATGCAAATCCGCGGCCCATCCCCGAACGGAAGATAGGCATAACGCTCTATCCCCTTGCGATCTTTGAACCTTTCCGGCTTAAACGCATCCGGTTCGTCCCACAAAAGCCGGTTCCGATGCAGCGCATAAATCGGGATCATCACCGTATCGCCCTTGCGCACTTCGCGCCCGCAAAGCTCATCCGCCGCCTGCGCAGTGCGCGACAAAATCCCCGCCGGCGGATAAAGCCGCAGGGTCTCATCCACGATCATCCGAATAAAAGGCAGCGATTCCAGATCATTAGCCGTTGCCACGCGCCCCTCTAACACCGCCTGCGCCTCGCTTCGCGCCCGGTCCTGAACCTCTTGATCAAAGGCACAAAGATACAGCGCCCAGCTGAGCGTCAACGCCGTGGTTTCATGGCCCGCAACGATAAAGGTCAAGAGGTTGTCGCGCAGTTCCTCGGTGTTCATTTTTCGTTTTGTTTCAGGGTCTTCCCCTTCAAGCAGCAAGTCCAAAAGATCGGGAACCTCGCCCGGTTCCCCGGCCTTCCTCGCCTCGACCGACGTATCGGCCAGCGCCTTCATATCCTTCACCGGTCGCCCCGACAGAATGCGCCCCGGCCTCGGTACCCAATCCGGCATCCCCAAAATGTCGAATAGCGACAGCCGCCCGACTGCGTCAATATAGGCGTCGATCGCCTTGTGAACCTCCTCGGGATCAAACTGCGATCCTTCGGAAAAGGTAACGTTCCCAATAACTTCGAAGGTTGCGCGCACCATCTCTTCATACATGTCCACGGCGCGCCCGCCTGCGGCTTCGATCCGCTCAAGACTGTGCTCAGCGGCCTTGCTCATCACCGGGGCCAGGCCGGTGACGTTGCGATGCGAAAACGCCGGCGCCGCCGCGCGCCGTTGCCAGCGCCAATGCGCCCCTTCCGCAATAAAAAGAGAGTCGCCGATTGCGGGTTTCAGCAGGTTCTTCGTCACCAGAGATTTCGGATAATTTTCTATATTTTCCAGAAGCATACGCCGAATGGCCGCAGGGTCCATCACCATATGCCAACGGGTCGCCGTGCGCCCCGAAACCATCGGCTGCGTTGTTGCGATTTCTGGTAAAATCTCCAACAAATTGCGCCGTGCCGCATTCAGCGAGGCCAAGACCCCCATGGGTTCGGTCACCAAAGGCACATGAACAGGTATCGCGGCAGCACTCATTTCAGGCCCTCCACTGTGGCCCTTTCAATATAGGCCCGCCGCCCGTTCATTCAATTGATTGCGCCCACCCCTTTGCTGGGCTATTCCGGTGCGATAAAACTCGCTTGGGGTCTGCCAATGTTCCGCACTGTTTTCCTGTTGATTTCTCTTGCATTCGTCGTGGCCTGTACCAATGCCAACGACCTAGATAAGGGTCCGGTTCCATTGGGAAATTTCTCTCTTGGCCATAACGTGGTAGTGGCTCCCAAGCTGACCAAGGGACCCGCCTCGCGTGAGGCAGACAAAGACCAGTTTACCAAGATGATGCAAGAGGCGGTCGAAGAGCGGTTCGGGCGTTATGAAGGTGACAAGCTCTATCATTTCGGGATCAGCCTCGAAGGGTATGTGCTGGCCCAGCCCGGCATCCCGCTGGTGGCCAGCCCCAAGTCCATTCTGATCCTGAACCTCACTGTGTGGGATGATGCAGCTGGCAAAAAACTCAACCCCAAGGTCGAGCAAATCACTGTAATCGAAAGCTTTTCTGGCGGTTCGCTTGTCGGTTCCGGCTATACCCAGTCGGCTGAGGAACAGATGCGCGGCCTGACCCGCAATGCCGCCAAGCAAATTCAGAACTACCTCGTGCGTCAAAACTACAAAGAAGGCTGGTTCAAGCCGAAGCCGGGCGACCCGGCCCCCAAACCGTCAGAGCCAGTGGCGGCCAAAACCACCGCGCCCGAACCGGTCGCGCCCGTAATCGCACCAGAAGAAGAATAGTCAAATCACCCTGTAAGTCACTATAACAAAGTGATTTTAACAAGGTCTGATTGACGTCTTCAAAAGGAGCGAAATGTGAAAAGCACAGCGTTGAAACTTCTGATCCCGGCGTTTTTGGCGGCGTGTCAATCGTCGGGCACCGGCCCGACGGACCCGTTTGCAAAGACCAGCCAACCCATTCCCGAGGCGCAATTCAAAAATGGCACGCGCACAACGACGCCCGCTGCACCTGCTGTCAAACCCGCCACGAAAGCCGCACGTGCGCCGATCCAATCTCTGATCAAAGTTGTCGATGTGAGGGTCGATGTTTCGGTCGCCTCAAATAGATCAATCCGTGGTTTCACCTTCTCCGATGATCAGGCGGAAGCGATTTTGAAACAAGGGGTTAAGTCCTCTCTGCGCCCTTTGTCGACCGGCGCGACACGCGTAGCTCTCACCCTTCGGGTTGAACGGCTTTACATTCCAAACCCGGGGGCAGGGGCCCTTCTGGGCAGCAACTATCCTCATGCGGCGGCGATTGTACAAATGGTTGATGCCCGAACCAACGCGCCGATCGGCGTCGCGTTCAAGGTCTCGGTCGGGGGAGCCAAGGCAGCCGGGGGAGAGTTCCGCCCCGGCCTGATCGGCGCAGCCATGCAGGATGGCGAAGCGGGTGACTTTAACAATCTGGCGCGCGCGCTCGGAGATCAGATTCTCAAATCGGTTCTAAAGCGGTAGCGCTAAGCAGCTAACAGGACGCGACGAACACAGATTTTTCATGCGTCACAAGTGGATCGGACCCTTGATTTCCGCCTCCGAACCCAATAAATCCCGCGCGGAGTGAAACTTGGCTGCCATCAGAAATCAGCAGCCGCAGCAAAGGGGCGCCGCACGCATGGCTAAGGAAAAGTTTGAACGTAACAAACCGCACGTGAACATCGGCACAGTTGGTCACGTTGACCACGGCAAGACGACACTTACGGCGGCGATCACCAAGTATTTTGGCGATTTCAAAGCGTATGACCAGATCGACGGCGCGCCCGAAGAGAAGGCCCGTGGTATCACGATCTCGACCGCGCACGTTGAGTATGAGACCGAGAACCGTCACTATGCGCACGTTGATTGCCCCGGCCACGCTGACTATGTGAAGAACATGATCACCGGTGCGGCGCAGATGGACGGCGCGATTCTGGTGTGTTCGTCGGCCGATGGCCCGATGCCGCAAACGCGCGAGCACATCCTGCTCGGCCGTCAGGTTGGTATCCCGGCGTTCACCGTTTACATGAACAAAGTTGACCAGGTTGACGACGAAGAGCTGCTCGAGCTCGTCGAAATGGAAATCCGCGAGTTGCTGAGCTCCTATGAGTACCCCGGCGACGATATCCCGATCGTAAAAGGCTCGGCTCTGGCCGCGCTCGAAGGTCGTGACCCGGAAATCGGCGAAAACTCGATCCGTGAGCTGATGGCTGCGGTTGACGACTACATCCCGACGCCTGAGCGCGCCGTGGACCAGCCGTTCCTGATGCCGATCGAAGACGTGTTCTCGATCTCGGGTCGTGGGACCGTTGTGACCGGTCGTGTTGAGCGTGGCGTGATCAACGTTGGTGACGAAATCGAAATCATCGGCATCCGCGACACCACCAAAACGACCTGCACAGGCGTTGAAATGTTCCGCAAGCTGCTTGATCGCGGTGAAGCGGGCGACAACATCGGCGCACTTCTGCGTGGTATCGACCGTGAAGGTGTTGAGCGCGGGCAGGTTCTCTGCAAGCCGGGCTCGGTGACACCGCACACCAAGTTCGAAGCCGAAGCCTACATTCTGACCAAAGACGAAGGTGGCCGTCACACGCCGTTCTTCGCCAACTACCGTCCGCAGTTCTACTTCCGTACCACGGATGTGACCGGGACAGTGACTTTGGCAGACGGCACCGAGATGGTGATGCCGGGCGACAACGTGTCGTTCAAGGTTGAGCTGATCGCACCGATCGCCATGGAAGACGGTCTCCGCTTCGCCATCCGCGAAGGCGGCCGCACCGTCGGCGCCGGCGTCGTCGCCAAAATCATCGAGTAATCGAGGCGGGGGCTCCCCCGTTCCAGTAAAATCGAAGGCCGCCCTGATCCGGGCGGCCTTTTTTATTGGCGGCAGGTTTACGCCACGCCGAGATGTTCGGCGAACCACGCGCATTGCGCCGGGGCGGAAATCTTGAACGGTTCATCGGTATAAGCCTCGAAATGGGCGCAATCGAGAATCAGCATTATCTTGGGCTCCATCGCACGCTCATAGGCCTTGAGCGTAAGATCCGCAGGCGTCAGGTGGTCGTAACGCCCCGCGACCATCATCAGGGGTGTTGGCGCGATCTTGGCCACCCAATCACCGGGTTCATACTCGGTGAAATACTCCATCGAGCGCAGCGTGATTTCGTTGACCCAAGCGCCGCGATTTTCCTCGGACAGGCCAAGAAAGAACTCGCGGCTGTCATCCGTTGGCAAGGCACAGGGATCTTCCGGCCCGTTGCCCACCACGGGCAGCCGCAAGGGTGCGTCTCCGTTCAGCTGTCCCGCCCGGTCGGCGGCGAAACCGTCACGCAGACCGGCCCAATGGTCCGAGCGCACCAACCGCTGCGCGTTTTCGAGCCCGTAAGTCAAAGGCACCTGGCTCACGACACATTTTACCCGCCGGTCCTTGGCCGCAACGACAAGCACATGCCCGCCGGAATAGCTCGACCCCCAAACGCCGATCTGCGTGGCATCCACGCTGTCCAGTCCCTGAACATAGGTAATGGCATCGCGATAATCGCGAATCTGCTGCTCGGGGTCGATCTCACCGCGCGGTTCTCCTCCCGATTCCCAAGGTTGCGATTGTCATAGACCAGCACGTTCATCCCGGCCGCCTGAAATGTCTCGGCAAAGCCTTTCAGGTGCATTTCCTTGGTCGCTGAAAACCCGTGGGCCATGACGATGCAGGGCGCCGGCGTTGTCGCCGCCTCAAAGAACCAACCCGCGAGCGTTGTACCGTCCTCGGTCTTGAATGTGATATCTTGCTTCATGTTTTCCTCCCTAGAAGACGGATTAATACTGGAGCAGGTTTTTCCGACGTGCTTGACATAGGGTGCGTTAATTCTTGATCCTGTGTGCAATGTGCGCATCCGAGGGGGAGAGAGATGCAGTCCTGGTCTACCGCCAATGTCGAAAGTCGATCCCGTTATGATGCCTGGGCCGAGGCCCTGTCGGGCTCGCACCTGCCTTGGGCCTTGGGCGCGCCGGCCAGTAGGGGGTTTGATGCTGCGATCACAAGCTGCGAGGTTGACGGCTTCTCGGTCGTGAATTGCCGCTGTGATCCCTGTTCGGGAGAGCGTAGCACGCAACAGATCAAACAAGCCGATGATGCGGTTTATGGTATCCTGGTGCTGCGTGACGGCTTTGAATGCGTGCGCCAATCGAGCTTTGAAACCCGGCTGAGTAAGGATGACATGCTGATCTGGGACGCTTCGGAGCACTGTGCTTTCAACGCGCCGCAGAGCATTGCCAAAACCACGCTATTCATCACCCGCGACCGCTTGAAAGCGGCCATCGGCCACGACGCGCTGGTCACCGGACGGGTTGAGACGCGTGGCGGTATGGGCGCGCTGCTGCGTGACAGGATACTGGCGCTTGATAGCATTCTGGGAGATCTGGACGCGCCTGCGCTTGACCGGCTGGCGCAGTCTCTTGTCGATGAAATCGCCTATCTCGCGCAGCGCGGAACGCCGGCGCTCGTCGCACCGCGAGCGGCCCTGATGGCTCGTATCGAAAAGGCGATGGCGGCGCGATTCGATGATCCTGACCTGACGCCTGCCGCCCTCGCGGCCGAGGTCGGGATCTCGGTGCGCTACTTGCATCAGTTGTTTCAGACCGAGCAGGAAACCGTGCGCGAGCGGTTGCTTTGCCTCCGCCTCGAGGCGGTGGCCGCGGCGCTGCGTGATCCGCGCGTGGCGGGGGCAAGCGTGACCCAAATCGCCTTTGCCAACGGCTTTGCCAGCGCGTCGCATTTGAGCAGGCGCTTCAAGAACCGTTTTGGTGCGACGCCCACAGCTTACCGGCGCAAATACATCCATTAAAAAGACCGCACGCCCCGCGGCATACTCCGTCGTCGCGGTTTTGAGAGCCGTTTGCGTTCCGGCGCAAGAGTGTGCGACACTGGTTTGGCGAAGCAAAATTTTTGCAAATCCACAAGGCCAACCGATGGAGGGTGACATGACCAAGACCGCGATCTGAACCGATTGTTATTTTCTCAGATCAAGAAAGGTCTCGTCATGCCTGACTTTCCGTCGCCTGACACACGTCATCCCGTTCCGTTGCCCGATGGCTCATTGCATCGCGGCACGGTGTTTCTCAAAGCCGCGCTCTCGCACCCACGGATCGAAGTGGGCGACTATTCCTATGCCAGCTGCCACGTCCCACCCGATGATTGGGCGGCACAGCTTGCGCCCTATCTTTACGAATTCTCGCCCGAAAAGCTGATCATCGGAAAATTCTGCCAGATCGCCGATGGGGTCCAGTTCATAACTGCCTCGGCCAATCACCGCTATGACGGGTTCTCCAGCTTTCCCTTTGCCGTTTTCACCGGTGGGGGAATGGAGGCGCCCTCTATGCCAGACCCCGGAGCAGACACCATCATTGGCAATGATGTCTGGATCGGACAAGGTGCCCGAATCCTGCCCGGAGCGCAGATCGGCAGTGGTTCGATTATCGGAGCGGGGGCGATTGTCGCGGGGCAATACGAGCCCTACAGCGTGATTCTCGGCAACCCTGCGACGGTATTTCGCCGCCGCTTTGATGAAAACACAATCGCAGAACTGTTAAGGATCGCGTGGTGGGACTGGCCGATAGAGCGCATCTCAGCCGCCGAAGCGGCGATTTGTGGCAGCGATCTTGAGGCATTGCGCAACCACGCGCCGAATTCCCTTTGAAATCACGTGAATTCGATCTTGCAAAGCCGAAGGGGCGCGATTAAACCCCTGAACGGTCCTAGGGGTATAGCTCAGTTGGTAGAGCGACGGTCTCCAAAACCGTAGGTCGCGGGTTCGAACCCTGCTGCCCCTGCCAAACACTTCCTTGATTTCCGGCGCTGCTGGTTTGCTGCGATATTGTGGCGCGTTTCCGGGCGGTTACCTCGCAGTCTTTTAGAGAGAGACGCGACACGGTCTCCTTTGAGGGCCGGTTTCGGGCCATAGTCTCTGTTTGCGATTCCGGCGGTACGAGTTTGGGGTGAGTAGGTTTCAGAGCGCTGCGAACTGCATGTGCTGTTCTGACCAAATCGCGGAAAAACGATTCTTGATCAGGTAGTCGGTGGTAAGGCCAACTGGCTGTTCGCCGGAGATGATGGCATCCAGAATGTTGGGGGCAATCATTGCGAGGTTGGCGACATCTTGTACGCGGCGCGTAGATACATTTTCTGCTTCTGCAATTTCGGAGACGGACTTGCCATCAATGATCATCGCCAACCAACGGCGTCCTTTTTCGATGTTCTGCACTAACGTGATGTCGATCTCGGGGGTGGGTCACCAAGATGTAGCTTTAACTCGACACCCCGCCTCCGCATTTGGAATGGAGCTTCAATCGACAATTCCAATTCATTGAACTGCTGCGGCCTGCATTTCAGCGTTTCGGCAAGAACCTGTGCATCCAGTTGAATACGCAATGAGCCTGGCTTTAGATGTGCCCTTTCAATCAATTTCAGGCAGTCAGCAACGCTGAGGCTTTCTTTTAATTGTTCTGAAACCGATTTGATTTCTGTCGCTGATAAGCCCTGCGTCATTGAAGATGCTGCATCTGATTTGGAAAGTTGTTGTCTGACCAGTTCCGTCAAGAGGCTCTCAACTTGCTCCGCAGGCAAACGCCAGGCATTCGGGTGCATCTTGCTGTTGCCAGCAATCACTCGCCGAGAGACGTAGTATCGCAGGCGCTTGCCTTTTTTCCGGGTGTGGCTAGGGGTCAAGCGGTCACCAGTTTCATCAAAGAGCTTGCCAGCCAGTGGAGAACTTGTTGCCTTTTTCCGGGAACCGCGAGTGTCTGACGTCAGCACCTATGGGACAGATATGAGGATTTGAATAACGGAGGGTTTCTGGTTCATCGTAGCCTTTAAGGAGCGAAGATGAACAAGAAGCCCGGAACATCGAAAGGCGCAGCTGACAAGCTGGTCAAAAACATCCGCCGCAAGACCCGCCAGACCTACTCGGCGGAGGAGAAGATCCGCATTGTTTTGGCCGGATTGCGCGGGGAGGAAAGCATCTCGGCGTTATGTCGCCGCGAGGGTATTTCTGACAGCCTGTATTACACTTGGTCGAAGGAATTCCTTGAGGCTGGAAAGCGTCGTCTTTCCGGCGACACGGCGCGTCAAGCGACATCGCCTGAGGTGAAGGAGTTGAGATCTGAGGCCATGGCCCTGAAGGAATGCGTGGCCGACCTCACCTTGGAAAACCGTCTGCTCAAAAAAAGCATGACAGGGGCTGGGGAGTTCGAGGAATGAGGTATCCAGCAACCGAGAAGTTGGAGATCATTCGCACAGTTGAAGGGTCGCATCTGCCAACCAAGAAGACCCTTGATATGCTGGGCATCCCGCGCACCACATTTTACCGATGGTATGACCGATATGTCGAAGGTGGCTTGGATGCCTTGGCAGATCGTTCGCCACGTCCAAAGTCGGTCTGGAACCGCATCCCTGATATCCGCCGTGACGATCTGATCGAGTTTGCGTTGGAGCATGAGGCACTGACCACACGCGAGCTGGCCGTTAAATATACCGATGAGAAGCGATATTTTGTCTCTGAATCATCGGTTTACCGCATCCTGAAAGCCGCTGATCTGATTACTGCGCCGGACTACGTGGTGATCAAGGCCGCCGATGAGTTCACGGACAAGACCACCGCCATCAACCAGATGTGGCAGACTGACTTCACCTACTTCAAGATCATTGGCTGGGGCTGGTATTACCTGTCCACCATCCTCGACGACTACAGCCGCTACATCATCGCCTGGAAGCTCTGCACGAACATGCGGGCCGAGGATGTGACCAGCACGATCGAGCTGGCGCTTCAGGCATCGGGCTGCGACCAGGCCGTGGTCCGACACAAACCCCGTCTGCTCAGCGACAACGGATCCTGTTACATCTCTGGCGATCTGGCCAAATGGCTGGAGGATCAGAAGATGGACCACGTTCGCGGAGCGCCATTCCACCCGCAAACCCAAGGCAAAATAGAACGATGGCATCAGACCATGAAGAACCGTGTTCTGCTGGAGAATTACTACCTGCCCGGTGATCTCGAGCGACAGATCGGGGCCTTCGTCGACTACTACAACAACCAGCGCTACCACGAGAGCCTGAATAACGTCACACCCGCCGACGTCTACTTTGGACGGGACAAAGCCATTCTGAGAGAAAGGGAGAAGATCAAGAAACTGACGATCCGACAACGCCGCTTGCAACATCAAAAACAAGCCGCATAATCAATCACGCAACCGAACCAGAGCCTCCAATGTTCAAGCCGCTCTGATGTCCCATTTTATATGACGACTGACAAACCACGACGAAATAGGGGTATTGGCGCATCAATCCAAACGTGGTTTTAGCTCAGTGACAGGCATGCGCCATCATGTCAGAGGGTTAATTTCGTTCGCTTATCATGTGGATAGGAAATACGGCGAAAAGCTGTATACCGAATACAATAAAATAAGGTGGTAGACGTCGATGTTAAACTGGTAGTTTCCAGCCAGGTGGTTCGAAGTAGCTAGGCACTTCATATAACACATACGGCGGCATTGGGCCGGTTGACGAAATCGGATGAAAATCATAGTTATCACTTGGCCCTCACGCAGGCCGGTGTGCCCGCCACGCAAAGCAACGCAGCGTTTTTAGCCATGATATTTACTCTGTGCACTGCGCGCAGAGCGGCTAGCAGCGGGCACCTAGTCATATCCAAATGGAGATGACACATGAATGACCATCAGATTAAAAAACTAAAGACCCTTGGCAAACGGTATGCACGTGCGACCACGATGGCGCACACTGAAGCATTGAACGTTTTAGCCGCAGCAATGGGGTTAGCGCACTGGAAGGCGCTGACCGAAGCAACTAAGGAGGGTTGGCTTCCAAGTGACGAGGATTGGGCGACGGCGAACGAAATTGTGCGCCAAGCAGGAGCCAAAACCGAAGCAACCGCATCCACCAGTGAATTCCAGCATGATAACGAGCCAACGTCAGAAGAAGGCGAGCTTTGCGGTCACCAATTCCGGATTGGGGACGATCTTGGGGACGTTGTCGTCTCAGGGGTGGGGTGGGACTTACGCATTCCGGAAGCCCCGCTTAAAGCTCCTATCGTCGAGATAGATGAACGCTATGCAGAAACTAGCCCGGTCAGGGAACCTGATTTTCTGAGCAAAATTCTCGATATCGCCAAAGAGCGCGGCACACGAAGTCGGGCGCAAATGGCAGTGGATTGGCCACGACGTTCAACAAAAGCTGATCTTGATGGCGTAGCACGCCATCCATTAAGAGGCGGGGAAGCCTCGACCTGGTACTGTCATAGCTGTGACGCGCAGATCACCGGATCACAGTTGGCAAAGAGCTATTGGCACTGTCCTAATTGTGGCACGCATCCTCTCAATATTTACATGGAGCCATTTGACAGTCGGCTTCCCGGGAAGCCAGTGGAGACGCCAAATGCTACGCAACGAGAAACCCCAGAAGTGCGCGTCGTGGAGCCCGTGCTCACGCTTCACTTGAACGAGGCGACCGTCTCACTGCTGATCCGGTGTGCGCTTCTTGAAGACGCGACGACAGTCAACGAACGCCTCGGCGCAATGCGCGCTGAAATTAGCCTCATAGATGGAGAGGAAGTCTGGATCACAATTGATGAGATGCTGTGGCCTGGAGACAAAGAACCGACGTCAGCGCTGGCAGTCGCAGCGAAGCTTGGACTGGAGGTCGAGCAAGAGCTTTCCTTGTTCCCTGAACCTTTTGCTTGGCCGGACTTGGGCAACGTGACTTCAAGGACCGAAGAGTTCACTGCAACACTGGTGAAGGCATATGAGGAGCTAGGTGTGATCAAAAGGTAATCGTCTTGATGTTGCACGAGCTGGGTGGTTGGAGATGCAAAACTGCCCAGTTCTAGCGGACGTCTGCTTTCGGAAAGCTGCTACGCAGCATATTGTGGTATCGGCAACGTCCGCAATGGGCCGTTCGTTACGCCCGACACCAAGAGCGGAAAGCAGACTTTTGCCGCCCTTTAACTTAAACACGTGAATACAATAAAAGCATAAATTCAGTGACGGAAGAGTCGTAAGGGCAGCAGCATTTCGACCGAGTCAAACCAGTCATTTTCTAAAACGTCACGGTCACCCTGCAGTTTATTCATTCGCCTGCGTCGGCGTTCAAAGTCCAACGGGCAGCAAAAATCCCTAAATAGGTTTATTCAAACGCCAGAAGAACTTCGGGGCACTTGGGGCAGTCTGCATAGGCCTATGAAGGCAGGATATTGTCCTGATCCTATGCCTGTGGTTTGTCGTGTTCGATGCTGGAGGAAGAGGGGGCCGCGTCGGGGTCAAGCGCGCGCAGGCGGTATGCGGCGGCCTTAGGTAGCCATTCGGCAAGCATACGGCTGAGGTATTCCAAAGGCGTGCCGGAATCGTCAATCCGCAGATCCACATCCTTTAGGCCTGCATCCCCCAGAACGGCGAGGGAGGCCGATTGGAGCGGGTCGCGTTCGCCGCCCGCCGCTTGCCCTGCGAGCATCCCTGCGACGAGCTTTTCCGCAAGGCCGCCTTTGGCGGTTTCGAAGCCGTTGATCATGGCAGGGAGCACATCTTCTGAGTCAAGGAAATTCCCCAAGGCCAAGCTATTTGCCCCGGTCAGGCCGCCCGCCACGCCAAGGCACGAGCTGCCGGTGAAATGCAGCCCCTCACCGGTGATGGGGAAGACACCGAGTTGGCGCCAATGCAGCGCTGTTGCAGCTTTCTGCATCGCGTCCATTGCGCCGCTTGCGTCCTGGGTTGCTTCCCAGTGACGCAGTCCCGGGCGGTGCAGGCGTGTATCGGTGCGGCATTGCGAGAACACAACGCAGCCTTCCGTCAATGCGCCAACACGTCCGCCAACACAGACAGAAGACGTCGCGACCGCAAAACCGATTTCTTGAGTTTGCGGGTCACGTGCTGCGAGTGAAAAGGTCATGAGGGGATCTCCACGCCGATTTGTTCGGTAATCGGACCGTAATGTTCAATCCGGCGGTGGCGAGAGAAATCGAAAACAGACCTGCGGATATAGGCGCCAAGGTCCAGATCGCAATTGTGCGTGATGACCTCGTCATCCTCGGAAACGGCGCGGGCTACGGTTTCGCCTGTGGGGGCGACAATGGCAGAGCCGCCGATCATGGCAAACCCGTCTTCGGACCCGCATTTTGCGGCGGCCATAACCCATGCGCCGTTCTGATAGGCGGCGGATTCGAGGCTGAGCCGGTTGTGAAAATCGCGCAGGTGGGTGGGTTCGGGGTGGTGGATGTTGCGCGTCGGCGTGTTGTAGCCGAGCATGAACACCTCGGCCCCGCGCAGCGCCATCACACGGAAGGTTTCCGGCCAGCGACGGTCATTGCAGATGCACATGCCGAACCGCCCCGACGGGGTGGCGAAGGTCGGAAAGCCAAGATCCCCGACTTCGAAATAGCGTTTTTCGAGGTGTTCGAATTCAAGATCACCGATCGGTTCTTTGGTGCCGGGCAGGTGGATTTTGCGGTATTTTCCAAGAATGCTGCCATCGGGACCGACCAGAACGGAGGTGTTGAAACGGTGCGTCACACCGGCTTCGGTGATCTTTTCGGCGTAGCCGAGATAGAAACCGACGCCGAGAGACTTGGCTGTTTCAAACAGCGGTAGCATCGCGGGAGAGGGCAGACCTTCTTCGAAGAAGGTGTCGTATTCTTCGGGCGTGTCGTAGATATACCGCGGAAAGAAGGTGGTCAGCGCCAGTTCGGGGAAGGTGACCCAGCTCGCGCCGCGAGCATGAGCATCGCGCAGCATGTCGATCAACCGTTTGACGACCATTTCGCGGGTGTCTGAAAGATGCACCGGCCCCATTTGCGCAACGGCAAAAACCTCGTTCCTGCTCATGCAGTCCTCCAATAGCTAATTTCCATTCATTGCTAGACAGAGGGGGCATCAGTATGAAATTAAAAAAGCGCCATCAGTAATAACTAGGACTTATACCATGATCAGCGCCCGCCAGTTGGAAGTGCTCTCTACCGTGATAGAAGTGGGCACCACCGCTCGTGCCGCCGAATTGCTGGCGGTGAGCCAGCCCGCGATCAGCAATATGATCCGCCATACCGAGGACCTTGTTGGGTTTCCGCTGTTTATGCGCGAACACGGGCGGTTGACCCCTACCAAAGAGGCGCTGCATATCGCGCAGGAAGCGCAGCATCTGTTTATGCAGCAAAAACGCATCGACAATATTATCGACGATTTGCGTGGCGGAACGATCGGGCGGCTGAGCATTATTGCGACCCCATCGGTGGGGCACGGGGTTTTGCCGAAGGTGCTGGGCCAGTTCATCAAAACCCGTCCTAAGCTTCAGCTTTCGATCGAATTGGGCAGTCAGGACGAGATCATTCGCAAGCTGGGGAGCGGGCGCGCCGATCTGGGTCTTTCGATCACGCCACCGCGCCATAGTGCTGTTACGGTTGGGGAAATCGCAGACGGGCAGTTGGTTTGCGCCTGTCCTGTCGATCACGAGTTGGCATTGCAGGAGACGGTTTCGATCTCGGATTTGAATCACGTTTCGCACATTTCTTATGCAGCGCGCACACCTTTGGGGCAGGCGATTGATATGTTGTTTTCCGAACGCGGGTTGGAACGACGTTATTTTTGTGAGGTGCGCCACACTGCGACCGCTCTGGAGATGGCGCGCAATGGGCTGGGCGTGGCGATGGTCGACAGTTTTGCGGTAATCGGATTGCAGGGCGACGAGATCGCATTGCGGCCAACGCGGCCTGCTTTGCCGCTGAAATTGCACGGTCTTACCTCGAAACTGTTTCCGACGACGAACCTGACCATGCAGTTCCAGCAGTATCTGATCGACTATCTGAAACCTCACGGAAAACTTGCCGGTATCGGTTGATCAGCGCCGCTTGGTATAACTTGAAGATATAGTTTGGGGCGCATTTTTAATTTCCAAATGCAGAACTCTCATGCTCACTTTTGCGGAGTTGAGTGGCGGAGGCGTCGCCAGTTGTCAGAGCAAAGCAGGTGACACTTTCCGATGAATGAACCGATCCTTTCCATCAAGAACGCTGTAAAGCGATATGATACCGTCAGGGCCCTTGATGGGGTGAATTTGGACGTGGCGGAGGGCGAGTTCCTGACGCTGCTTGGACCATCTGGATCGGGGAAGACCACGCTGCTGAGTGCGATTGCGGGGTTCATCAATCTGGACGAAGGGCAGTTGCAGCTTCGGTCGAACGACATCACCCGCAAGCCGCCGGAGCATCGCGACTTTGGCATGGTGTTTCAAGGCTATGCATTGTTCCCGACGATGACCGTGCGTGACAATATTGCCTTTCCGTTGAAGGTGCGCAAACGCCCCGCCGCAGAGATTGAAAAACGTGTGAGCGAGGCGCTGGACATTGTTCAGATGGGCGCATTCGCCGACCGGTTGCCAAGCCAGCTTTCGGGTGGGCAGCAACAACGGATCGCGTTGGCGCGAGCGATGTCTTTTGGCCCACAGATTTTGCTGCTGGACGAGCCATTGTCGGCGCTGGACAAGAAATTGCGGGCGGACCTGCAATGGGAGCTAAAGGCGCTTCATCAGAAGTTGGGTGTGACGTTCATCTATGTCACGCACGATCAGGACGAGGCGCTGTCCATGTCTGACCGGATTGTAATTCTCAAAGATGGGGCGATCCAGCAGGAGGGCGGGCCAAACACGCTTTATGATCGCCCGCGCACCCGCTTTGTTGCTGATTTCCTTGGAAAGTCCAACTTTATCGACGCCGAAGTGATCGCGGGCAGCGGCACATCGGTGCGCTGTGACAGTTTGGGCGCGACGTTTGATTTGAACACGCAAGAGCCTTGTGAGCAGGGCGACTTGTTGAGCCTCGCGCTGCGTCCCGAGCGGCTTCGGCTTGGGCTGCCGGGGGCGGAGTTTATGCCCGCGACGGTCAAGCAGGTCAGCTATCTTGGCGAAAGATGTCAGGTGTTGGTGACACGCGCCGGCGGGGACGAGTTCTTGTTGTCGCGACCGACATGGAAGACAGACATTACACCGCAACCCGGGTTGGAGGTCAGCATCGGTTGGGATGCCGACGCGCCCGTGGTGCTTGCCCCCGTATAACCAAGAATGGCCGCAGGTATGAACAAGGCCATCCCCCCCGAATAGACACTGACAAGGAGAACCAAAACATGACGGATACCACGGATTTTGAAGCAAAACGCGACATCGCAGATATTGCGGTCGAGCGTTACAAGCAGGGTCGTCTGACGCGGCGCGGGTTTATCTCGGCTATGGGTGCGCTTGGCGTGCTGCCGGTGCTTGGCGGGCGCGCATTGGCGCAAACCAAAGAGATTATCGTTGTGAACTGGGGCGGGACGGCAAAAGACGTTCTGCAGGAAGTGCTCTGCGACACATACACTGCCGAAACCGGGATCAAGGTGACGGTGGATGGCTCTGGCCCCTCGGCAGGCAAGATCCGCGCCATGGTTGAAAGCGGCGCGGTGGTTTGGGACCTGTGCGACAGCGGCGCAGGCTCGGCAATCATCCTTGAGCAACAAGGCATGACCGAGGCGATTGATTACAGCATCGTTGACAAATCCAAGGTTCTCGAGGGCACCGCCTATAATAATGGCGTTGGCAACTACGTCTATTCCTATGTGCTGGCCACGAACCCCAAGCTGTTGGGTGGCAACATCCCGCAGACATGGGAAGACGTTTGGAACGTCAAGGATTTCCCCGGCATGCGGACCTTCCGCAAATCGGTGCGCGGTCAGTTGGAAAGCGCAACGCAGGCCCGCGGTGTGCCGCTGGCCGAAATCTATGACGCGCTGAGCACCGAGGACGGGATCAAGGCGTCGATCGCCAAGTTCCGCGAACTGCGCGAAAACATCATCGTTTGGGGATCGGGCAGCGACAGCCAGAACCTGTTCCTTCAGGAAGAAGTGGCGATTGGCAATATCTGGTCAACGCGCGCGCATCTTCTGAAGGATCAGATGGAAGACGGCGCGTTCAACGTGAGCTTTAACGGTGGTGTGATCGCGCCGGGAATCTGGGTTGTGCCCAAGGGCAACCCGGCAGGCAAGGACGAGGTGATGAAGTTCATCGCCCACGGTCAGAAGCCCGAGTTGCAGGTGCAATGGCTGGAGAAAATCGGCTCTGGTCCGATCAACCCGGCGGCGGCCGAGCTTGTCCCGGCAGAGTTGGCCGCGTTCAACCCATCGAGCCCCGAAAACCTCGCGACACAGATCCTTTACAAGGATGAATGGTACGCGAAGAACCAAGTTTCGGCCGAAGAAATGTATGTGGACGCGCTTATTAACTGATGCCGTTCTGTGGCGGGCCTGTCTTTGGGTGGGCCCGCCAAACCGTTGCAGCCACTATTGAACCAACAATGCCATGAGGGGGCGGAATGCCGCGCGTCAACGAAAAGGTCAGTTACTGGATGCTGGTTCTTCCGGCGTTGTCGATCATGGTGTGTTTCTACATCCTGCCCGTTCTGGGCATTTGGGAAATTGCCTTTACCGAGCCGAAGGCCGGGGTTGGAAACTTTGTGAAAATGGCCGGGTCCAACGCGGTGAGAACCAGTTTCGTGATTACGTTTCGCGTCGCTGCCATCACCACGGTGGGGTGCTTGATATTGGGCTATATCGTGGCCTATGCGATCAGCAATTTCGCCTCGCGGCTGACGCCTCTGATGGTGGCATTGGTGATCTTGCCGTTCTGGGTTTCGGTGTTGATCCGGTCGTTTAGCTGGATTGTTCTGCTCGGGCGGTCGGGGCTTGTGAATGATGCGCTGATGCATGCCGAGCTGATTGAGCGACCGCTGCGGCTTATGCACAACGAATTGGGCGTTTTGATCGCGATGATCCACGTCATGTTGCCGTTTGCGGTATTGCCCATGTTGACGAACATGCGTGGGATTTCGGGTATTTACGTTCAGGCCGCGCGCAGCCTTGGCGCCAGCGAATGGACCAGTTTCCGGCAGGTATACTTTCCGCAGACTTTGCCGGGGGTCTTGTCGGGCGCGCTGCTTGTCTTTGTGCTGTCGCTGGGCTTCTTTGTGACGCCTGCGTTGTTGGGCGGCGGGCGCGTTCTGATGATTTCCGAATACATCACCTATCAGATTCAGGAATTTTTGAACTGGGGTCTTGGGTCTGCCTTGTCGGTTGCCCTGTTGGTGGCGACGGCCCTTGTTCTTCTGATCTCGGCGCGGTTCGTGAACCTGCGTGCGACCCTGTTGGAGCGTAAGTGATGCAAGTGTCTGCCTTTCGGATATTTTTTCAGACAGGCGCGTGGCTGGTCATTGCCTTTCTGGTCTTGCCGATCCTTGTCGTGCTGCCGATTTCGTTCACCGATACGAGCTATATCGGGCTTCCTAAGGAGGCGCTTTCGCTGCAGCATTACGCCAACTATTTTACCGACCCCGACTGGTTGAGCGCGACTTGGACAAGCGTTTGGGTGGGGCTGGTGGTGGCGACTTGCGCTTCGGCTTTGGGCACGGCGTTTGCGATTGGGTGCTGGTTCCTGTCGGACCGGGCGGCGATGGTGGCGCGCTGGGTGCTGATCACGCCGATCCTTGTGCCGCCGGTGGTGCAATCG
The DNA here is from genome assembly GCA_025916135.1 of Rhodobacteraceae bacterium D3-12. Taxonomy (NCBI): domain Bacteria; kingdom Pseudomonadati; phylum Pseudomonadota; class Alphaproteobacteria; order Rhodobacterales; family Roseobacteraceae; genus Phycobium; species Phycobium rhodophyticola. The sequence goes on along the minus strand of CP104793.1, from coordinate 3,137,763 downwards.
CTGGGGTTCTACCGCTTTTGGGTGCAGCTTGGTCTGATTGACACGCATTTCGGCGTAATTTTGGCGCATACGCTGCTGGCGCTGCCTTATGTGTCGATCTCGGTTTTTGCGGCGCTGAGCAATCTGGATCGCAATTTGCCGCGGGCGGCGCGCAGCCTTGGGGCGTCGGTAATGCAGACGGTTTGGGCGGTGGTTGTGCCCGCCGCGCGACCGGGAATAATCACCGGCTTCATCTTTGCCTTTATCGTCAGTTTCGATGAGATCGTTGGCGTTTTGTTTATCACGGTGCGCAATGTCGAGACGCTCCCTAAGATGATTTGGGAGGGGATTCAGGACAACATCGACCCGACGATTGCCGCCGTGGCGACCATGTTGATCGTCCTGACGCTTGTTGCCACTGCTATTGGAGTTCTGCGCCGATCATGAGCCGATTGCTTCTTAAAAACGCCGCTTACATCAGTCATGACAGCGGGTTACCCGAGGTTCGCCGGGGGCATATCGCCATCGAAGGCAGCCGCATTGTGGCGCTTCCCGAGACGCTGGAGGGCAGTGCATTCGAGGCTTTTGAGCCGCTTGATATGTCCGACAAGCTGGTCTCTCCGGGGTTGATCAACGCGCATACGCATGCTGTTTTGCTGGTGCTGCGCGGCACGGTTGAGGATATCGAGGGCAACCTTGTTTATCAGTATATGGTGCCGGCGTCCTATCTTCTGGAGCCGGCAGAGCGGGCCGCGATTGCGCGGCTGGCCTGTGCCGAGGCGATCCGCTCGGGCACCACGACGATGGTCGATCCGCTGCGCCATGTGGCGGATTACGCGCCAGCGATGATCGACAGCGGTATGCGCCTGTGGCTGGCTGAAAGCTGTGCTGATGCGGTGACCACCGAAGTTGGCAGCGGGCGATACCGGTTTGACCGTGAGTTCGGGCAGACCTTTCTTGATCGCACAGAGGCGTTGATCGACCGGTTCCATGGCGCCGAGGAAGACCGCGTGCGGGTGATGATAGCGGCCCATGCGCCGGACAATTGCAGCCCTTGGATGCTGGGCCAGCTCAAGGCGCTTGCTGGCAAGCACGGCTTGCGGCGGACGGTGCATTTGAGCCAGATCATCAGCGAGAAGGAACAGGTCGAGGCGCTGCACGGGTGCACATCGACCGAGTATCTGGACCAGAACGATTTTCTGGGTGATGACCTGATCGCGGTGCATTGGACGTTCTGCAACGAGAGCGACGTGGCGCGGCTGGCAGAGACCGGAACGTGGTTGGGCCATTGTCCGGCGTCGATGTCGGCCAAGGGGCCGCATCCGCTTCCTATGCGGTCGATCCTGGATCATGAGGTCAAGATCGTGCTGGGCACGGACAATATGACCGAAGATATGTTTCACGCCATGAAGCTTGGTCTGACGTTGCATCGCGGGGCTTATCAGCGGTCGGTGACGCCGACGCCGCAGCAGGTGTTCAACTATGCGACGCGCAATGCGGCAGAGGCGCTTGGCCGGCCCGATATTGGCAGCATCGCGGTCGGGCAGAAAGCCGATCTGGCGATGTTCAACATCTATGCACCAGCGTTGAACCCGCGGGTGTCCTTGGTGTCGAACCTTGTCCATTACGGCCACCCCGGCGTTGTGACCGACACAATGGTCGACGGCCGGTTCCTGATGCGGGAGGGCAAGCTGACCACGATTGACGAGCGCGCTGCCGTGATCGAAGCGCAGCAGGCGACGGATGCCATGTGGCAACGCTTTGGTGCGGAAGACCGGGGTGTTCCATTGCCTGCTAAAGACGGCCTGTAACAAGAAGGATTGAAGTTGTGACATTCTCTATCATTGGCCGCTGTGCCCGGACGGGGGCCTTTGGCGCGGCCATTACCACCTCTGATCTTGCTGTCGGGGGGCGGTGTGTGCGGCTGTTGCATGGCAAGGGCGCGATGCTGTCGCAGCACCGGACCGACAGCCGCCTTGGCGATCTGGGCATTTCGTTGCTGGGGCAGGGCAAGGGGGCGAAGGACACGGTGACCACGGTGTGCAATTCGACCTCGGATATCGAATGGCGTCAGGTTGGCGCGCTGGATGCCAACGGGCAGGCGGCGGCGTTTCACGGGCGGCGGATGTATTCGATATACACCCATAGCATCGAGAAAGATTGTCTGGCGTTGGGCAATATTCTGGACAATGAAACGGTCACGCGGAAAATGGCCGAAGCCTTTGCCCGCGATCCTGAGCTGCCTTTGGGGGAGCGGTTGATGCGCGCGCTTGAGGCCGGGCGCGATGCGGGGGGAGAGATCCTTGGCCCGTTGCGGTCCGCCGCGGTCCGGGTCACCGGCGAGCACGGGATTGATGCGATGGATCTGCGCATAGATATGTCGGAAAAAACGGCTGTCGAAGATCTTCGCGCGTTGGTGGATGCCTATGCGCGGGCGCGCTGATGTGCTGCGCAATGTTGCGTTGGCGCCGGACGGGATACCGGTTTTGCGCAGCATCTTTGAGGCCAGCATCGCACGGATCGCGGAATTGGGGCTGGAAGCGCGGTTCCCAACAGCGCAGCATCGCGACAACTGGACCCTGCGGGATTGAGCAAACCTATGACGGCGGAAAGCATATACTGGCAGGCCCCGGATCCGGGCGAGACAGAGAAGGCGCCGCCGCCAAAGAACGCGGATATCGCCGTGATTGGCGCAGGCTACACCGGGCTGAGCACCGCGATCCACCTTGCGCGGGGCGGGCGGCAGGTGGTTGTTTTCGACGCCGGTGCGATCGGCGCGGGCTGTTCGTCGCGCAATGGTGGCATGGTTGGTCCGAGCTTTCACAAGCTGGGATCGGCGGGGCTGATTGCGCGTTACGGCGAGACCAAGACGCTGGCGATCATGCAAGAGGGCGTTCGGGCGCTCGATTTCTTCGAGGAATTCGTGACGCAGAACGCTTTGGATTGCGATTTGCAGATGCGGGGCCGGTTTCGCGGGGCGCGCACGGTCGCCGATTATGACGCGATGGCACGCGAGACCGACTGGTTGTCGCGCAACATCGGGCTGAACGTGGAGATGGTCAGCCGCACAGAGCAACGACGCGAGATCGGCAGTGATTTCTATGCTGGCGGGGCGCTGTATCATTGCGACGGGGGCATCCATCCGCGCAAGTTGGTGGTTGCGCTGGCCCAGGCTGCGCGGGCGGAAGGGGTGCAGATTGTAACGCATTGCCCGGTGGGCAATATGCGCCGCGATGGCAACACCACTACGATGCAGACGCCGCAGGGTGAGGTGCGCGCGCGTGCCGTTGTGGTGGCCACGAACGCCTATGCCGACCGGCGCACGGCGGCGATGTATCGCCGGGTCGTGCCAATTTGCACAGGCGCCGTCGCGACAGAGCCGCTTGCCCCCGAGATGATGGAGAGCCTGACCCCAAAGGGGCGGATGCACGGTGAAACCGGCAGGGTTTTCATGTGGTTCCGCCCTAGCCCGGATGGCCGGAGGTTTATCTTTGGCGGCAGGATCGGGCGACCGGGTGGGCCGGTCGAACGTCAGCGCCGCGCCTTTGGCCAATCGGCAGCGCGGGTTTTCCCACAGCTTGGCAATGTGAAATTCGATCACGTCTGGTCCGGCACTGTCGCCTATACCCCGGATCACAGTCCGCATCTGGGTTTTGAGGATGGCGTCTGGCTTGCCGGGGGATATTGTGGGTCCGGCGTGACGCGCAGCGTTTATCTGGGCATGAAGCTGGCACGGAAAATCCTTGGGCAGGGCGAGGCCACCACGGCGTTTGATGATTTACCTTTCCAGCGGGTGCCGTTCAGGCCGCTTGCAGGCAAGGTGGCGGGGATGATGACCAATTGGTATCGCCACCTTGATGCCCGCGATTTGCAACGCGACGGCGACAGGTCAGAATAAGACGATCAGCAAGGAGCAACGGAATGCAGTTCGACACGGTCATTCATGACGGCACGCTTGTCACAGGCAGCGATGTGAGCAAGGGCGATATTGGCATCCGTGACGGGCGCATCGTGGCGCTTGGCGAGCTTCTGTCAGGCGGGGACAGCCGGATTGATGCCGGGGGCCGCTTGGTCATGCCGGGTGGGATCGAGGCGCATGCCCACATCGCGCAGGAAAGCTCATCGGGTGTGATGGGCGCGGATGATTATCTGAGCGGGTCGATTTCAGCAGCGTTTGGCGGCAATTCGTCGTTCATCCCATTCGCGGCGCAGCATCGCGGGCAGTCGGTCGATGAGGTGATCGAAACATATCACGCGCGGGCACAACGCTCGGTCATTGATTACAGTTACCATCTGATCATCACCGACCCGACCGAGGCGGTTCTGCACGAGCAGTTGCCGCGCGCTTTTGCGCAGGGGATCACATCGTTCAAGGTCTTCATGACCTATGACATGATGAATATCGGCGATGGCGGGATGCTGGATATTCTGAGCGTGGCGCGGGACCACGGGGCGATCACCATGGTCCATGCAGAAAACAACGACATGGTGAAATGGATGAACGCGCGTTTGGCCAAGGGCGGACACGAAGCGCCGAAATACCACGCGATTTCGCGTCCTGAGCTGGCTGAGGAAGAGGCGATTAATCGGGCCATTTCATTGGCTAAGCTGGTCGATGCGCCGTTGTTCATTGTGCATGTTTCGACCGCCGGGGGCGCGGAGATTGTGCAGCGCGAAATCCTTGCCGGAACGCGGCTTTTTGCAGAGACCTGTCCGCAATACCTTGCCTTTACGCGTGATGATCTTGACCGACCGGGGATGGAGGGGGCGAAGTTTGTCTGCTCTCCACCGTTGCGGGATAAGGCGACGCAAGAGGCGCTTTGGCAGCATGTCAGGGCAGGCACGTTTACGTCGGTGAGTTCAGACCACGCGCCGTATCGTTATGATGAGACTGGCAAGTTCATTAAGGGCGCTCATGTGCCTTATCCGCAAATCAGCAATGGGATGCCGGGCATCGCGACGCGGTTACCCTATCTGTTTTCCGAAGGCGTGGTGAAGGGGCGGATCAGCCTGCAAGAGTTTGTCGGCCTGTCGTCGGGCAACGCGGCGCGCACCTTTGGGATGACGAAGAAGGGCAGTCTGGGGATCGGGATGGACGCGGATATTGCGATCTGGGACCCGGAGGCAACGCGGGTTATGCGGTTAGAGGATCAGCATGACAATATGGATTACACGCCCTTTGAGGGCATGGAATTGACCGGCGTACCCGAGACAGTTTTGAACCGCGGCGCGGTGATTACCCACAAGGGCGCATTGCAGGCGACAGAGGGGCAGGGACGCTTTGTTGCACGAGCGCCAATGGCGATTTCGGGGGCCGGACATCTGGCCAAGGAGCGCGATCCGTCGCAAAATTTCGGAGTGGTGCTATGAGCGAGAGCAGCGCCGGACAGGGACCTATTGTTGTCATCAACCCGAACTCTTCGGAGAAGGTGACGCAAGAGATTGCCCGCGCTGTCGCGCCGTTTCGCCTGACCGGTGGCCCCGCGTTCGAGTGTATTGGAATAGCCCACGGGCCCGCCACCATATCAACCATGAAAGACAGCGCCGAGGCCGCGTTGAACGTCGCCGAAGTCGTCCAGTCGCGCCCCGATGCGTCGGCCTTCGTGGTGGCGTGTTTCTCCGATCCCGGAGTGGATCTCTGCCGCACCTTGGTGCACCAGCCGGTGATCGGTATTCAGGAGGCGGGGATTTTGAACGCCATGGCGCAGGCGGATTTGTTCGGCATCATTGCACTTGGCCCGGCCTCTGTCGCGCGGCACCGTTTGCGCATTCGGCAAATGGGCGTGGAAGCGCGCCTCGCGGCGGAATTGCCGCTGGACAATGTGTCCGCCGAAGACACGGGCCACAGCGACGAAGTTTTCGAGCAGACGCTGGAGGTCGGGGCCAAATTGCGCGCCGCGGGCGCTGGTGCGATCGTGCTGGGCTGCGCAGGCTTTTCACCCCGTCGCAGGGCGCTTGAGCGTGAAATTGGTATCCGGGTTGTTGATCCGGTCACCGCAGCAGCGACCTTGGCCTTAGGCGCATCGGTCGGACTGTAGCCTTTGAATATCCTTAAGTGTCCAAATTGGGTTTCCTGACCGGCATTGTCACATTTACTCAACGAACGGCTCACTGACGGGTAATTCTTTTGAATGAGCAAGTTATCCTATGCGCGACACCGCTTTCCGCCTGCAATAATCCAAGGGACCGTCTGGCTCTATTTTCGTTTTCCCCTTAGCTTTCGAGACGTCGAAGAAATGTTGGCGAAACGCGGGATCCGCGTCAGTTATGAGACGATCCGCAGATGGATATTGGAGTTCGGCCGGCTGATTGCTGTCAACATTGTATCCTGGACGGAGCTGCAGGACACTTGCGCTGTTACTGTAGCTTGTCTCTGAGCGCTTCGTAAGGGGTCTGACCGTTATGCGCGCCGTGGGGCCTAGCGAAGTTGTAGAACCGTTCCCATTCGTCAAGTTTAGCCTCCAGATCGACGTCGCCTTTGTAGCTAAGAAGTTGATAGAATTCTTGCTGATCAGAACGGTGGGATCGTTCGACTTTGCCGTTGAGTTGAGGAGTGCCTCGTTTGATGTAGGCGTGCCTGATCCCGAGATCTTCGACATGCCAATGGAATTTGGCACGGAACTCGTGGCCATTATCCGTGCGAACCTCGCGAATGCGAAACGGGAACTTTTCGATGATGTGGTCGATGAAGTCGATGGCGTTTGCCTGCGTGTGTTTCTCGTATATCTTGAGGGCGCGAACTCTGGTGGCATCGTCGATCGCTGTGTATTGGAACCGACGAACCTTTCCGCCCTTTTTTTCCTTGAAGGTCAGAAACTTAACATCCACTTGAATGTGGTGTCCTGGACCTGCTTCTGATAACGTTTAGTGTGCAGCTTGCGCATTCGTGTGCCTCTGGGCAACCGGTTAAGACCGTTGCGTTTGAGGATACGGTAGACACCGGCATCTGAGATTTTGATGCCGTGATAGCGCGCCAAATACCAGACGATCCTGATTGGCCCGAGGTGATATTTGCGGCGCAGATATAGGACTTTCTCGACGATCTCGGCAGGCGTTTGATTGGCGGGATTCTTCGGGATTGATTTGGCATTCTTCAGCCCGGATTCGCCATGCTTTTGATAGGCATCACGCCACCTATAAAAACTGGACCTACCGATCCCAAAATAACGGCAGGCTTTGCGGACATTGCCGATCTTCTCGGCGTGTTGGAGCACTTTAAGTTTGCGCTGAATGTCGCGTTCTTCGTTCGTCATGAATACTTCCTCCATCCCAAATCAGGGAATTTACAGGAAGTGTCCCGAGAGTCCGTACATATCTACACGCCAGGATGCGTTTACGAATTTCATTCTTCGAAGTGCAATCTCCGCTGCATTCAAACGGGCCAGACAGCTCCGGGGCAAGTTGGCGTTCGAAACGCTCAAAAACAACAATGCACCACTCCACTCCCCCAAAGAATACAAAAAAGCCCCCCAAAAAGGCCCCCAATAATGCGGGAGACAAGAGCCAAACTACGCGCCATTGTTCTTTCAACAACGCGGAAAGGAACACAGAAGATGAATTACAGCACGACTTCCCAGAGCGCAGTCTCCCTTACCAAACATGCAAAATACCGCGTCGAGCAACGTTGCGTGTGCAACCAAGCGCTAGAACTGCTGGCTCTCCACGGGTTTGATAGTCCAGCCAGAGGAGGCTGCGTCAGGCGAGAGCTTCGGAACTGCCAGGTCAGCGAACTCTACGAATTGGGGTACCCTCTCAATGTGATTGAAAAGGCACTTCGACTTGAGGCCGTGTTTTCCGAAATCGAAACGGTGGTGACCGTCTATCAGCGAACACCGCGAAACTGCCGCATCAGAACGAGCAAAAGGCGGTTAGCTGCACAACAGGCGCGCCGCGACTGGAGGAAACTTTGATGACAGGACAAACTATTGATGCCCGAGCCCGTTTTGGTGGTCGTTCGAAACAACAGGAGCGCGAGCTCAAGTCTCCCGAAGAAGTGGAAATGGAGCGCATGGAAAGCCTGCGTCAAGAGGTTAAGCCGTTGCGGGAAAGACTCGAGTCGAAAGAGCGTTTAGACCCTTCCGACCGAAAAGTACTTGCCCGAAACCTTGGCCGGGCAATTGAACGTGAAACTCCGGAGCATCCCACAAAAACTGCAGGTTTGCTTTTTCGCTTCGTATACGGTGAGGAGGGGGGCGTTGTCTGACGTCAGCACCTATGGGACAGATATGAGGATTTGAATAACGGAGGGTTTCTGGTTCATCGTAGCCTTTAAGGAGCGAAGATGAACAAGAAGCCCGGAACATCGAAAGGCGCAGCTGACAAGCTGGTCAAAAACATCCGCCGCAAGACCCGCCAGACCTACTCGGCGGAGGAGAAGATCCGCATTGTTTTGGCCGGATTGCGCGGGGAGGAAAGCATCTCGGCGTTATGTCGCCGCGAGGGTATTTCTGACAGCCTGTATTACACTTGGTCGAAGGAATTCCTTGAGGCTGGAAAGCGTCGTCTTTCCGGCGACACGGCGCGTCAAGCGACATCGCCTGAGGTGAAGGAGTTGAGATCTGAGGCCATGGCCCTGAAGGAATGCGTGGCCGACCTCACCTTGGAAAACCGTCTGCTCAAAAAAGCATGACAGGGGCTGGGGAGTTCGAGGAATGAGGTATCCAGCAACCGAGAAGTTGGAGATCATTCGCACAGTTGAAGGGTCGCATCTGCCAACCAAGAAGACCCTTGATATGCTGGGCATCCCGCGCACCACATTTTACCGATGGTATGACCGATATGTCGAAGGTGGCTTGGATGCCTTGGCAGATCGTTCGCCACGTCCAAAGTCGGTCTGGAACCGCATCCCTGATATCCGCCGTGACGATCTGATCGAGTTTGCGTTGGAGCATGAGGCACTGACCACACGCGAGCTGGCCGTTAAATATACCGATGAGAAGCGATATTTTGTCTCTGAATCATCGGTTTACCGCATCCTGAAAGCCGCTGATCTGATTACTGCGCCGGACTACGTGGTGATCAAGGCCGCCGATGAGTTCACGGACAAGACCACCGCCATCAACCAGATGTGGCAGACTGACTTCACCTACTTCAAGATCATTGGCTGGGGCTGGTATTACCTGTCCACCATCCTCGACGACTACAGCCGCTACATCATCGCCTGGAAGCTCTGCACGAACATGCGGGCCGAGGATGTGACCAGCACGATCGAGCTGGCGCTTCAGGCATCGGGCTGCGACCAGGCCGTGGTCCGACACAAACCCCGTCTGCTCAGCGACAACGGATCCTGTTACATCTCTGGCGATCTGGCCAAATGGCTGGAGGATCAGAAGATGGACCACGTTCGCGGAGCGCCATTCCACCCGCAAACCCAAGGCAAAATAGAACGATGGCATCAGACCATGAAGAACCGTGTTCTGCTGGAGAATTACTACCTGCCCGGTGATCTCGAGCGACAGATCGGGGCCTTCGTCGACTACTACAACAACCAGCGCTACCACGAGAGCCTGAATAACGTCACACCCGCCGACGTCTACTTTGGACGGGACAAAGCCATTCTGAGAGAAAGGGAGAAGATCAAGAAACTGACGATCCGACAACGCCGCTTGCAACATCAAAAACAAGCCGCATAATCAATCACGCAACCGAACCAGAGCCTCCAATGTTCAAGCCGCTCTGATGTCCCATTTTATATGACGACTGACACCGTATCGAACGGCATTTGACAGCAAGTTCGAGATTGCTTGAGCGACGCGCGGGGCGTCGCAGCTAACCGGCTGCTCAATCGACATCTCAAGTTCGACCTCACGCTCTGGCGACGCTGCGCGAACTTCCTCAACGACTTGGGTTATCGCCTTACCAAGAGGCGCGTCGACCTGAGACGAAATGCGGATGCCGCCACCCAACCGCGCCTTGGCGTGGAGCAATATATTTTCGATCAGATCATTCATCCGGCGCAGCGAGGAGCGCATCATAGGAAGGATCGTTTGTGCTTTTTCTGTCAAAGGCTCGCGGTTCAAATGCCTGAAACCGGCGTCAAGCGCCGCTATCGGGTTGCGCAGGTCGTGACCCAACACTGCAACAAACTCCTCTTGAATTCGGCTCAGATTGCGCTCGTGTGCGATCATGTCTTCATGTGCATCCAACCGCTCCTCTGTCTCGAGGCTTTGGCCAATTATGTCGGCAAAGATCTCAAGCATTGCGACCGCACGTGGGTGTTTTACATCGCGGGGCTGTGTATCAATCGCACACAATGTGCCGAAAAACGTGCCGTCACTGCGATGGATGGGGATGGAGGCATAGCTGATGATGCCGAATTTGGCCGCGATCGGATGACCTTGATAGACCTCATCGGTCGCCGTGTCGTTAAACATCACCTTTTCTGAGGTTTCGCGAACCGATTGGCAGAAGGTCGATTGGATCTCAATTTCGTCACCGGGCTCCAATCCAAAGTTGACCTCATCCACGGTTCGACACGCCACCCACCGATCAGCCGTCACCCGCGCAACGGCGGCAAAACGCATGTTCGTGGCCAGCATGACAGTTTCGAGAATTGTGCCGATCAAGGCACTGTTCGCGAGCAGCTCGATATCCGCCTGGAACTCGTGCGTTCCGTTCATATAGGCAGCGTGGTCCTGTATGATTGCTTGCGGCGTAGACCTGTCACTCATTCAAAACTCCTCGCTGCTGGCCCGGTAACATGACCCGCATTTGATCTGAAACGATTGAGCGCTTCGCAATTAAGCTACAGTATTTGTGTTGCATAAGGATAGGCAACACCCTTCCAAATCCAATTTGCGTTGCCCTTAGATTTGTAGATGTCATTCTTGGTCAACGTGGGAGCAAAGCCTTTGCGGAAAGCCTCGTGGCAGAAAGCGCTCTTCGTCGGTAGGTCCGCAGGTCGATCCAAGCCGACTTCGAAAGCTCTGCCTTAAGCAGAGGTACTAGCTTTTAGCGAACGGACCTCATGAATATGCACGCCAAGAAGGAGAAGTGCTGGCCACAACAAATAGACTTCGATTTCCAAGTTTTCGCCGAACGACAACAGGATCAGCGTTAACATGATACCCATGGGGAGCCTCCCTTTGGGCGATATCGCGGCTTGTTGCATGACAAAAAGCGTATGCCACAACATCGGAATAAGAAGCGCCATGAAGCCAACCAGCCCTTTGACAAAAAGCAACCCATACCATGTGTGATGACTGCCGATTGGCATGTATTCAACAACGTGCGGCCCCGGGTGTACCGTGCCATGCCCAAACCAGACAGCTTCGTTAGACCATCGCTCGTAAGCTATCCTCTGAAGTGTTTCGCGCACGCGTGTGCTGTCTGCTCTTGCCCCCTTAAAGGTGCTGACACCATCTTGGAAAAGTTGAAGCAGCGCCGCCCCCAAACAGCCAATGAAGCAGACAGTACGGCCACAACATTCCAAGCCCAACCACGCAAGATCAGCGGCATCAAACGGGGCAAAGTCGTGCAGGCCACCAAGCCGACCAACCCCATGCGAGACTTCGACGCAAAGATCATGAGCAGCCCGGCAGCAAGGCCAATTGCCATCCATTTTTTGTCCGTCTCTTCCAATGCAAAAAGCACGCTAACAACCCCCAACAACGCAGCAAAGGGTGACCACGGCGCATAAAACTGCCAGCGTGGCGTCCAACTGGCTGGGTCGAAGGTAAAGAGAAACATGGTAAAATACTCGGCCCTGGCCCGCCGATTGCTTTGAGCGGAGAGGTAAAAACTCGTTCAGGTAGCCCCAAATAGGGCGCGGCCAACAGCAAGGGGGCGAGGGCGAGCGTGAAAGCTCCGACAATGCTTTGCCCGCGTATCAAAACTTCACGGCGGATCGGAAGCACAGCGCCTGCAAGTGGGAATAAAGCCAAAAGCGCCCAACCTTTGGCCCAGCCGATTGATGACTTGATCGTCTGCTTCAGCCCTAAACCCCAGTCTAGGTGACCAACCCAAAGAGCGATCAGCATAACACACATACCGAGGATCCAAGCCCAAACTAGCGGAGGAATGGGCCCTGTCGCGCGCATGTCCTCGCGCACTATATCTCCGAGGTAGAGGCATAGAAACGCGAAGCCGGCGAGCGTCCAGGCGAGCACTGGGCCGACCACGTAGAGAGCACCCACGGCATAAAACAGCCAAGTGAATGCCATCGTCTTGAAGATGAGCCGCTCAATTGGATTAAACGACATCTGCGCGATCTTCAGGCTTGCGGCGCAATTTGGTGATGAGAGCAAGGCGAATCCAACCCAAGCCCAAGCCGACAAGCAAACAAAATGATGCGGCAATGCCTGCTGCAACGGCGATCTTACGGTTTGGCGAGGTCGGCTTTTCAGGCAACGATGGGTTTTCTAAAACCTGCACCAATGGGTACGATGCATAGACATCTGATTTGCTCGTCTGGCTGCGAGCGATCGCCGATGCAAAGACGGCTTCTGCAACTGTGAAATCGCGTTGAAGATCTTGCAGTCTTGCGGCTGGTGCTGCCAGTTGAGTGATGAGTTTACGCTGCTTTTCCAGACGCGCTTTCTGTACTTCGTATTGGCTTTGCATGCCTGCGCGTTCGGCTTCTTGTCTAACCAAGCGTGCCAGCAACTCTGCACGTGCGCCATCTGGAGCGAAATCAAGACGCGCCAACTGTTCATCGGTCATGCCTGTAACTTGCCGGGCGCGGCTCGTCGCCCCTGCCAGTGCGGCTTTATACGCAAGTTGTCGTGCCTGAACCTTGGGGTGATTGCGCCCATATTGCGAGCTCAGATCAGCCAGTTTAGCGGCGAATGTGGCGCGTTCGGCATTCAACGAAACAAATTCTGCATCGGCAAACAGCTTGAGCGTGACGGCCGCCAAGTTGGCGGGCAAATTCAACGCGGTTTCAAGCGCCCGCACTGTTTGGGTTCGATCGCTAAGCACCGCAGACAATCGATGCAATTCGATCTCCGATGCGTTCGCACCGCTGAGCAACTCGTCATACTGCTCAGGCGAGATCAGTCCTGAGGTCTTTTGGAGCCGCTCAATGTCTGCGCGCGTCGTCGCAACGGACTTTCGATAGTCATTGATCGCAACCAAGCCACTGTCTTCGCGCGTGCGCTGTTCGTCGCTCCGCAGGGCTTTGAGTTCGCTAAAGAAGGCTGTGAGCAGGGCATTAGAACGCGCCTGCGACTGTTTAGGGCTGTAGCCAGCCATCTCCACATGAATGAGACTTGTCTGGTCAACAAGATTTACCCGTGGCTTGCCAAACTCTGCCCGTGTTTCGCCTAGCGATTTTCTTGCCGTTTCCAGAATGCGGTCAGCGTTGAGCAGCCGCTTGTAGGTTTCTGTCGGGCTGACGGAATTGCTGGCGAAGGCCGAATTCGCATAAGATGATGCCTGCCCGATCCCGGTAAGGTTCATCGAGGCCGAAGCACCGGACCCAGGCAGAATGAGCGAAGCATGAGACTTGTAAACCACAGGTGCCGATTTCAGATACCCTGTGATGGGCATCCAAATGAGCACGCCGCCAAGGGCGGCAAACGCAGCGTAGCGCGGTAGCCGTCCCCAATCGTGAAGGCGGCCGCCTAAGAAAATACGTTCTACGCTTGCGCGGTATTTTATAACGGGCAAGGTCAGTCTTGATAGTCTGGGCAAAGTGAGATGCATTACAGGTACTCCATGACCCATACCTAGCCCACTTTGTTGACGGTTTCGCCCGCGCAGCTGGCTTGGTCCGTCACGCAGATGGTCAGCCGAACCTATCCTTTAGGGTATCTGTAAACAGGCCAGCTTCGCGCGCAATCAGAGCAGCCTGAGTACGGTTGGCAGCGCCGAGCTTGCGATAGAGGGTTTTCATGTGAAGCTTGACCGTGGGTTCCTGAATGTCCAGATCCCGCGCGATCTCCTTGTTCGACTTGCCTTCAGTCAGCCCCTCAAGAACCTGCAACTCGCGTGGCGATAGTTTTTCGGCCAGCGCGTTAACCGGCTCGTCCGGAGTGGCTGTCATAAAGTCGATTGGTGCATATTGCTCACCCATGGCCATGAAGCGAACCGCATTCACCATCGACTTTGCAGAGAGCGTTTTGGGAACAAACCCTGCTGCACCTGCTTCAAGAGCTTCCTCCGCGACCTTCCGAGTGGCTTGCCCCGACATGAGGGCAACTCGTTGCCCTCCCTTTAATGACATTGCTTTGGTCAGGCCTTCCAGGCCGTTCATTCCCGGCATGTTGTAATCGAGCAAAACCAGATCAAACGCGTCTTCCGCTTCGATGATCGAACACGCCTCATCAAGATCAGCCGCGATTTGCGTTTCTATGTTGCCTTGGCCTTGCAAGAACAGAACGAGAGTGTCGCGCAGCAAGTCGTGGTCGTCGGCAATCAAAACACGCATTCGTGGAACTCCTTGGTTCTGGCCTCTTTACTGACACATCGTGACGAAATCACGGCAAATTTTCTTCAATTTAGCATAGGCTTTTCTACCCTATTGGATAGGTGATGACGCATCGTTAACAAACATTTTTTCGATCGGAGGGGGTGGGCATCCCTTGTTTCTAAACACTGTCCGTCCGCTCAGTTGAGCCGTGTGTCGTCATGCCCCAGTCTTAGGTCAATCACATTGAAGCGAAAGACCAGACACATGACTTACCAATCCCCCAACGCGGATTTTCAATTCGCTAAGCTAACACCAACCTTCGGCTTTCAGAGAACAAAAAAAGCTTCAACTATGAGCAAATTCATCCCTTCTTTGGGGATGACGTTGGTTGATGCAAGCACGCAAGGTGCGATTGATGCGCTGCTTTCACCTTCATGCTCACGCGCCTGCTTTATCAATGCGCATTGTTGCAATGTCGCCCGGAAGGACACTGCATACGCCTCCGCCGTCGCAACTTCTGGACTGCGCCTTCCCGACGGCATTGGCGTTGAGCTGGCGGCCAAATTGAGCGGTGAAACGCTTGCGCAGAACCTGAATGGTACGGACCTCATTCCGAAGCTTCTAGAAGAAGCGGCCCGCCGATCGTTGTCAGTCTTCTTGTTGGGGGGCACCGCCGGAACTGCCGATGCTGCGGCGGCGCGTTTGGTGCAGGACATTCCTGGTTTGCGCATTGCGGGTACGGCCAATGGATATGCCGATATGGCCGACCCGTCATCTGTCATTGCGAACATCAACGAAAGCGAAGCCGATATCCTTCTGGTCGCGTTCGGCGTACCGTTTCAGGACGTTTGGCTTGCCGAAAACGCAGACCGTTTGAACCCTGGCCTGTTGCTCGGTGTCGGCGCTTTCTTTGATTTTTGCGCAGGGAACGTCACCCGCGCGCCAAAGCTGGTTCGAAAAGCGCGCATGGAATGGGGTTGGCGGCTTCTTATGGAACCGCGCCGAATGGCGCGCCGTTACCTGATCGGAAATGCGACATTCCTTGCGCATGCTATGTGGCGTGAGAAAGTTGGTGCAAATCAGACAGACACTCTACGACGTGCGCTTGATTTGACGATCTCCTCCTGCGCACTTCTTCTTTTGTCGCCCATTTTCATCGCTCTGGCGGTCTTGCAAAAGCTCGACAGCAGCGGGCCGGTTTTTTACGTGCAGAGCCGTGTCGGAAAAGATGGGGCCCTGTTCAACATGATCAAGTTTCGCTCGATGCACGTTGGCGCTCACAAGCAGCATGCCACACTCGCAGCGACATCAGAACGGGAGGGTCTTTGCTTCAAGAGCAAGACAGACCCGCGGGTGACACGTTTGGGTCGCATTCTGCGGGCGACATCCATTGATGAATTGCCGCAAATCTTCAATGTTCTGCGTGGTGACATGTCTATTGTCGGCCCGCGACCAGCCTTGCCAAGCGAGGTCGCCGCTTATCCGCCACGTGCCCTTGATCGCCTGACCGTCAAGCCGGGGATTACTGGAGTTTGGCAAGTCGCGGGACGCGCCGACATTGGCTTTGAAAAAATGATCGACATGGACTTCGCCTATACGCGCTCGCGCACGATCTTACTGGATTTCTTCCTCATCTTCCTCACGTTCCGCGCGGTCATAACCGGTCGTGGCGCATACTAACACCCATCTGAAAGGACCCACTATGACACATATCCGCAAAGCCGTTTTTCCTGTTGCTGGTCTCGGTACCCGCTTCCTCCCTGCGACAAAATCAGTCCCGAAGGAGATGCTTCCCCTCGTTGACCGCCCGCTCATTCAATATGCCATTGATGAGGCACGCGCAGCGGGCATCGAAGAGTTCATCTTCGTCACAGCTGCCGGAAAAAATCCGCTGGAAGACTACTTTGATAGCGCTTCGGCTCTCGAAAGGCGCCTCAAGGACAATGGCAAAACCAGCGCGCTGGAGGCGCTGGAAAGAACGCGACTTCCAGAGGGTCGTCTGGCGTTTATCCGCCAGAGTGCGCCGCGCGGATTGGGTCATGCCGTTGGCCTCGCCCGTCATCTTGTCGGCGATGAGCCTTTTGCGGTGTTGTTGCCTGACGATGTTATAAATGCGCCCAGAGGTGCCCTTGGGCAGATGATCTCGGAGCATAAATACAACCGTGGTCACATGGTCGCGACAATGGAAGTCTCGCCGCAACAAGTGTCGTCCTATGGAGTTATTGATCCGATCGCTACGAAGGGGCGCACGCTGCAAGCACGCCGACTTGTCGAGAAGCCTGCGCCCGGGAGCGCACCCTCAAACGACGCTATCATCGGCCGATATCTGTTGGAGCCCTCGATTTTCGAGCAACTCGCCAACCTTGGCCCGGGCGCTGGAGGCGAACTTCAATTGACCGATGCTATCAATGCGGACATTCCGACAACACCGGTAACAGGTTACCGTTTTGAGGGCGAGCGCTTTGACTGTGGCTCGGTACAGGGCTTTGTTCAAGCGACCGTGGCCTTCGCCCTTGAGCGAAGCGCGTTGTCCGGCGATTTGTCTGACTTCTTGGCGTCGCGAATTCAAAGCAACTTGCTGGC
This sequence comes from Rhodobacteraceae bacterium D3-12, assembly GCA_025916135.1. NCBI lineage: Bacteria > Pseudomonadati > Pseudomonadota > Alphaproteobacteria > Rhodobacterales > Roseobacteraceae > Phycobium > Phycobium rhodophyticola. Next base: position 3,120,851 of record CP104793.1, on the reverse strand, counting down.
CGCCTAGCGAAAGAGCGACCTATCCGAAAGGGTAGGTCGCGGCTATCCCGAATAGAACAAGCCAGATAAGCATCATATCTCTATGGTGCGCTCAAACAAGGAGCCACACGCCATGATAAGCAAGTTTATAACAGTTTGCCTTCTCGCAATTTCACTACCCGCGACACTTTTGGCCGACACCGCTGCAAGCACAAAAAGCGAAACCATTCTAACCGTGACGGGAGACATTTCCGCGCCGAATGCTGACGGTAAAGTAGAGTATACCTTGGGCGATCTGGCGGAGTTGGGGGCCACGAAATTTGAAACGACGACCATCTGGACAGAAGGCACTCAAACCTTTGAAGGTGTAGAACTGGCCACTCTGATGACGTCGCTCGGCGTGACAAGCGGAGTGATTAAGGCGATCGCACTTAACGACTATGCCGTTGAGTTTTCTGTGAAAGACGCTGTTCCCGGGGGCGCGATGCTGGCCTACAAACGTAATGGCGATCTCATGTCAGTAAGGGATAAGGCCCTCTTTGGATTGTTTTCCCTTATGACTCAAGCGCACGTTACCGCACCGAAGTGACATACTCCAAAAGCATTTGGCAACTCGCAAAAATAGAAATCACGCAGTAAGCTCAGGCTCAGGAAAAACGGTGGTAGTTCATGCCCAAGATGAGTCGAACCAAGTCGAACTATTACTTGAGAATACTGTCTCTGTTTTTCTTGGTCGCGACCACCGCTGTCGCCATTTCATACTTGGGGATGAATATCACCCGAGACATGAAGCTGCTGAATTCGGCAGACTCGGACAATGTTCAATGGTCTTTGACGCAAGCTGAGGTCGAGTTTCTGGACTTTGATATCGAGCTGTCGGTCGCCGCTAACCAGACGACGCCGGACCTGTCTCTGTTGCGCCGAAAGTATGATATTTTCTACAGCCGCATAAAAACGCTTAGCCAGTCTCAGATCTATGATGAGCTTAGGCGTGGCACGACTTTTGCGCTAAATCTCAAGAAAGCGCAGGTATTTCTGGATGAGATACTGCCGATCATCGATGCACAGGACAGCACACTTGTGGCGTCGCTGCCCAATCTGATGGACGAAGCGAATGCTGTGCGCCCGTTTGTGCGAAGTTTGGCAAACTCGGGCTTGATGCACTTTGCGGCAGAGTCCGACCGGCGCAGGGAAACTCTGGCGAACACGCTTGGACAAATGGCGATCGCGGCAGCAACGCTCGCAATCGCTCTCATAGTTCTCGCTATCTACCTCGGAGTTCTTGCTCGCAGGAACGCCAAAGGAATTGTTCAGCTTAACCGTGCAAGCGAACGCATGAAGATCATCACAAGCACGTCGCTCGACGCGGTAATCGTGAGTGATTCATCGGGTAGAATTCTAGACTACAACACGGCGGCGGAAAGCACTTTTGGCTATCCGCGTGACTATGCCATCGGCAAACCGCTTGGTGAACTGATTGTCCCCGAGAAGCTACGGGATGCACACAATCAGGGCATGCAGAGGATGCGTGATCACGGCGAAAAAGTGATCGGCAAAGGCCGCGTGCAGTTGGAAGCGCTGCGTCAAGACGGCACGATTTTCCCGGTCGAAGTGGCGATACAATCAGCCAAAACGAGGGATGGAGAAGTTTTTATCGCGTTCCTTCGCGATATCTCCGATAAAGTGGCGGCAGATGAGGAGCTCATAAAAGCCCGTGACCGTGCTCTTGAAGGAGAGCGCGCAAAGGCGCGCTTTCTGGCGACAATGAGCCACGAAATCCGTACGCCTCTCAACGGGTTATTGGGCAACCTGACCCTCATCAGGTCAACCAAGCTATCCGCAAAACAAACAAAATATATCGAGAACATGGAAGCATCGGGCGGCTTGCTGATGAACCACATCTCCGATGTTTTGGACGTGCTGTCGTATGAATCAGGGAAACTGCAAATTCGCCTTGCGCCGGTTGACTTAAGCGCCTTGCTTGAGGAAATCGTGAACAGCCTAAGCGGAGCAGCGGTGCAAAATGGTACAATGCTCGAGTGGGGCTGGGTGGGCGACCCTGTTTCTTGGGTCAAAACCGACTACCGCAAGCTTCAGCATATCCTTGTGAACCTGATCGGAAACGCCATCAAGTTCACGCAAAACGGCAGGGTCAGCGTTGGGGTTGAGTTTGTTAAAACAGACAGTGGCGCCGAAGAAGTCGTTATCACAGTGCGTGATTCAGGTGTCGGGATCCCGCCTGAGCAAATAGACACGATTTTTGAGGATTTTGTCACAGGCAATGCGTCCTACAACCGTGAGGCTGGTGGAACAGGCCTGGGCCTTGGCATCGCAAAGCGGTTCGTAACAGCCCTAGAGGGGCGTATCGAAGTTGAAAGTGCGCCGGAAATTGGCAGCAAGTTTACAGTTACTGTGCCTGTGACTGCTGTTGAGGAGCCTACATCCGACCTGTCGGCAGAACTCAAGACGCCATCAGCAAAACCCTTGGATATTTTGCTGGTTGAGGACAACGAAATTAACAGTTTCGTGGCGACTGAAATGTTGGTGAAAATGGGTCATTCGGTCACAGTTGCCGCCAACGGCAAAGCTGGCGTCGATTTTGCCGACGCGCATAAGTATGATCTTATCCTCATGGATATCAGCATGCCTGTTATGGATGGACGTGAAGCCACAAGAGTTATTCGGGCAGGAAACGGTGCATCAAATGACACTCCTATCGTCGCTTTGACCGCGAATGTTCTAGCGAACGAGCAGGAGATGTTCCTAGCTGATGGCATGAACGATGTGATCACCAAGCCCCTGACAGAAGGCGCGCTCAGCCATGTGTCAAACACTTGGGGCATGCAAAAGAATGCGGATAGTCATCTGTTGTCAGAGCAGCATTTATCCGAAATGCGCGAGATGATCGGGCAAGAGCAATACGAGTTGTTTATAGATCGCCTGAACAAAGAGGTGACTCGCATGATGGCGGAAAACTTGAATGTTGCCTCGCTTGAATTTGACGAGGTAGTCGAGGTCGCACACAAGGTCGCCGGGACGGCGGCCACTCTGGGGGCGAAAGACTTTGCTTCCCAGCTCAACGCCCTTGAAAACGCGGCCAGAGCAAAAGACCTCGCCGAAGTTGAACGGCTGGTCGGTATACTCCCCGAGCTGTGGGAAAAAACACTAGGCGCGTTCAAAGAGCGCGCCTAGTCGAGGCCTAAAGCCCGCCTAAGCTCAACACGCCAAGAACACGTCCAACTTCGGTGACGTTTGTAACCGAGCTGTCATAGCATGCGATCGCGTCGCCGGGGAGCAAATAGGGGTCAAAGTCGTCACGCTCCGGGCGTCGCAGCAACTGCTCGATGTTGCGCTCAATTACGACGGAAACCTTGGTTTCAGGATTGCGCGAGAACAGGACCGCCGAGCGGTTTGCGCTGGTCGTCTTGGCGCCACCTACACAGTTGATGTTAATCGCCGCTTGAAGATAGCGCGTCCCATAGGGAACCTGACGCGTTTCGTTGCTATTTGCCGAAACAGCATTGCCTGTCGCGGGTTGCGTCAGATTAGAGACAAACAGCGATATACCGGGAGGGCTAATCGGGCTTGGTCGCATCAAGTTATCCTGGAAGCACTGTCGACTGGGCACGCTCACCTCGTCGCCCGACAAAAGCATGATGTCCACGTTGTTTTCACCTTCAAAAACACCGCGCATATCAAGCTTGTACAGTTTATCCGCACGCCGCAGTTCTATCGCCGAGATATCTGCATCTGGCCGGATACCCCCGCGGCTCTAAGGGCTGCAGATAGGTTGCGCCCCTCGGACGAAGCTCCGAGAGCATCTTGCCTGCGCCCATCAACGCGATCACCTGCGATTGCACCGATCTCGACGGCATGCGGCTCGAAAACAGCTCCTGAAACACCAACCGTCACGGATGAAAAATCCTTGACGCGAACGGATACGCGCGGGCGTTCAATGAAGTAGTCGCCCGACAAGAGACCCGATGCGATGTCTCTTTCAATATCAGATGACAGCCGCCCTTGCGCTTGTATCGGTCGCAGGAAGGGAAGCTTGAGAGTGCCATCCCGCGAGACAACATAAGAGCCGCTAAACGTGTCGTCATCGCTGACGAAAATTTCGACGAGGTCATTGCGCGTCAGGCGCTCGCCGGCGAGCGTGTTCATGCCTTTGCCGCCTTTGCCTCCACGTAAAGGAAGGCATTTCGCCGCGTTCATTGCGGCGGACCGTAAAAACTGAGCTTCAGAGCTGCGTTTTGTCGGCGCGCGGTATTGCGCCTGATAGCCTTTGCCGGTTGCGATGTGCTCAATGTTCTTGGGCGCTTCAAGGCTCGCGCAATTGCTCAGGCTCATGATGGCGGCGAAGATTGATGCCCCTTTAACAGGTTTTTTCATTTCACACTCACGATAGCTTTTTTGTCTCCGCTAGCCCTAACAACTGCGCCCAATTCTGCCGAGGGCGCTTTGGAACAACTGACCTATCCGGACGGATAGGGGGCACATCCGCCCTCTCTGTTTTCTGTCCTCCTGTGTCCGAGACACCAACCCATTGACGACGTTAAACAACGGTTACTCATTAATCGGATACCAACATGCAACCTGCATCACAACTTAAAACAATGACGGCCGGCCTGCTAGCCTACGGCGCCTCAGAAGTCGCCGCAAAGGTTTCAAGGATTCTCGTCGTCGTGGCAGTCGCCCGAACGCTCGAGTTGAAAGAGATCGGTGTTGCCGCCGCGGCTATGGCCGCAAGCGATATCGTAAAGTCCCTCACTGAAAACGGTGTTGGCCAACGCATTATCGCCGCAAGCAACCATGAGTTGGATCGCACCTGCAACACAGCGCACAAGATATTTTGGGCGTGGTGCATCGGCTTGTTTGCGATGCAAATGGTTGTGGCTCTGGTTGTCTACGCGACAGTTGGCAATGCCGTTTTGGCGGCTCTCATTGCGCTGCTCGCAGTTGAATATCTGTTTATGCCGGGCGGGCTAGTGCAGGTCGCGCTTGCAATGCGTGCCGGTGCCTTCAAGCAAACCGCGGCTATTTCGGGTGCTCAGATCGTCGGGGCTAACCTCATCGCCGTGGTCTTGGCTCTCGTATGGGCTAATCCGCTCGCGCTTGTTTTGCCGCGGGTCCTGACCGCGCCGTTCTGGCTTATCGCACAGCGCAAGCTTCACCCCTGGCAGCCAAGGGCGGCAGCAGGATTTGCGCCGGTGAAGCCCTTCGTTAGCTTTGGCAAATCAGTTCTTGGGACCGAGATCGTCAAATCCGTTCGTTTACAAGCTGACAAAGTGATCGTCGGTGCGTTTATGGGACCGAGATTCTGGGCCTCTATTTTATGGCTTTCAACGCGGGCCTGAGCATTGCGAACTCGGTTTCTGTTGCGCTTTCAACCATCGTATTTCCGCATCTGTGCAAAGCGGAAGACAAGGTTCTGGCCCTGAGGCAGAGCATAACGCTTCCGATGCTTTTGGTTGTTCCGACAGTCCTGTTGCAGGCCGCTCTCGCGCCGCTCTATGTCCCGATCCTGTTCGGTGACGGCTGGGGCGACATTAGCCCGATTGTTTCGATCCTTTGCATTGTGGCAATCCCGTCTACGCTTTGGGCCTCTGCTGCGGGCTGGTATCGCGCCAACAATCGCCCGGACATTGAGCTTAAAGTCACCATCGCCCTTACGGCAGCACTTCTCCTGAATGTCGCGGCGTTGGCGCCTTACGGGCTCACCCATGTTGCCGCCGGCTACGTCACGCTCACCGCAATCATCCTTTTCTGTGCCTCTGCACCAGCCTTCGCTTTGGCTTTTCGCAGCACGCCTCTGGAGGCTTAAACAATGCCGCAATTCTCTATCATCATTCCATGCTTCAACGCTGAGAAAACGATCGCACAAACGCTCAAAGGGTTTCAGGCGCAGACGGTGTCTGATTGGGAAGCTATTTGCATCGATGACGGATCGACAGATGAAACTCGCGAAATCATTCGCGAATTTTCACAGCACGATGAACGCATTCGCTTGGTTTTCAACCTGTCAAAAGGGCCGAGTGCAGCGCGAAACTACGGCGCGAAAAATCTCGCTCGCGCACCTCTGCTGTCTTTCTGTGACGCAGATGACATTTGGCACCCTTCAAAGCTGCGTTCGCTCCAAACAGCGTTCCAAGATGAAACAGTGACAGGTGCATTCGGCCAGATCGCGTTTTTCAGCGTCGTTCCGGGTGATGCCACCGTGCTTTCCAAGGTGCCGCAGTCGGATTTGACAGTCGATATTTTGTTGGGTGAAAACCCTGTCTGCACTGCGTCCAACATCAATTTTCGCCGAAACGCGTTCTTGGCGTCTGGCGGGTTTTGCGAAGATATGGTGCACAATGAAGACCTGGAGTGGTTGGTGCGCGTCGTCGGCGCCGGGCACCGGTTTAGCGGTCTAAACGCGTTGCACACCTACTACCGGACAAGCCCCAACGGTCTCTCCTCTGATCTTGGCGCAATGGAAACATCACGACAAATCGTGGTGCAAAGCGCAGTGGCTCTCGGAGCAACACCAAGCAAGAAAAGCCAAGCCATCTATAGCCGCTATCTCGCGCGTCGCGCCTTGCGCATGGGCAATCGCCTTTTGCCGCTTCGTTACGTTCTGGAAGCTTTGGCAGCCAGCCCCGCTGGCTTCTTCACATCGCCGCGACGCGGAGCACTTACGCTGAGCGCTGCTCTTGGCGTTTTGATCCTGCCGCGTTTCATCACCCGCCCCCTGTTTTCATAGTGACAAAGGAACTTTCCATGCCACATGCATCTATTGTCGTCCCTGCCTATAATTCTGCGGCCACTCTTGCGGCTACGCTGACATCACTCTTGGCCCAAACTTATGAGTCGTATGAGATCATTGTCGTCGATGATGGATCAACAGATCAGACACAGGAATTGCTTGAAGGGTTCGTTGCAAACCCTCGCATTCGTGTTGTTCGCCAAAAGAACCGCGGTCTTGCGGGGGCGCGCAACTCGGGGATCGCTGCGGCGCGCGGTGAGATCATCGGGTTTTGCGACGCAGATGATCTGTGGGAGCCTGCCAAACTCGCCGGGCATGCTGCGCATTTGAAGAAAAACCCGAAGGTCGGGTTGAGCTATGCAGGATCTGCCCTGATCGACGATTTTGGCCAGCCTCTTGGTCAAGCTCAGCGCCCCACGCTGAAAAATATCTCAACCGCGCATATTTTTAAGCGCAACCCCATTGGGAACGGCTCGTCACTTGTTGCGCGCCGTGAGGTGTTCGATCAGATCGCATACCGGCCTGAACACGAGACAAGCCGCGACTGGTATTTCGATGAAACTTTTCGCCAGTCCGAAGACATCGAATGCTGGCTCCGTATCGCTCTGACCACCAGCTGGACATTTGAAGGTATCCCGGGGCTGCTGACAAAGTATCGGATAAACTCAAATGGTTTGTCCGCGGCGACCGAACCGCAAATGCAAGCTTGGGAGCAGATGGTTCGCAAATTGACGCCTCTGGATCAAGGCTTCTTTCGCGAACATTTGCCCGCCGCGCGCGCCTATCAGCTTCGCTACCTTTGCCGTCGTGCGATCAAATCACTTGATGCTGACCGCGCAGGGCGGTTTGCGAAACAGTGGATCAACACATCAAAACGTCCCTTCATCGAAGAACCGCTCAAATCAATTGCGACATGGGCCGGCATGCTGCTGCTCGTCAAACTCGGGCCGCAAACACTCGAGCGTGCCATTTCAATCGCAACTTTCAAATTCCGCCAAGGAGCCCTCTAATGACCCGTAAAACAGTTATTCACCTGTGTGATGATGAAACCGCTGGCGGCGTTACGCGCGTGCTTGATCACATCAAAACCTGCGAGCTGATGGCGCAAGATGCGCATCACGAGGTAAAGTATATCCGCCGTGGGACAACCAAAATCGGCAGGATCAAAGCGGATGTAATTGTCTCGCATCTCTCTGTGAGCTGGCGAACATTGCCTTGCCATATCACGCTGCGTGCGCTCAACCCGACGGTGCCTATGATGCATGTTGAACACAGCTATTCTGACGGTTTTCTAAAGCATAATGTGAAAAGAAAGGGCCGCTTTGCGACGCTGCTTCGCACGACTTATGCGCTCTACGACCAAATTGTCGCTGTAAGCCATGCTCAAGGCCAATGGTTGGCAACGGCAGGCCTCGTCCGTCCGACACAGCTTGCTGTCATCCAGTCAACAGTCCCCTATGAGCCTTTTCGCAAGCTGAGCGCACCAAAAGGCGCCGTGAAAGTCTTTGGCGCGATCGGGCGGATGGACCGGCAAAAGGGCTTTGATGTTCTGATCGAGGCTTTCAAGAAAACCGAAGACCCGAGCATTGAGCTGCGTTTTTATGGTAAAGGCCCGGAGGAAGCCGCGCTGCAGGAGCTCGCCAAATCTGATAGCCGCATCAAATTTATGGGCTATTGGTCCAACCCATCGTTGGTGCTTTCCAGTTTGGACGCCGTGTTGATGCCCTCGCGCTGGGAGGCATATGGCCTTGTTGCCGCCGAGGCCCTGCAAGCGAAACGACCCGTGCTTCTGAATAATGTCGACGGGCTCAAAGACCATATCGAAAACGGCGCCACAGTTGTGATGTCCGATGATGCCAATACATGGTCCCGCGCAATCTCGAAGCTGGCAGGCCGCAAACCTCAACTGGCTCCGAACACCCATTCGAACCGCAGAGCCGAAGACGTCTTTGCCGCGAGCTGGAAAAGAGCAATGAGCCATCTTCTCAATCCGCCAAGCGCTGCACAGGCGTAGAAACCGAACGCTCCAGGCAAGCCCTTTTATTTCACGAGACTCGCGCCAATAAGGCGAGATTTACCGGTTCTTGCCACATTTAGGCCATGATTTTGCCATCGCAAGGCCGCAGAGTGGAGGTATCGCGAATGTATCTGGGCTGGGGGCGCCTGGGTCTTTTTAACAAAAGACTCTTCCAATTGAAGAGGCCAACAAGCGTTGGGACAGCACGTCAAAGAGAGCGCGCGCGATAGCGACGCGATAGCAGAACCTATTGATGAAACCTTGAGCGTCGTCCGCCAGATGATGGCCGACGAACAGAGCGCCGCGCCCAAATCGAAGGCATCCAAACCGCTTCGCGCACAGGAGCCTGCCCAAGAACCTGCGCTGGTGCGGTCAAACTACGGGGCGACGCATTCAAACCCTCCCAACAAACAGCAATCTCACGCGCTGCGAGGTCTAGACGCCCTGCCGCCGCTAGATACGCCAGAACCGCAAAAGGCCAGTAAGGTGCGCAGCTTCACCCGCCGCAAACCGGCAGAGCGGCACCCGCTCAGCAGCCTGGAAAGCCGGTTCGCCCGTTTGCGCGCGCGGTTTGTTGGCCTGTTTCCCCGTCGAAATAAAGCCATCGCTGCCGATACGCGCTCGCCAGCACAAGACGTGACTGCCCCCTCCGACGGGGTGGGCGTTTCGGTCGACGTATCAAACCTCACGCTAACACAGCGTGCGCTCAAGGCAGTGAGAGAGTTTCGCCCCACTCGCAAGCAAATCGCGCTGTTTGCGTTTTTGGTCGTGATGGTCTGGCGGCCATGGCTTATTCCGGCGGTTGTGTTTGTTCTCTTCTGGGTGGGTCTTATCGCCTATCTCACAGTCGGCCCCGATCGGATCGCCGAAATTTCCGCCGCGCGGTGGGATTGGTTTCAACAACGCTACCCCGATCGCGCGGCAAACCTGCGCGGCAAAGTGCAGCGCGGCGCGGATCGCGTTGACGGTTGGCTTGCACGCCTGCCGGAAAGCTGGACAGACGGGATCTATTTGCCTGATTTCGGGCGTTCGGCGGCCGAAGGCGGCACGCTTGATGATCAACCCGATCCGTTCGATCGACTGGCCGCTGAACAAAAGGCAGTAGGCGGGCAGGCGGGCTAGGGCCAATTTCACCAAGGCAGGCTTGAATTCACTGCGCCGCACGCGTATGTGACGCCGGTAAAGCTTAGAGAAGAAGGCACCATGGCGCGCACAAACCCACTTCAGTTCATTCAGCAGGTTCGCGGTGAAGTCAGCAAAGTTGTCTGGCCAACCCGGCGCGAAGTCTTCCTGACAACGGTCATGGTCTTTATCATGGCCACCTTGACGGCAATCTTCTTTGCCTTGGTCGACATCCTGATCCGTTCGGGTTTGCAAGGTGTCTTGTCGCTGTTTGGCTAAGCCGGGCGAAACACTGAAAATAGCCGAAAAAACCCACCGCACCTCTTGAATTTGGGCGTGCTTGGGGGTAGGACGCGCAAACCTTCCGATTGTGGCGTGCGGCGATTCGAGTTGCACGCCGATTTTTATTGTGAAGGCTGCTGCGGGCAATCGCCCCGGCAAATGGAATAACGCGGCGTCTCACGCCGGTCAGCACAGGATCGAAACTCAAGATGGCGAAACGGTGGTATTCGGTTAGCGTTCTTTCGAATTTTGAGAAGAAGATCGCTGAACAAATCAGGCAGCAAGTTGAAGAGCAGGCGCTTGAGGATCAGATCGACGAAGTGCTGGTGCCCACCGAAGAGGTGATCGAAGTGCGCCGCGGCAAGAAGGTCACGACCGAACGCCGCTTCATGCCCGGATACGTTCTGGTCCATATGGAAATGTCCGACCAAGGCTATCACCTGATTAACTCGATCAACCGCGTCACCGGGTTCTTGGGTCCACAGGGCCGCCCGATGCCGATGCGCGATGCCGAGGTGAACCAGATCCTGAACCGCGTTCAGGAAGGTGAAGACGCGCCCAAGCTGCTCATCCATTTCGAAGTGGGCGAGAAGGTCAAGGTCAACGACGGCCCGTTCGAGGATTTCGACGGCATGGTCGAAGAAGTGGACGACGACAACCAGCGCCTCAAGGTGACGGTGTCGATCTTTGGCCGGGAAACCCCGGTCGAACTGGAATTCACCCAAGTTACGAAACAATCGTGATTTGAGTGACAGGGGCGGCAACGCTCCGACTAAGCGTGGGAGGCGAGGGGGCCGCGGCACCCGGACCGAACCACGGGCAACCAATCCCGAGGGGCGCGCCCCGACGGAGCTTTGAAGGAGAAGGCCAATGGCCAAGAAACTTGCTGGCACCATGAAATTGCAGGTGCCTGCCGGTCAAGCAAACCCATCCCCGCCGGTCGGTCCGGCGCTGGGTCAGCGCGGCATTAACATCATGGAATTCTGCAAGGCGTTCAACGCCAAGACTGCAGACCTCGAGCCGGGCGCACCGTGCCCGACCGTGATCACTTACTATCAGGACAAATCGTTCTCGATGGACATCAAGACGCCCCCGGCGTCGTATTTCCTGCGTAAGGCGGCCAAGGTTAAATCCGGCGCCAGCACTCCTGCGCGCGAAGTTGTTGGATCCGTGACCACCAAGCAGGTCAAGGAAATCGCCGAGGCCAAGATGAAAGACCTCAACGCCAACGATATCGAGGCCGCGATGAAAATCATCGCCGGTTCGGCGCGCTCCATGGGCATCGAGGTGAAGTAAGATGGCAAAACTTGGAAAACGTACCCGCGCCGCACGCGAAGCCTTTGCAGGCAAAGAAAACGTGACCGTGGAAGAAGCCGTATCGCTGGTTAAAACCAACGCCAACGCAAAATTCGACGAAACCGTCGAGATTGCCGTGCAACTGGGCGTTGACCCGCGTCACGCTGATCAGATGGTTCGCGGCGTTGTTGGCCTTCCCAACGGCACCGGTAAAACCGTTCGCGTTGCTGTGTTCGCCCGTGGCCCCAAAGCCGAAGAGGCCGAAGCCGCAGGTGCCGACATCGTTGGCGCAGAAGACCTGATGGAAATCGTTCAAGGCGGCAAGATCGACTTTGATCGTTGCATCGCGACACCTGACATGATGCCGGTCGTCGGCCGTCTGGGCAAGGTGCTTGGGCCCCGCAACCTGATGCCGAACCCCAAAGTGGGCACGGTGACCATGGATGTGGCGGATGCTGTCAAAGCTGCCAAAGGCGGCGAAGTCCAGTTCAAGGTTGAGAAAGCCGGTGTGGTTCACGCCGGTGTTGGCAAAGCCAGCTTCGACGAAGCCAAATTGGTTGAAAACGTGCGTGCCTTCATCGGCGCCGTGTCCAAGGCGAAACCCGCCGGGGCCAAAGGTGCCTACATGAAGAAAATCGCGATCAGCTCGACCATGGGTCCGGGTGTCAGCGTCGACATCGACAACGCCACTGGCAACTGATCGGGTTCCGATCAACGCCTTTTTGCGTCAAAGCATTTTGAAACGGGGCCCCGGCGGGCCCCGTTTCTTTTTTGCACCATGTCCGATGCCGCGTGGCAAACGGCATTTGCTTTGTCCATGAACCCAATTTAGCGTCTTGCGGAGAACAGGGGCCCTGCGATTTTTACCAAAAACGGCACACAGAGGCCGTGGCAGCGACCCGTTGAGGCAAGACGAGAAGATAAATTGGATACCCACAAACCATTGAAAAGATGGCAGCGAAAGTTGCGCGTGACCCAGATTCACGAAATCGCCGAGGAGCAGCTCAAATCGCCGGTGGAAGGGTTCGATTACCGCGCGCATCTCACCGAGCTGCACCGGATCGAATTTGCCAAGAAGACGCTGCCCGATCTCGAAGCGCGCATCATGCTGCTCTTGGGGGAGCAGAAACGGCAGGCCCGGGTGCGCCAACTGCTGGCCCAGCTTCGCAACCGGCGCGAACTTCAAGGCGAAAGCGCCGAATTCGCCGCGTTCGAAGCCCGGCTCAAGAGCCACCTTGGGACCGATGCCCTGATCGGCCATGATTTCTTGCCCGAAACCTTTACCACCATCGATCATGACCTTGTTTGGGAAAACGTCGGCAACCTCATCGAGCAACTGGGTGAGCTGTCCAACGGGGTGTTCCTGAATTCCGGCACGCTTCTTGGCGTCACCCGCGACCGGCGTTTGATTGATCACGATGACGATGTGGACTTGGCCTTCTGTTTGAATGCGACAAGCGCGCGGGATGCCGCCGCCGAATGGGTCGCTCTGCGCAATACACTGATAGAGTTGGATATCTTTGATCACGAAGCCAAGCGCGAGCCGATGATCCACAAGCTGCGTTCCGAAGGTGGGTATCACATTGACCTCTTTCCCTGCTGGAAGCAGGACGGCAAGGTGCACGTTTATCCCCATACCTATGGTGATCTGACGCTTGGAGATGTGTTCCCGACGCGTGCTTGCAAAGTCACGGGCCTGCCGGTCCCGTCAAAGCCGACCAAGATGCTGGCTGTGAACTATGGCGCGGGATGGCGCAAGCCGGATCCATACTTCAGCTTCAACTGGACGCGCGCCAACACCCGGTTCGCCGATTTCGTGACCGAAGTCGAAACGCTCGAGGCGCGTGTCTCTGCCGGTGAGAAACCGTTTGGCACCGTTCTGACCTATGGCACGTTTGACCTGTTCCACGTTGGCCATGTGCGCCTTCTGCGGCGCCTTGTAGCACTGGGTGAGCGTCTTGTGGTCGGGGTGTCGACAGATGCGTTCAACGCGCAAAAGGGCAAGTCCTCTGTCATGCCCTATCACGACCGCGCCGAAATACTGTTGGCTTGCGAATATGTCTCCGAAGTGATCCCGGAAGAGAACTGGGGGCAAAAGCGCCAGGATATCGAGCGCGTCGGTGCCGACGTCTTTGCCATGGGCGATGACTGGGCTGGCAAGTTTGATGACCTGTCAGACCTCTGCAAGGTGCTTTACCTGCCGCGGACAGAGAACATATCATCAACCGACCTCAAGGCCAGCGTCGCAGCCCAGGCAGCAGAGACAGCGGTCGCCGCAGAATAGGGCGGCATAGGGTCGAGCGGGGAGGCAAGAGGCGCAAGGGACGCAAGTGTCAAACTCACCGCGAGTTTTTATCAGCGAAAACATGCGTTTTCGCTCTTGGCCTTTGGTTAAATTCTAAATAGAAAGGCCGGGCTGATCAGCGTGCGATTCGTCGTGCGCTGTTTTGCGTTTCGTCCGAGAAGGCGGGTGGTCGCGCTACTGTGGCCATAATTCCTGCCTGAGACGGGAAAGAAAGATTTACCTTCAGCAGCCCTTTGCGGGCGCCCTGGAGCGAGATTGGACGGACCCGTAAGGACCGATGGCCGGGCACCTCTATGTGGTCCCGGCTTAAATGAGCCGGAGGGTCCAACCCTCCAAAATTGGAGTGAAACTGTGGATAGAGCCCAGAAAGAGAAAGTGGTCGAGGAACTCGGCCAAATCTTCGAAAGCTCTGGCGTCGTTGTGGTCTCCCACTACGCCGGTCTGACAGTTGCTGAGATGCAGGGCCCTTCGTGCACGCGCAAGCGAAGCAGGAAGTGCCGTACGTGTCGCCAAGAACAGGCTCGCCAAGATCGCTCTGGAGGGCAAGCCTTGCGCAAGCGTGGCCGATTACCTCTCGGGCATGACCGTTCTGACCTATTCCGAGGACCCGTGGCAGCAGCCAAGGTGGCCGAGGACTTCGCTAAGGAAAACTCGAAATTCGAGATCCTCGGCGGTGCAATGGGTGAGAACGCTCTCGACCGTGCCGGCGTTGCAGCCGTGTCGAAAATGCCGTCTCGCGAGGAGCTTATCGCTACCATCGCTGGCATGCTTGGCGCACCTGCATCGAACATCGCGGGCGCAATTGGCGCACCTGCTTCGAACATCGCTTCCATCTTGTCCACGGTTGAGGACAAGGCGGCAGCGTAAGCAACTGACTGATCTGCGTAGGGAAAACTTCCCGACGTTGGAACACATCTTTAGAAACGGAAAGCAAGTCAAATGGCTGATCTGAAAAAACTGGCTGAAGAGATTGTGGGTCTTACCCTTCTCGAAGCACAAGAACTGAAAACCATCCTTAAAGACGAATACGGCATTGAGCCCGCAGCTGGCGGCGCCGTAATGATGGCTGGCCCTGCTGGCGACGCCGGTGGCGCCGCTGAAGAAGAGCAAACCGAGTTTGACGTAATCCTCGTCAGCCCCGGTGCCTCGAAAATCAACGTCATCAAAGAAGTCCGCGGCATCACCGGCCTGGGCCTCAAAGAAGCAAAAGAGCTGGTCGAAGCTGGCGGCAAAGCCGTCAAAGAAGGCGTCGACAAAGCCGAAGCCGAAGACCTCAAAGGCAAGCTGGAAGCAGCTGGCGCCGAAGTCGAACTCAAGTAATCGGCAGGTGCGTGATCTCACGCACCGATCAGAACAAGGCTGGATCCGGCAAATTCCGGGTCCAGCCGAACCTGTCTTAAAAAGGGCCTTTCGCAGCAGAGG
This sequence comes from Rhodobacteraceae bacterium D3-12, assembly GCA_025916135.1. Classification (NCBI taxonomy): domain Bacteria; kingdom Pseudomonadati; phylum Pseudomonadota; class Alphaproteobacteria; order Rhodobacterales; family Roseobacteraceae; genus Phycobium; species Phycobium rhodophyticola. Next base: position 3,105,680 of record CP104793.1, on the reverse strand, counting down.
CATTTTCTAAGGTGAGGTTCACCGATCGGGAGGCCATCATTGGGACGATGGCCGGGAATAGATCAGAACCAACCGTCTCGTATGGGCGAGGTGCCGGGGCCCGACGGCACTTGCGTCCGGTGAGAAACTGAAAGGTGACATCGACCATGGCTCAATCATTCCTTGGCCAGAAACGTTTGCGTAAATATTACGGTAAAATCCGCGAAGTGCTGGAAATGCCGAACCTGATCGAGGTGCAGAAAAGCTCCTATGATCTCTTCCTGAATTCCGGCGACCAAGACTCGCCGCAAGACGGCGAAGGTATCAAAGGTGTCTTTCAGTCGGTTTTCCCGATCAAAGATTTCCACGAGACTTCGGTTCTGGAATTCGTCGATTACGAGCTCGAAGAGCCGAAATACGACGTCGAGGAGTGCCAGCAGCGCGATATGACCTACTCCGCGCCGCTCAAGGTCAAGCTGCGGCTGATCGTGTTTGATGTGGACGAAGATACCGGGGCCAAATCGGTCAAGGACATCAAAGAGCAAGACGTGTTCATGGGCGATATGCCCCTGATGACGCCGAACGGCACCTTTGTCGTCAACGGCACCGAGCGTGTGATTGTATCCCAGATGCACCGCTCGCCGGGCGTGTTCTTTGACCATGACAAGGGCAAGACCCATGCCAGCGGCAAATTGCTCTTTGCTTGCCGGATTATCCCTTATCGCGGGTCGTGGCTCGATTTCGAATTCGACGCCAAGGACATCGTGTTCGCTCGTATCGACCGTCGCCGCAAGCTGCCGGTGACAACTCTGCTTTACGCACTTGGCCTTGATCAAGAAGCGATCATGGACGCCTATTACGACACGGTGAACTACAAGCTGCGCAAGAAAGACCATGGCTGGATCACCAAGTTCTTCCCCGAGCGTGTGCGAGGTACCCGCCCGACCTATGATCTTGTGGACGCCAAAACCGGCGAAGTGTTTGCTGAATCCGGCAAGAAAGTCACTCCGCGCGCTGTCAAAAAGATCATCGACGAAGGCAAGATCACGGACCTGCTGCTGCCTTATGAGCAGATCCTCGGCAAATACGTTGCTCAAGACATCATCAACGAAGAAACCGGCGCGATTTATGTCGAAGCGGGTGACGAGCTGACCCTTGAATACGACAAGGAAGGCAACGTCACTGGCGGTTCTCTGAAAGAGCTGGTCGACAATGGCGTGACCGAGATTCCGGTGCTGGACATCGATAACGTCAACGTCGGCCCCTACATGCGCAACACCATGGCGACCGATAAGAACATGAACCGCGACACCGCGCTCATGGATATCTATCGCGTCATGCGTCCGGGTGAGCCGCCAACCGTCGAAGCCGCCTCGGCTCTGTTCGACACGCTGTTTTTTGACAGTGAGCGCTATGACCTCTCGGCCGTTGGTCGGGTGAAAATGAACATGCGTCTCGCGCTTGAAAAGCCCGATACCCAACGTACGCTTGATCGTGAAGACATCGTTGCCTGCATCAAGGCACTGGTGGAATTGCGCGACGGCAAGGGTGACATTGACGATATTGACCACCTCGGCAACCGCCGGGTGCGCTCGGTTGGCGAATTGATGGAAAATCAGTATCGCGTTGGCCTTCTGCGTATGGAACGCGCGATCAAAGAGCGTATGTCGTCCGTCGAAATCGACACGGTGATGCCGCAGGGCCTGATCAACGCCAAACCGGCTGCTGCCGCGGTGCGGGAATTCTTTGGCTCCTCACAGCTGTCGCAGTTCATGGACCAAACCAACCCGCTGTCGGAAGTCACGCACAAACGCCGCCTTTCGGCGCTTGGGCCGGGTGGTCTCACCCGTGAGCGTGCCGGCTTTGAGGTGCGCGACGTTCACCCGACCCACTATGGCCGGATGTGTCCGATTGAAACGCCGGAAGGGCCGAACATCGGCCTGATTAACTCGCTGGCCACCTTTGCCCGCGTTAACAAATACGGCTTCATCGAAACGCCTTATCGCGTCGTAAAAGAAGGTCAGGTAACGGACGAAGTCCACTACATGTCCGCCACCGAAGAGATGCGCCACGTTGTGGCTCAGGCCAACGCCCATCTCGATAAGGACGGCAAGTTTGAGAACGATTTGGTGTCGACCCGTCAGTCTGGCGAATACACCCTCGCGCCAAACGAAAATGTCGACCTGATTGACGTTTCGCCCAAACAGTTGGTGTCGGTTGCGGCCTCGCTCATTCCGTTCTTGGAAAATGACGATGCGAACCGGGCCTTGATGGGATCGAACATGATGCGTCAGGCGGTTCCACTCTTGCGGGCCGAAGCACCGCTTGTTGGCACCGGTATCGAAGAAATCGTAGCGCGCGACTCCGGTGCGGCGATCATGGCAAAACGTGCCGGGATCATCGACCAAGTTGATGCGCAGCGGATTGTTGTGCGTGCCACATCCGATCTCGAACTCGGCGATGCCGGGGTTGATATCTATCGGATGCGCAAGTTCCAACGCTCGAACCAGAACACCTGTATCAACCAGCGTCCGTTGGTGAAAGTGGGTGACACCGTTCAAAAAGGCGAAGTGCTGGCCGATGGTCCCTCGACCGATATTGGCGAGCTGAGCCTTGGTAAAAACGTGATCGTCGCGTTTATGCCGTGGAATGGCTACAACTACGAAGACTCGATCCTGATCTCCGAGCGGATCGCGCGTGATGACGTCTTTACCTCGATCCACATCGAGGAATTCGAAGTCGCCGCCCGTGACACCAAGCTTGGGCCAGAAGAGATCACCCGCGACATCCCCAACGTTGGCGAGGAAGCCCTGCGCAACCTCGACGAAGCGGGCATCGTCTATATCGGTGCCGATGTTGAGCCGGGTGACATCCTTGTCGGTAAGATCACACCGAAGGGCGAAAGCCCGATGACGCCGGAAGAAAAGCTTCTGCGCGCCATCTTTGGTGAGAAGGCCTCGGACGTGCGCGACACCAGCTTGCGCGTCAAACCGGGCGATTTCGGCACCGTTGTTGAAGTCCGTGTATTCAACCGTCACGGCGTTGAAAAAGACGAACGTGCGCTCCAGATCGAGCGTGAAGAAGTCGAACGCCTTGCGCGTGACCGCGATGACGAACTCGCGATCCTTGACCGTAACATCTATGCCCGTCTCAAAGACATGATCTTGGGCAAAGTGGCTGTCAAAGGACCGAAAGGCGTCAAGTCGAACTCGGAAATCACCGTTGAGCTGCTTGAAACCCTGACCCGTGGTCAGTGGTGGCAACTGGCGCTCAAGGACGAAGACGACGCCAAAATCGTCGAAGCTCTGCACGAGCAGTACGAAGTACAGAAACGTGCGCTTGATGCCCGCTTCGAGGACAAGGTCGAGAAAGTCCGCCGTGGGGATGATCTTCCGCCGGGCGTGATGAAGATGGTCAAAGTGTTCGTCGCGGTGAAGCGCAAGCTGCAACCGGGTGACAAGATGGCCGGTCGTCACGGCAACAAAGGTGTGATCTCGAAAGTGGTGCCGATGGAGGACATGCCGTTCCTCTCTGATGGCACTCCGGTCGACTTCTGCCTTAACCCGCTGGGCGTTCCGTCGCGTATGAACGTTGGGCAGATCCTTGAAACCCACATGGGTTGGGCCGCTCGCGGTCTGGGTGTGAACATCGACGAAGCACTGGGCGAATACCGCCGCTCCGGCGATCTGACACCCGTGCGTGAGGCGATGAAGCTTGCCTATGGTGATGACGTCTACGACGAAGGCATCGCCAACATGGACGAAGGCGGCTTGCTCGAAGCGGCTCAGAACGTGACCCGTGGTGTGCCGATTGCAACGCCGGTCTTTGACGGCGCGAAAGAGGCGGACGTGAACGATGCGCTGACACGCGCGGGTTTCGACACCTCGGGCCAGTCGGTTCTGTTTGATGGCCGCACAGGCGAGCAGTTTGCCCGCCCTGTGACCGTGGGTGTCAAATACCTGTTGAAACTGCACCACCTCGTGGACGACAAAATCCACGCGCGCTCGACCGGGCCTTACAGCCTCGTCACCCAGCAGCCGCTGGGCGGTAAAGCGCAATTCGGTGGCCAGCGGTTCGGGGAAATGGAGGTCTGGGCTCTGGAAGCTTACGGCGCCGCCTATACCCTGCAGGAAATGCTGACCGTGAAGTCGGATGACGTTGCCGGACGGACGAAAGTCTATGAAAGCATCGTGAAGGGCGAGGACAACTTCGAAGCCGGCGTGCCGGAATCGTTTAACGTTCTCGTCAAGGAAGTCCGCGGCCTCGGCCTGAACATGGAACTCCTGGATGCGGAGGAGGGGGAATAAGGGCGCAAGCCCGTCTTCCCTTCCCCCTTCCGCAACAGATTTGAGGAAACACAAATGAACCAGGAACTGACCAACAACCCGTTCAATCCGCTCACCCCGCCCAAGGTGTTCGACGAAATCCGCGTCACTCTGGCAAGCCCGGAGCGGATTCTTTCGTGGTCCTATGGCGAGATCAAGAAGCCGGAAACCATCAACTACCGTACGTTCAAACCCGAACGTGACGGCCTCTTCTGTGCGCGTATCTTTGGCCCGATCAAAGATTACGAATGCCTCTGCGGCAAATATAAGCGCATGAAATATCGCGGCGTTGTCTGCGAGAAATGCGGCGTCGAAGTCACGCTCCAGAAAGTGCGCCGCGAGCGTATGGGCCATATCGAACTGGCCGCGCCCGTCGCCCACATCTGGTTTCTGAAATCGCTTCCCAGCCGGATTGGCCTCATGCTCGACATGACGCTGCGCGATCTGGAACGCGTTCTCTACTTTGAAAACTACGTGGTGATCGAACCGGGTCTCACCGACCTCTCCTATGGTCAAATGCTGACCGAAGAAGAGTTCATGGACGCCCAAGACCACTATGGCATGGACGCCTTCACCGCAAATATCGGCGCCGAAGCGATCCGTGAAATGCTGTCCCAGATTGATCTCGAGGCCGAAGCCGAGCGCCTGCGCGAAGAGCTGAAAGAAGCCACTGGCGAGTTGAAGCCCAAGAAGATCATCAAGCGTCTGAAAGTGGTCGAGAGCTTCATCGAATCCGGCAACCGCCCGGAATGGATGGTTCTCACAGTGATCCCTGTGATCCCGCCAGAGCTGCGCCCGCTGGTGCCGCTGGATGGTGGCCGTTTCGCGACCTCCGACCTCAACGACCTTTACCGTCGTGTGATTAACCGGAACAACCGTCTGAAGCGTCTGATCGAACTGCGCGCGCCCGATATCATCGTGCGCAACGAAAAGCGGATGTTGCAGGAATCTGTCGATGCACTGTTCGACAACGGTCGTCGTGGCCGCGTGATCACGGGTGCCAACAAGCGTCCGCTGAAATCGCTCTCCGACATGCTCAAAGGCAAACAGGGTCGCTTCCGTCAAAACCTTTTGGGTAAACGCGTCGACTTCTCCGGTCGTTCGGTCATTGTGACCGGTCCGGAACTGAAGTTGCACCAATGTGGCTTGCCCAAAAAGATGGCGCTCGAACTGTTCAAACCGTTCATCTACTCGCGTCTCGAAGCCAAAGGCCTGTCTTCCACTGTGAAGCAAGCCAAGAAGCTGGTCGAAAAAGAGCGTCCCGAAGTTTGGGATATCCTCGACGAAGTGATCCGCGAACACCCTGTCATGCTGAACCGTGCGCCTACACTGCACCGTCTTGGCATTCAGGCGTTCGAACCGGTTCTGATCGAAGGTAAAGCGATCCAGCTTCACCCGCTGGTCTGTTCGGCCTTTAACGCCGACTTCGACGGTGACCAAATGGCTGTTCACGTGCCGCTCTCGCTGGAAGCACAGCTTGAAGCCCGTGTTCTGATGATGTCCACGAACAACGTGTTGTCGCCCGCCAACGGTGCGCCAATCATCGTTCCGTCGCAGGATATGATCCTTGGTCTCTACTACACGACCATCGCACGCGAAGGCATGAAGGGCGAAGGCATGACCTTCTCCTCGATCGAAGAAGTGCAATACGCGCTCGACACCGGTGCCGTGCATCTGCACGCCAACATCACCGCACGGGTGCCACAGGTTGACCCGGAAACCGGCGAAACAGTGATGGAACGCTTCGAAACCACGCCGGGCCGTGTGCGCCTCGGCGCGCTTCTGCCGCTCAACGCCAAAGCACCGTTCGAACTGGTGAACCGTCTGCTGCGGAAGAAAGAAGTGCAGCAAGTGATTGACACCGTCTACCGTTATTGCGGTCAGAAAGAGTCGGTTATCTTCTGTGACCAGATCATGACCATGGGCTTCCGCGAGGCGTTCAAGGCGGGGATTTCCTTTGGCAAGGATGACATGGTTATCCCTGACAACAAATGGACCATCGTCGACGAGACTCGCGATCTGGTGAAAGACTTCGAACAGCAATATATGGACGGCCTGATCACTCAGGGCGAGAAATATAACAAAGTTGTCGATGCCTGGTCGAAATGTAACGACAAGGTCACCGATGCGATGATGGGCACCATTTCCGCCGATCAGCGTGACGAGGACGGCTCGGTGCGTGAACCCAACTCGGTCTACATGATGGCCCACTCCGGTGCGCGTGGCTCGGTGACCCAGATGAAACAGCTCGGCGGCATGCGCGGCCTGATGGCCAAGCCGAACGGCGACATCATCGAAACACCGATCATCTCGAACTTTAAAGAAGGCCTGACCGTGCTTGAGTACTTCAACTCGACCCACGGTGCACGAAAAGGTCTGTCGGATACGGCTCTGAAAACGGCGAACTCCGGCTACCTGACACGTCGTCTAGTTGACGTGGCACAGGATTGCATCGTGCGTGAGAACGATTGCGGCACCGACAAGGCGATCACTGCCGAAGCGGCCGTGAACGATGGTGAAGTTGTTGCTTCTCTGGCCGAGCGTATCTTGGGCCGGGTCGCAGCGGACGACATCCTGCGTCCGGGCACAGACGAGATCATCGTGCCGGCTGGCACGCTGATCGACGAACGTATGGCCGATGCTATCGACGAAGCCGGCGTTCTCTCGACCCGCATGCGCAGCCCTCTGACCTGCGAAGCCGAAGACGGTGTTTGCGCCATGTGTTATGGCCGTGACCTCGCTCGCGGCACCAAGGTCAACGTCGGCGAAGCGGTGGGTATCATCGCGGCACAGTCGATCGGTGAACCGGGCACACAGCTGACGATGCGGACATTCCACATCGGTGGCGTTGCCCAAGGTGGCCAGCAGTCGTTCCTCGAAGCCAGCCAAGAAGGCAAGGTTGTGTTCGAGAACGAACAGCTTCTCGAAAACTCGGTTGGTGAGCTGCTTGTCATCGGTCGGAACATGAAGCTTTCGATCGTTGACGAAGAGGGCGGCGAGCGTGCCAGCCACAAGCTGGGCTACGGCTCCAAGCTCTTCGTCAAGGAAGGCGACAACGTTGCGCGCGGCGACAAACTGTTCGAATGGGATCCCTACACCCTGCCGATCATCGCCGAAAAAGACGGTACTGCCAAATTTGTCGACCTTGTCTCGGGCCTCGCCGTGCGCGACGAGACCGATGAAGCAACCGGCATGACCCAGAAGATCGTGATCGATTGGCGGACCGCGCCCAAAGGCAACGAGCTCAAGCCGGAAATCATCCTTCAGGGTGACGACGGAGAGCCGGTGCGCAACGACGCGGGCAATCCGTTGACCTATCCGATGTCGGTGGACGCGGTTCTGTCGATCGAAGATGGCCAAGAGATCAAGGCCGGTGACATCGTTGCGCGTATCCCGCGCGAAGGTGCCAAGACCAAGGACATCACCGGTGGTCTGCCGCGTGTGGCTGAACTTTTCGAGGCACGTCGCCCGAAAGATCACGCCATCATCGCGGAAATCGACGGTTATGTTCGTTACGGACGCGACTACAAGAACAAGCGTCGCATCTCGATCGAGGCCGCCGAAGAGGGGATGGATCCCGTCGAATACATGGTGCCCAAGGGCAAGCACATTCCGGTTCAGGAAGGTGATTTTGTCCAGAAGGGTGACTACATCATGGACGGCAACCCGGCGCCGCATGACATCCTGTCCATCATGGGTGTCGAAGCGTTGGCTGACTACATGATCGACGAGGTTCAGGACGTCTATCGACTGCAAGGTGTGAAGATCAACGACAAGCATATCGAGGTGATCGTTCGCCAAATGCTTCAGAAATGGGAAATCTCCGATTCCGGGGAAACCACGCTTCTGAAGGGTGAACACGTCGACAAGCAAGAGTTCGATCAAGCCAACGAGAAGGCGCTCGCCAAAGGGGGCCGTCCGGCTCAGGGCGAACCGATCCTGCTCGGCATCACCAAGGCGTCGCTGCAAACCCGCAGCTTCATCTCGGCGGCATCGTTCGAGGAAACCACACGCGTGCTGACCGAAGCATCGGTGCAGGGCAAGCGCGACAAGCTGGTCGGCCTGAAAGAGAACGTCATCGTGGGCCGCTTGATCCCGGCTGGCACCGGTGGGGCGACCATGCAGGTTCGCCACATCGCGCAGCAGCGTGACAATGTGGTCATCGACGCCCGCCGTGAGGAGGCCGAAGCCGCCGCCGCACTGGCAGCGCCGACAGAGGCTGACATTGTCGGTGGCGATGAGTTCGACACACTGGTTGAGACACCGGAAAGCCGCGACGAATAAATCACCGTTTAACGCGAGAAAACAAAACCCCCGCCGGGCAACTGGCGGGGGTTTCTTTTTGGGCCAACGCCAAGCCTTAATCTTTCACGCATCAAACACACCTAATTTGCTGCCCATAACTGCCTCGAGCCGTCAGGCCGGGTTGCGCAGTCTTTTCGCGGGACACGCCCCAAACCACGTCGACCGGGCTTTTCATTTCTTTCAATTCGGTGTTCTGTCCGCACAGAGGAGCAGGGGAGGGGACCAACGAATGGACCCGCGAGATAATCTAAAAGGGGCGGGGCTTATGATGGCCTCCATGTTGTCGTTTACCCTCAACGACACGGCGATCAAGCTTTTGGCGGGGCAAGTTCCGCTCAACCAAGTTCTGTTTTTACGTGGCCTGCTGACGACGGCGTTGATCTATGCGGTGATCCACCTGCGCGGACCGCTCAACTGGCGCATCCCGCGCCGCGATGGTTGGCTCGTCGCGCTCAGGGTCTTTGCCGAAATCGGCGCCGCCTATTTCTTTCTCACCGCGCTGTTCAACATGCCCATCGCCAATGTGACCGCAATTTTGCAATCACTTCCCTTGACCGTCACGCTCGCCGCCGCGCTGTTTCTGCGCGAACCGGTTGGCTGGCGCAGATTTGGCGCGATCTTTATCGGCTTTCTCGGCGTTTTGTTGATTGTCCGACCGGGGGCCGAAGATTTCACTGTGTTCTCTCTCTATGCGCTCGTCGCAGTCGGCTTCGTCACTTTGCGCGACCTCTCGACCCGCAAGCTCTCTACGCAAACGCCCTCGATGCTTGTCACATTGCTCTCTTCTGGCGGGGTGATGGTCTTCTTCGGCCTCAGCAGCGTGAATACCGAATGGGTCGCGCTGGACATTCGGGCAGCATTACTCATCGGTATTTCCAGCGTCATGATCATTGGCGGCTACCTCTTTTCCGTCATGGTCATGCGCATGGGGGAAATCAGCTTCGTCTCACCATTCCGCTATACCGGGCTTGTCTGGGCACTGATCCTGGGGTTCGTTGTGTTCAACGACTGGCCGGATCAGCTCACGCTTGCTGGCGCCGCGATTGTCGTGGCCACGGGCCTCTACACACTCTACCGTGATACCCGCAAGCGGCGCGAAACCGCGCAGTAATGCGAACCTGCGCAGCCAAGCCAAACCCCTTTGCCAAAGCACCTTGGGATGTGTTGACAAGGGGGGCGACTCCCCCTATACGCCCTTCATCCGGCAAGGGGTGATGCTCCAACGCCGATAGCAGAACTGTAGTGGACAAGATCCGGGCTAATGCTGCCTTGATCCTCTGGAAACCCACCGCCTCGTTTACCTCGGAATGGGAACGAAGCGGTTTTTGCGTGTTGTGGACGCACAATGCGTGCGAGATTTTGAAATCGTGCATGGGGACACCCATGCGACACATGTGTTGAGAAACGGGGAAAGAAGCCCAATGCCAACGATCCAACAGCTGATCCGCAAACCGCGCCAGCCCAAAGTTAAACGCTCCAAGTCCCTTCACCTTGAGGGGAACCCGCAAAAACGGGGCGTTTGCACCCGCGTCTATACAACGACGCCAAAGAAACCGAACTCGGCCATGCGGAAGGTTGCCAAAGTGCGCCTGACCAATGGTTTCGAGGTCATTTCCTATATCCCGGGTGAAAGCCACAACCTTCAGGAACACTCCGTGGTTCTGATCCGTGGCGGCCGGGTAAAAGACCTTCCCGGTGTGCGTTACCACATCCTGCGCGGCGTGCTTGATACGCAAGGCGTCAAAGACCGTAAACAACGCCGTTCGAAATACGGCGCCAAGCGTCCGAAGTAAGAGGAATACGAGATGTCCCGTCGTCACGCCGCTGAAAAACGCGAAGTTCTGCCTGACGCCAAATATGGCGATAAGGTTCTGACAAAATTCATGAACAACCTCATGCTCGATGGTAAGAAATCGGCTGCTGAGAAAATCGTCTACGGCGCGCTCGACCGCGTTGAAGACAAGATCAAGCGCGCCCCGCTGGAAGTTTTCCACGAAGCGCTCGACAACATTCAGCCCAGCGTCGAAGTTCGCTCGCGTCGGGTTGGTGGTGCCACCTATCAGGTGCCCGTCGAAGTCCGCCCCGAGCGCCGTCAGGCTTTGGCCATCCGCTGGCTGATCAACGCCAGCCGCGCCCGTAACGAGAACACCATGCAGGAACGCCTCGCTGGCGAACTTCTGGATGCTGTGCAATCGCGCGGTTCGGCCGTTAAGAAACGCGAAGACACTCACAAAATGGCAGACGCAAACAAAGCGTTCAGCCATTACCGCTGGTAACTCCCAAGAGGCTTCTGACCCATGGCACGCGATTATCCGCTCGAACGCTACCGTAACTTCGGCATCATGGCCCACATCGACGCAGGCAAAACCACCTGCTCGGAACGGATCCTGTACTACACCGGCAAATCCCACAACATCGGTGAGGTGCACGATGGTGCGGCCACGATGGACTGGATGGAGCAGGAGCAGGAACGTGGGATCACCATTACCTCCGCTGCGACCACCACATTCTGGGAGCGCACAGAGGACGGCGAAACTGCTGAAACCGAAAAGCACCGCTTGAACATCATCGACACCCCTGGCCACGTTGACTTCACCATTGAAGTTGAGCGTTCGCTGGCGGTTCTCGATGGCGCCGTTTGCGTTCTCGACGCCAACGCCGGTGTTGAGCCGCAGACCGAAACCGTGTGGCGTCAGGCTGACCGCTACAAGGTTCCGCGCATGGTTTTTGTCAACAAAATGGACAAAATCGGCGCTGACTTCTTCAACTGTGTTGAAATGATCGAAGACCGCACCGGCGCCCGCGCCGTGCCGGTTGGTATCCCGATCGGTGCCGAAACCGAACTCGAAGGTCTGGTTGACCTCGTGACCATGGAAGAGTGGCTCTGGCAGGGCGAAGATCTCGGCGCAAGCTGGATCAAAGCCCCCATCCGTGAAAGCCTCAAAGACATGGCTGACGAATGGCGCGGCAAGATGGTCGAAGCGGCCGTCGAAGAAGACGACGACGCCATGATGGAATACCTCGAAGGCAACGAGCCTGACGTGCCGACCCTGCGCGCTCTGCTGCGCAAGGGCACGCTCGCTCTCCATTTCGTTCCCGTGCTTGGTGGCTCTGCCTTCAAGAACAAAGGTGTTCAGCCGTTGCTCAACGCTGTGATCGACTACCTGCCGAGCCCGCTCGACGTTGTTGATTACATGGGCTTTAAACCGGGTGATGAGACAGAAACCCGTGACATCCCGCGTCGTGCGGATGATGACATGGCGTTCTCGGGCCTGGCGTTCAAAATCATGAACGACCCGTTCGTTGGCTCGCTGACCTTTACACGCATCTACTCGGGCGTTCTGAACAAGGGCGATACACTGCTGAACTCGACCAAAGGTCGTAAAGAGCGTGTTGGCCGGATGATGATGATGCACTCCAACGACCGTGAGGAAATCACCGAAGCGTACGCTGGCGACATCATCGCGCTGGCCGGTCTGAAAGACACCACCACAGGTGACACGCTCTGTGCCGCCAATGATCCGGTGGTTCTGGAAACCATGACCTTCCCCGATCCGGTGATCGAGATTGCGGTTGAGCCTAAAACCAAGGCTGACCAAGAGAAAATGTCGCAAGGTCTGGCCCGTTTGGCCGCCGAAGACCCGTCCTTCCGTGTGGAAACTGACATCGAAAGCGGTCAGACCATCATGAAGGGTATGGGCGAACTTCACCTCGACATTCTCGTTGATCGTCTGAAGCGTGAATTCAAAGTGGAAGCCAACATCGGCGCGCCGCAGGTTGCCTATCGTGAGACAGTCAGCCGCGAAGCTGAAATCGTTTACACCCACAAGAAACAGTCGGGTGGTTCGGGTCAGTTCGCTGAAGTGAAAATGATCATCACGCCAACAGAGCCGGGCGAAGGTTACTCCTTTGAATCCCGCGTTGTTGGTGGCTCGGTGCCCAAGGAATACATCCCGGGCGTCGAAAAAGGGATCAAATCGGTCATGGACTCCGGTCCCTTGGCTGGCTTCCCCGTGATCGACTTCAAAGTGGCGCTGATCGAAGGTAAATACCACGACGTTGACTCCTCGGTGCTTGCGTTTGAAATCGCAGCCCGCATGGGGATGCGCGAAGGCATGAAGAAAGCTGGGGCGAAACTGCTCGAGCCGATCATGAAAGTCGAAGTGATCACACCGGAAGAATACACCGGCGGCATCATTGGCGATTTGACTTCGCGTCGTGGTCAGGTGACCGGACAAGAACCGCGCGGCAACGCCATCGCGATTGATGTCTTCGTGCCACTGGCAAACATGTTCGGCTACATCAACACGCTGCGTTCGATGTCGTCGGGTCGTGCGAACTTCACCATGCAGTTCGACCACTACGAGCCCGTGCCGCAGAACATCTCGGACGAAATTCAGGCGAAATACTCCGCCTAATCAAACAACGATGTGTTGCGCATCTCGTGCAACACATCTTTCAGAATAACAGGAGGCCACCATGGCTAAGGAAAAGTTTGAACGTAACAAACCGCACGTGAACATCGGCACAGTTGGTCACGTTGACCACGGCAAGACGACACTTACGGCGGCGATCACCAAGTATTTTGGCGATTTCAAAGCGTATGACCAGATCGACGGCGCGCCCGAAGAGAAGGCCCGTGGTATCACGATCTCGACCGCGCACGTTGAGTATGAGACCGAGAACCGTCACTATGCGCATGTTGATTGCCCCGGCCACGCTGACTATGTGAAGAACATGATCACCGGTGCGGCGCAGATGGACGGCGCGATTCTGGTGTGTTCGTCGGCCGATGGCCCGATGCCGCAAACGCGCGAGCACATCCTGCTCGGCCGTCAGGTTGGTATCCCGGCGTTCACCGTTTACATGAACAAAGTTGACCAGGTTGACGACGAAGAGCTGCTCGAGCTCGTCGAAATGGAAATCCGCGAGTTGCTGAGCTCCTATGAGTACCCCGGCGACGATATCCCGATCGTAAAAGGCTCGGCTCTGGCCGCGCTCGAAGGTCGTGACCCGGAAATCGGCGAAAACTCGATCCGTGAGCTGATGGCTGCGGTTGACGACTACATCCCGACGCCTGAGCGCGCCGTGGACCAGCCGTTCCTGATGCCGATCGAGGACGTGTTCTCGATCTCGGGTCGTGGGACCGTTGTGACCGGTCGTGTTGAGCGTGGCGTGATCAACGTTGGCGACGAAATCGAAATCATCGGCATCCGCGACACCACCAAAACGACCTGCACAGGCGTTGAAATGTTCCGTAAGCTGCTTGATCGCGGGGAAGCGGGCGACAACATCGGCGCACTTCTGCGTGGTATCGACCGTGAAGGTGTTGAGCGCGGGCAGGTTCTCTGCAAGCCGGGCTCGGTAACACCGCACACCAAGTTCGAAGCCGAAGCCTACATTCTGACCAAAGACGAAGGTGGCCGTCACACGCCGTTCTTCGCCAACTACCGTCCGCAGTTCTACTTCCGTACCACGGATGTGACCGGGACAGTGACTTTGGCAGATGGCACCGAGATGGTGATGCCGGGCGACAACGTGTCGTTCAAGGTTGAGCTGATCGCACCGATCGCCATGGAAGACGGTCTCCGCTTCGCCATCCGCGAAGGCGGCCGCACCGTCGGCGCCGGCGTCGTAGCCAAAATCATCGAGTAATCGACCTAAGGGTTCGAAGAGGGAGGCCGGGTGGTCCGGCCTTCCTCCTATCAACTCCAACGCCGCGAAAGGCAAAAAAATGCAATCGCAAAATATTCGCATTCGGCTTAAGGCCTTTGATTACCGCGTACTGGATGCCAGCACGCAGGAAATCGTCAACACGGCCAAGCGGACCGGCGCACAAGTGCGCGGCCCAATTCCGCTGCCGAACAAGATCGAGAAATTCACCGTTCTGCGTGGTCCCCACGTGAACAAGAAATCGCGCGACCAGTTCGAGATCCGTACGCACAAGCGTCTTCTCGACATCGTCGATCCCACCCCGCAGACCGTTGACGCGCTGATGAAGCTCGACCTCGCCGCGGGCGTGGACGTGCAGATTTCGGTTTAAGGAGGGTATCTGACAATGCGCTCTGGAATTATCGCCAAGAAGGTGGGCATGACCCGCCTGTTCATGGAAGACGGCAAGCAGATCCCTGTGACCGTTCTTCAACTCGACAAACTGCAGGTTGTGGCCCAACGCAGCAGCGATCAGCACGGCTATACCGCCGTTCAGCTCGGTGCAGGCACAGCCAAGGCCAAGCGGACCAGCCAAGCCATGCGCGGCCACTTCGCAGCAGCCAAAGTCGAACCCAAACGCAAGGTTGTTGAATTTCGCGTCAGCGAAGACAACCTGATCGGTGTCGGTGAAGAGATTTCTGCCGAGCATTATATCGCCGGTCAGAAAGTCGACGTTTCGGGCGTGTCGATTGGTAAAGGCTTTGCCGGTGCCATGAAACGCCACAACTTCGGCGGTCTTCGCGCATCGCACGGTGTTTCGATCTCGCACCGTTCGCACGGTTCGACTGGCCAATGTCAGGGCCCCGGCAAGGTGTTCAAAGGCAAGAAAATGGCCGGCCACATGGGCGCAGCCCGCGTGACCACGCAAAACCTCGAAGTGGTGAAAACCGATGCCGAACGTGGCCTCGTCTTCATCAAGGGCGCTGTGCCCGGTTCGAAAGGTGGCTGGGTCACCGTAAAAGATGCGGTCAAGAAATCGATCCCCGAAGGCGTGCCGTTCCCGGCTGCGCTGAAATCGGCAGCGGCTCCGGCGGCTGAAGCACCCGCAGAACAAGCACCTGCGGAAGGTGGTGAAGCATGAAACTTGATGTGATCAAACTCGACGGCGACAAGGCCGGTTCGGTTGAGCTCGACGAGGCCCTGTTTGGCCTCGAGCCGCGCGCCGACATCCTGCACCGCGTCGTTCGCTGGCAGCGTAACAAGGCGCAAGCCGGTACGCACAAGGTGAAAACCCGGTCCGAAGTCAGCTACTCGACCAAGAAGATCTATCGCCAGAAGGGCACCGGCGGCGCACGCCACGGCTCCCGTCGGGCACCGATCTTCCGCAAAGGTGGGATTTACAAGGGTCCGACGCCGCGTTCGCACGGCCACGACCTGCCGAAAAAATTCCGCAAGCTGGGCCTGATGCACGCGCTGTCTGCGAAAGCGAAAGCAGGCGAGCTGGTTGTGATCGAGAACGCCGAAGCCGAGGGCAAAACCGCCGCTCTGGCCAAGCTGGTCAAAAACCTGGGCTGGAAACGCGCGCTGGTGATCGACGGAGCCGCCGTGAACGAAGGCTTCCTGAAAGCAGCCCGCAACATCGAAGGTCTAGATATCCTGCCGACGATGGGCGCAAACGTCTATGACATCCTCAAGCGTGACACCTTGGTGATCACCAAAGCAGGTGTCGAAGCATTGGAGGCTCGCCTGAAATGAGTGCCGAAGCAAAACATTACGACGTGATCCGCAAGCCGATCATCACCGAGAAAGCAACCATGGCGTCGGAAACGAACGCAGTTGTCTTCGAAGTGGCAATCGACGCCGCCAAACCCCAGATCAAAGAGGCCGTTGAGGCTCTGTTTGGTGTGAAGGTAAAGGCTGTGAACACATCGATCACCAAAGGCAAAGTCAAACGCTTCCGCGGCCAGTTGGGCAAGCGGAAAGACGTGAAGAAAGCCTATGTGACGCTCGAAGAAGGCAACACGATCGACGTTTCGACCGGGTTGTGATCGGGCGGTGGGGTTGCACCCACCCTACGGTTTAGAGAATTGAGAAAGCCCCTGCCGGAAGGTGGGGGCTTTTCGTTTTCAGACTTCGTTCAGTCGTCGCCAACGATCAGGCTGAAACTCTCTAAGCCATTCGCGGTACTCTGCTTTGAGCAGTAGAATTTTCAAGTTTACGACTTCAGTCCCGATGAACGCGACAAAGCCCGCTAGCAACGCAAACATAACCAGTGCTGCAGTGGGAATAGCCGAGATATTTTCAACGAAAATCCAAAAGAATAGAGCGCAACAAGCAAGTACCAGTAGTTAAAAAGAGGCGCGGTACCGCTCCGTCGACCTAATCGTTTGAAGCAATTCGGTTTCTCGTTCGCTTTCCTTGAATTCCATTTTTCCTCCTATTTGATCCGCCGTTTCGAGACATTTTCTACAGCTAATGTTCTTTTAGGCTGTAGGGTGTCTTACGCGGAATCAAGGCCGTAGGCCGCCGCGCATCATGCCAGAGGCATGTCTCCTACATGACAACACGCCCCCCGGGGCGGCGATTGGGTGAGGGGGGGGGCACCCCGTTCATAAGACACACGGACTTTGTAGGCATAAACCGCGAACCACCACCGTCAGATCGCCACCCCGCGTGTCGGCGATGCGCGGCTCGGCGCTTTAACCGCTACGGGGGTTGACCCCAACGCTCCCCTCCCATAAACGAAGCCATCCGCGTGGCCTCAGATTCGTCTGGGGCCCGTTGATTTTTGCAGTCGGAGACCTTCGGGGCTCTATAATTCGGCCACCCACGGGGGGCTATCACATAGGAGAGCATGTCTCTCCACTTGCTAACGGAAGACAGAAAGCATGGCACTTAAGTCGTATAAGCCGACGACGCCGGGCCAGCGCGGGCTGGTGCTGATCGACCGTTCGGAGCTGTATAAAGGACGTCCTGTCAAATCTCTCACCGAGGGTTTGACCAAGTCGGGCGGCCGGAACAACACCGGGCGGATCACAATGCGTCGCACGGGCGGGGGCGCAAAGCGTCTCTACCGGATCGTTGATTTCAAACGGAACAAACGCGATGTCGCGGCCACCGTCGAACGGATCGAATATGACCCGAACCGGACCGCCTTTATCGCGCTGATCAAGTACTCGGATGGTGAGCAAGCCTATATCCTCGCACCGCAGCGTCTCGCTGTTGGCGAGCAGGTGATTGCCTCCGCTAAAGCCGATATCAAACCGGGCAACGCGATGCCGTTCTCGGGGATGCCGATCGGTACGATCATTCACAACATCGAGCTGAAACCCGGTAAGGGTGGCCAGATCGCACGCGCCGCGGGCACCTATGCCCAGTTTGTCGGTCGTGACGGTGGCTACGCCCAGATCCGCCTCAGCTCGGGCGAGCTGCGTCTCGTGCGTCAGGAATGCATGGCCACCGTTGGTGCCGTGTCCAACCCTGACAACTCGAACCAAAACTTCGGTAAAGCGGGCCGTATGCGTCACAAGGGCATCCGCCCATCTGTGCGTGGTGTCGTTATGAACCCGATCGACCACCCCCATGGTGGTGGTGAAGGCCGTACCTCGGGTGGTCGTCACCCGGTGTCGCCTTGGGGCAAGCCGACCAAAGGGGCTCGCACCCGTAACAAGAACAAAGCGTCGCAAAAGCTTATTATCCGCTCGCGCCACGCCAAGAAGAAGGGACGCTAATAGATGTCTCGCTCTGTTTGGAAAGGTCCGTTCGTCGACAGCTACGTGCTTAAGAAAGCCGAAGCTGCGCGTGAATCGGGCCGCAATGACGTCATCAAGATCTGGTCGCGTCGCTCAACCATCCTGCCCCAGTTTGTGGGCCTCACATTCGGTGTTTATAACGGCCAGAAGCATATTCCGGTCAACGTAAGCGAAGACATGATCGGTCAAAAGTTCGGTGAATACTCCCCGACCCGCACCTATTATGGTCACGCAGCCGACAAAAAAGCGAAGCGGAAGTAAGTCATGAGCAAGGATAAGAATCCCCGCCGCGTGGCTGATAACGAAGCAATGGCGAAAACCCGCATGCTTCGTACATCCCCGCAGAAACTGAACCTGGTGGCACAGATGATCCGTGGCAAGAAGGTGGACAAGGCCCTGACGGACCTGACCTTCTCGAAAAAGCGGATCGCGCAGGACGTGAAGAAATGCCTTCAGTCCGCCATCGCCAATGCCGAGAACAACCACAACCTCGACGTCGATGAACTGGTCGTCGCCGAAGCATATGTGGGCAAGAACCTGACCATGAAGCGCGGACGCCCTCGGGCCCGTGGCCGGTTTGGCAAGATCTTGAAACCGTTCTCGGAACTCACCATCCTGGTGCGTCAAGTTGAGGAGCAAGCCTAATGGGTCAGAAAGTCAATCCGATTGGCATGCGCCTTCAGGTCAACCGCACCTGGGACAGCCGCTGGTTCGCGAATACCAAGGATTACGGTGATCTTCTGCTCGAAGACATCGCCATGCGCGATTTCATCAAAGAAGAGTGCAAGCAGGCCGGCGTGGCCCGTGTGATCATCGAACGTCCGCACAAAAAGTGCCGCGTGACGATCCACACTGCGCGTCCGGGTGTCATCATCGGCAAGAAAGGTGCAGACATCGAAGTGCTGCGCAAGAAGCTCGCCGCCATGACTGACAGCGAATTGCACCTCAACATCGTCGAAGTGCGCAAGCCCGAGCTTGACGCCCAGCTGGTGGCCGAGAATATCGCCCAACAGCTTGAGCGCCGGGTCAGCTTCCGCCGTGCGATGAAACGTGGTGTCCAAAACGCCATGCGTATGGGTGCCCTCGGCATCCGGGTTAACGTTGCGGGCCGCCTTGGCGGTGCCGAAATCGCCCGGACCGAATGGTATCGCGAAGGTCGCGTTCCGTTGCACACGCTGCGCGCCGACATCGACTACGCCGCCGGCGAAGCGATGACGGCCTACGGCATCATCGGGATCAAGGTCTGGATCTTCAAAGGCGAGATCATGGAGCATGACCCGCAAGCGCGTGACCGCAAGGCACAAGAACTTCAGGATGGTCCGGCCCCACGTGGCGCCGGTGGCCGTCGCTGAGGAGGGATAGAAAATGCTTCAACCAAAGCGTACTAAGTTCCGTAAGATGCACAAAGGCCGGATCAAGGGGCTCGCCAAAGGCGGTTCCGATCTGAACTTCGGCTCTTTCGGTCTCAAAGCCACCCAGCCCGAGCGTGTGACTGCACGGCAAATCGAAGCGGCCCGCCGCGCGATGACCCGTCACATGAAACGTCAGGGCCGTGTCTGGATCCGCATTTTCCCGGATACCCCGGTCACCTCCAAACCCACCGAAGTTCGGATGGGTAAGGGTAAAGGTTCCGTGGATTTCTGGGCCTGCAAGGTCAAGCCGGGTCGTGTGATGTTCGAAATCGACGGCGTCGACGAAGACATCGCCCGCGAAGCGCTGCGTCTTGCGGCGATGAAATTGCCGATCAAGACCCGCGTCGTAGTTCGGGAAGACTGGTAAAGGTCGAAAACGCGAATGCGTTTTCTGGCCAGCGCGGTATAGGCAAAATCGAAGATTTTGTCCGGGCCGCGCCCCGGTAGAAAAAAAGAAGCCCCCGTGCGAGTGATCGCGCGGGGGTTTTTACTTTGCATCTGGCAACTGTCCCGCCCGGCCTCAAGGCCGGGCAGCGCCCGACCCGCCCCATGGGCGGGCGCTTCACGCCCACCTCGGGTCGGGCGCTGCCCTAATCGCTTAACGGCAACGGTGCGCGGCCCGCAGATTTTCTTCGAAAATCGCTACACCGCGCTCAAATGGTCATGTCATGACCATTTGTAATTAAAACTCACTGAAACTCGCTCGTCTTCGGAGCCATTCATTGGCACCTCATGCCTGAGCCAGCTTTCCCACAGCAACACATCCCCCACCTTCGGGGCCACGTAAACAAACGTCCGCAACTCTTCGCGTGCGTCCTTTAGACGGGCAGGGGAGGCCATCATCCGCGCCGACCGCGGGTCCTCCAGCTTTAACGCAGAAGCACCATCAGGCATCGCGACATAGGTTGTGCCGGAAATCACGGAATGCGGGTGGATATGTGACGAATGCGTGCCGCCTTCCGGCAGGACATTGATCCACAAATCCTCCAGCACCAGCTTGCGCCCGTCCAGATCAAACTCAAGGTGTGGCAAATGCCTTCACATGCTTGTCGAGGCACTTCTTCAACTCCTTAAACACCGGAAACCGCCAGGGCAGGTCGGTCAAAGACGCATAAGACGTATACCCCGGATAGCCGTTATCATCGCACCACTGCTGCCCGGCCTCGTCATCCTCGGCAATGGCCCAGCACGATGCTTCAAGCTCGCCTGCGTCAACCGGTTTGCCAAGCTCGGACAGGGGGGCATGATACAGGCGGGTCACGAAGAGGGATTTAATATCGGCCATAGTCTCTCTCTAATTAGCTTTCCTAGCACCGCGACTGATGCTATCCGGCCTGACATTGCAAGGAAAGACGCACATGAAAACTGTCGATATCGTAAAATGGGTGGCCACCGCCATTCAGCTCGTCGGATATGGCCTGACCGGGCTCAATATCGTGCCGTGGAACGTGTTTGCCTTTTTCATCGGGATTTTCCTTTGGTTCGCGGTTGGCGTCATGTGGAAAGACCGGGCCATCATGGTGGTTCACGTCGGGGCGTTTGTCTCTCTCATGGCTGGCTATTTGAATTCCTGAGGCGCCGACCCGCTTTTAACCCCAATAGGGGTTGCCACACCTGCGAATCCCGCTTATAGGGCGGTCTTCTACCCATGGACTCCACTGGAATCAGGGTCACGCAACAAGCGGCCCTCCAGTGATGTTGAAAAAGGAAATATGGCATGAACGCTAACGATCTGCGTGATAAAACGCCGGATCAGCTCCGTGAAGAGCTGGCCAACTTGAAAAAAGAGAGCTTCAACCTGCGGTTTCAGCAAGCCACCGGCGCGCTGGAAAACACCGCACGTATGCGTGTCGTCAAACGTGACACCGCGCGCGTGTTGACCATTCTCAACCAAAAAGCCGCTGACGCGGCAACAACCGCTGAATAAGGGAGCCTGACAGATGCCCAAGCGAATTCTCACAGGCACCGTGACCAGCGACGCCAACGCACAAACCGTAACCGTGTCGGTCGAACGCCGCTTCACGCACCCGGTTCTGAAGAAAACCATTCGTAAGTCCAAGAAATACCGGGCGCACGATGAAAAGAATGTTTTCAAAGTCGGTGACAAAGTCCGCATCATCGAATGCGCACCGAAGTCGAAAACGAAACGTTGGGAGGTTCTGGAGGCCTAAGCCACCAGAGCCTTTTGGCATTTACGAAACCCTGGGGAAACGGCCACGGATCGGCCCCCCATAGGTCGGGAGAAACCACATGATCCAGATGCAGACCAATCTGGATGTTGCTGACAACTCCGGCGCTCGCCGAGTTCAGTGCATCAAGGTTCTGGGTGGTTCCAAGCGGAAATACGCAAGCGTCGGTGACGTTATCGTAGTATCCGTGAAGGAAGCCATCCCACGCGGTCGCGTGAAGAAAGGTGACGTGCGTAAAGCCGTCGTCGTGCGCACCGCCAAGGAAGTGTTCCGTGAAGACGGCACCGTGATCCGTTTTGATCGCAACGCCGCCGTCATCCTCAACAACAACAACGAGCCGATCGGCACCCGTATCTTTGGGCCGGTTGTTCGTGAGCTGCGGTCGAAGAACTTCATGAAGATCATTTCGCTCGCACCGGAGGTGCTGTGATATGGCTGCGAAACTCAAAAAAGGCGACAAGGTCGTCGTGCTGACCGGCAAGGACAAGGGCAAGGAAGGTACGATCTCTTCCATCAACCCGACTGCCGGTAAAGCAATCGTCGATGGCATCAACATGGCCATCCGTCACACCCGTCAGAGCCAGACAAGCCAAGGCGGCCGCCTGCCCAAGGCCATGCCGATCGCGCTGTCCAACCTGGCGCTTCTCGATAAGAACGGCAAACCGACGCGCGTTGGCTTCAAGGTTGAAGGCGACAAGAAAGTGCGTTTTGCCAAAACCACGGGGGACGTGATCGATGCTTGATGCTGCAACCTATACCCCGCGTCTCAAGGCCGCGTTCAAAGACACCATTCGTGCCGAGCTGAAAGAAGAATTCAGCTACGCCAACGACATGATGATCCCGCGTCTTGAAAAAATCGTGCTGAACATCGGCTGTGGCCGCGCAGCAGTGAAAGACTCCAAGAAAGCCAAATCGGCTGTTGAGGATCTGACGCTGATCGCTGGTCAAAAGGCGCTGATGACCGTGGCCAAGAACTCCATCGCCGGCTTCCGCGTTCGCGAAGGCATGCCGATGGGCGCCAAGGTCACGCTGCGCGGCGACCGTATGTATGAATTCCTCGACCGGCTCATCACCATCGCAATGCCCCGCGTCCGCGACTTCCGCGGCGTGTCCGGCAAAAGCTTCGATGGGCGTGGCAACTATGCCATGGGCCTCAAAGAGCACATCGTCTTCCCGGAAATCGACTTTGATAAAGTTGACGAACCCTGGGGTATGGACATCGTGATCGCCACCACCGCGAAAACCGACGCGGAAGCCAAGAGCCTGTTGAAAGCTTTCAACATGCCCTTCAACAGCTGATCCGCGGGAGGAATTAGAGAATGGCTAAGAAATCCATGGTCGCTCGGGAAGCAAAACGCCAAAAACTGGTGGAAAAATACGCCGCCAAGCGTGCCGAGCTCAAAGCAATTATCAACGATCAGGAAAAGCCGATGGAAGAGCGCTTCCGCGCCTCCCTGAAGCTGGCGAAACTGCCGCGCAACAGCTCGGCAACCCGCCTTCACAATCGTTGCCAGCTCACCGGCCGTCCGCACGCTTACTACCGTAAGCTCAAGATCAGCCGGATCGCATTGCGCGAGCTTGGTTCGTCGGGGCAGATCCCCGGCATGGTCAAATCAAGCTGGTAAGGGAGAGATAGTATGAACGATCCTATCGGCGATATGCTCACCCGTATCCGCAACTCGCAGATGCGTGGTAAATCAACCGTTTCCACTCCGGCGTCGAAACTTCGCGCTTGGGTTCTGGATGTGCTGGCCGACGAAGGCTACATCCGCGGTTACGAATCCGGTTCTGATGCAGACGGTCACCCGACCCTCGAAATCAGCCTGAAATATTTTGATGGCACCCCTGTCATTCGCGAACTCAAGCGGGTCTCCAAACCCGGCCGTCGCGTTTACATGGGCGTCAAGGATGTTCCGTCGGTCCGTCAGGGCCTCGGTGTGTCGATTGTCAGCACATCCAAGGGTGTGATGTCGGACGCAAGCGCACGGGCTGCCAATGTTGGCGGCGAAGTGCTCTGCACCGTCTTCTAAGGAGAGCGACAATGTCTCGTATTGGTAAGAAACCAGTCGATCTGCCGTCGGGCGTCAGCGCCGCTGTCTCCGGCCAGACCATCGAAATCAAGGGCCCGAAAGACACTCAGTCTTTCACTGCGTCCGATGATGTGAGCCTCGCGGTAGAAGAAAATGCCGTGACAATCACGCCCCGTGGCAAATCCAAGCGTGCCCGCCAACAGTGGGGCATGAGCCGCACAATGGTGGCAAACATGGTTCAAGGCTGCACCGAAGGTTTCAAGAAAGAACTTGAAATCAACGGCGTTGGTTACCGGGCACAAATTCAGGGCAACACGCTCAAGCTCAACCTTGGCCTCAGCCATGATGTTGACTTCAACGTGCCTGCTGGCGTGACCGTTACCTGCCCTAAGCAGACCCAGATCATCGTTGAAGGCACTGACGCACAACTCGTCGGCCAGGTCGCGGCCAATATCCGCGAATGGCGCAAGCCCGAGCCCTACAAAGGCAAAGGCATCAAGTACAAAGACGAGTATATCTTCCGCAAGGAAGGCAAGAAGAAGTAAGGACCAGCAAAATGGCAAACAGCAAACGGACACTGTTCCTCAAGCGCCGCCTGCGCGTCCGGAACAAACTTCGCAAGGTGAATTCGGGCAAGGTACGCCTGTCGGTTCACCGTTCGAACAAAAACATCAGCTGCCAGCTGATCGACGATGTGCAGGGTGTAACCCTCGCGTCTGCCTCCTCGCTCGAGAAAGACCTCGGTGTGGTTGGCAAGAACAACGTCGAAGCAGCAACCAAGGTCGGCACGGCCATTGCAGAGCGCGCCAAAAAGGCGGGCGTTGCAGAGGCCTATTTCGACCGCGGTGGCTTCCTGTTTCACGGCAAGGTCAAGGCTCTCGCCGACGCCGCGCGTGAAGGTGGGCTGAAAGTTTAACCCTGTGGCGGTGCGTGCATGCGCGCACCTCACATGGCGAAACACCAAAGGGTGTGTGCTTGCACGCACCCTAATATGAAAACGCGAAGGCGGGGTTTCCCGCCTCGATGATCGGGGAGCGTTCCCGCTCACTTCGATTGGACCAATCGGCGCCGCTCTATGCGCCACCCTTGAAAGGATTGCCTGATGGCAGAACAACGTAATGAACGCCGGGGCCGTGGCCCACGTCGCGAAGAAACACCGGAATTTGCCGACCGTCTGGTCGCGATCAACCGCGTCAGCAAAACCGTGAAAGGTGGTAAGCGTTTTGGCTTCGCCGCTCTCGTGGTTGTTGGTGACCAAAAGGGCCGCGTCGGCTTTGGCAAAGGTAAAGCGAAAGAGGTCCCGAGGCCATTCGTAAAGCCACCGAGCAAGCCAAGCGTCAAATGATCCGCGTGCCGCTGCGCGAAGGCCGCACCCTGCACCACGACATGGAAGGCCGCCACGGCGCCGGTAAAGTCGTGATGCGGACCGCCCCTGAAGGGACCGGGATCATCGCCGGTGGTCCGATGCGTGCCGTGTTCGAGATGCTCGGCATCAAGGACGTGGTGTCGAAGTCGATCGGCTCGCAGAACCCCTACAACATGATCCGCGCCACGATTGACGGCCTGCAAAAAGAAAGCAGCCCGCGCATGGTGGCTCAACGTCGCGGCAAAAAAGTCGCTGACATTCTCGGCAGCAAATCCGAAGCCCCCGCGGCTGACGAAGCCGCCGACGCATAAGGAGCGAGACTCATGGCTAAAACCATCGTTGTAAAACAGATCGGCTCGCCGATCCGCCGCCCCGCCAAACAGCGTCAAACGCTGATCGGTCTGGGCCTCAACAAGATGCACAAGACCCGCGAACTCGAAGATACACCTTCGGTGCGTGGCATGGTCAACTCGATCCCGCATATGGTTGAGATCATCGAAGAAAAAGGTTGAGCGGTTGACGGGTTAACCCCCGTTCGACGCGAGATTTTCAAAGCGCCCTCGATCGCAGGATCGGGGGCGTTTTCTATTGCATCACCGGCAACTGGCTCCGGGCTGACAAGTCTTCTAACAGGGCTCGGTTCTCCCCCGCTAACTTTGGCAATACCACCCGGCGCGTCACGCCGTTTCTGTCAGTGCGCGCAAGCCATTCAATCACCCGTGGCTCCTTGTCGAAAAGCCGGCGCGCGTCCTTTTGCAAAGGTTGGTACTCCAACGCCCACCGCGCTGTATCGGCGTAATCCCATGTTATCGCGGGCAGCCAGAACCGCCGCACCACCATCTTTTCGGCCAATAGGCTGATCTGCGGTAAAAAATAGTAGCGATAGAGCCTTTCAACGCCGAGCAACAGCAGCACTCCAATGAGCAGCAACCCCACCCATTCGTAAAACGGCGCAAACGCCAAGCGATCAATCGCACGCGCAATCACAGCACAGGCCGCAATCGCGATCACGACCATAAGAAAGACAACAAAGACCTTGCTGGATTGAACGTAAACATGGGTATCTGGGCGCGCCATTTATCCGGCTCCCCTGACACTCGGTTGAATTGGCACCCTGCCAATCACCGGGCACTCCAACGACTGCTCCAACGCCAGCGCCTCGCGTGGCGAGGGCACCGCCAAAGTGGCAACCGCAAGACGGGCAGGGGCGAGGAAGCAGCGCAGGAACATCGTCCAAGTCTCCGCCGGATGGTGATTTGGCGCAAGGGGCAAGCCGCGCACGCCCGGCCTTGGCCCTCACTCAAAACGCGCAGGTGATCGGCAAGAAACTGACTATGTGCATAGATTCCCTCGCTGTTTCATCGAACAACGCCACCATTCGTTTGTGGCTTTCGCCGCAATATGCCATGACAAAACAGCCTCACCCGGAAACGCAACATGCCAGAGCTCGACCCCATCACTCTCTTCAGAGAGTTTATCACGTTGTTCGTGGTCATCGACCCGATCGGCACGCTGCCTGTGTTCTATTTTGCAACCCAGCGGGTGCCAAATCACCTGCATTGGAAGATCGCCTTTCGCGGTGTTGTGGTGGCGACCTTTGTGTTGCTCCTGTTCTTGATCGGTGGGCAGATCGTGATCGAAGCGATAGGCCTGCGCCTCGGTTCGTTCCAGATCGCAGGCGGCATCATTCTCTTCCTGTTCGCGCTCACCATGATCTTTGGTGACCCCAAAGCCAGCCGCGAAATCGAAGCCGCAGAGAAAGATCACATGTCAGGCGCAGTGTTTCCGCTGGCGATGCCTTCCATTGCCTCTCCCGGCGCGATGCTCGCCGTGGTGATCCTGACTGACAACAAAAGCCATTCGATCCCCGATCAGATGGTCACAGGCGCGCTCTTGATGGTGGTCCTGATGATCACCCTCGTGTTGCTCTTGCTTGCCTCACAGGTCAAACGCGTCATCGGCAGCACGGGCTCTAACGTGATCAGCCGCGTCATGGGCATGATCCTCGCCGCTGTGGCGGTGGATTCGGTGGTCAACGGGCTGGAAGTCGTGGGAATGATCTCGCTCGGCGGGTGACGCGCCATCACGCACTTGCAAGACTAAGCCCAAGCGTCTATACGCCCACGGTGGCCTTGCGGGGCCACGGAATCAACCAACCAAGAAACGCCGCGTCTGGCCCCTTCGCTTCATGGGTCACTTCCGGCAATAGGAGAAGCGATATGAAACTCAATGAACTGCGCGACAACGACGGCGCAACCAAGAAACGCAAGCGCGTTGGCCGTGGTCCGGGCTCCGGCATGGGTAAAACCGCTGGCCGTGGTATCAAAGGTCAGAAATCCCGTTCGGGTGTGGCGATCAATGGCTACGAAGGCGGCCAAATGCCGCTCTACCAACGTCTGCCAAAGCGTGGCTTCAACAAGCCGAACCGCAAGAAATTTGCCGTCATCAACCTTGGTCTGATCCAGAAATTCGTTGATGAGAAGAAACTGGACGCCAAAAACGCCATCACCGAAGACGTGCTGGTCGAATCCGGCCTCGTGCGCCGCAAACTCGACGGTGTTCGCGTCCTCGCCAAGGGCGATATTTCTGCGAAATTGACCCTCGAAGTGACCGGCGCATCCAAATCGGCCATCGAGGCCGTGGAAAAAGCTGGCGGCTCGCTCAAGGTAACGGCTGCGACAGCAGCTGAATAAGAGGTTGTTCCCGGGCGATCCCGGGCTTACATAACCTCCAGTTTTCCAAAAACGCGCCGCCGGGCCGGGAAACCGACCTTGGCGGCGCATGCATGAAAGAGACCTCGCATGGCATCTGCCGCCGAACAAATGGCCGCCAACACAAGCTGGTCGGCCCTGGGTAAAGCCACCGACCTGCGCAATCGCATCCTGTTCACGCTGGGCCTTCTGATCGTCTATCGCCTTGGCACCTTCATTCCCGTTCCGGGGATTGATGGTCAGGCGCTGCGCGACTTCATGGAAGGCGCAGGGCAGGGGATCGGTGGCATCCTGACCATGTTCACCGGCGGCGCCCTTGGCCGTATGGGCATCTTCGCCCTCGGGATCATGCCTTATATCTCGGCCTCGATCATCGTTCAGCTGTTGGCCTCCATGGTCCCCGCGCTGGAACAGATGAAAAAAGAGGGCGAACAAGGCCGCAAGAAGATGAACCAGTGGACGCGCTACGGCACTGTCTTTCTGGCGACGCTACAATCCTACGGCCTTGCCAAAAGCCTTGAGGCAGGCGATCTCGCCACCGATCCGGGCTTCTTCTTTGTTGCGTCGACCATGATTACCCTCGTGGGCGGCACCATGTTCCTGATGTGGCTGGGCGAGCAAATCACCGCACGCGGCATCGGCAACGGTATCTCGCTCATCATCTTCGTCGGCATCATCGCCGAAGTGCCCGCCGCAATGGCCCAGTTCTTTAGTCAAGGCCGCTCCGGCATCATTAGCCCCGCTGTTATCATCGGTGTGATCGTGATGGTGGTCGTGGTGATTGCCTTCGTGGTCTTCATGGAACGCGCGCTGAGGAAGATCCACATTCAATACCCGCGCCGTCAGGTCGGTATGAAGGTCTATGACGGTGGCAACTCCCACCTCCCGGTCAAGGTGAACCCAGCGGGCGTTATCCCGGCGATCTTCGCCAGCTCCCTGTTGCTGCTGCCGGTCACGATCAGCACTTTCTCGGGCAATCAAACCGGCCCGATCATGTCGACGATC
Source organism: Rhodobacteraceae bacterium D3-12 (assembly GCA_025916135.1). NCBI lineage: Bacteria > Pseudomonadati > Pseudomonadota > Alphaproteobacteria > Rhodobacterales > Roseobacteraceae > Phycobium > Phycobium rhodophyticola. The sequence goes on along the minus strand of CP104793.1, from coordinate 3,076,954 downwards.
CTCGCCTATTTCGGTCCGGGACAGCCGCTCTATCTGCTGTTCTTCGTGCTGATGATCGTGTTCTTCGCCTATTTCTATACCTTCAACGTCAGCTTCAAACCCGATGATGTGGCCGACAACCTCAAGAACCAGAACGGCTTTGTTCCCGGCATCCGTCCGGGCAAGAAAACAGCCGAGTATCTTGAGTATGTCGTCAACCGCATCCTCGTGCTTGGCGCGGCCTATCTCGCCGCTGTCTGTCTGCTGCCGGAAATTCTGCGCAACCAGTTCTCCATCCCGTTTTACTTCGGCGGCACCTCGGTGCTGATTGTGGTCTCGGTGACAATGGACACGATCCAGCAAGTGCAAAGCCACCTGCTTGCGCATCAATACGAAGGCTTGATTGAAAAGTCGCAGCTGTCCGGCAAAGGACGGCGGCGCAAGCGGAAAGGACCCGTGCGCCGATGAACATCATTCTGCTTGGACCACCCGGGGCCGGTAAAGGCACGCAAGCGCAACACCTCGTTGCAACGCGCGACATGATCCAGCTCTCGACAGGCGACATGCTGCGCGAGGCCAAGAGCAGCGGCACCGAAATGGGCAAGCGCGTCGCAGAGGTGATGGACCGCGGAGAGCTCGTCACCGATGAGATCGTGATCGGCCTGATCCGTGAAAAGCTCGAAGGTGACAAGAAGGGTGGTTTCATCTTTGATGGCTTCCCCCGCACGCTGGCACAGGCCGACGCTCTGGCCGAACTCCTCAAAGAGTGCGGCGAAACCCTTGATGTGGTGATCGAGCTTCAGGTCAATGACGAGGTCCTCGTCGACCGTATCGTCAACCGCGCCAAGGAAGCCGTCGCCGCCGGCGGCACCGCCCGCGCCGATGACAATGCCGAAAGCCTCAAGATCCGCTTGATGGAATACTACAAGAAGACCTCGCCGCTGATTGGCTATTACTACGCCAAGGGACAGCTCAAGGGTGTTGACGGGCTGGGCGCCATCGCAGATGTCCAAACCGCGATTGCAGGCGTTCTTGACGGCGGCGCATGATGCGCCGCACCGCCGCCCTCTTGGCAAGCGCCCTGTTGCTGGTGGCGCTTCCGCTTGGCGCTGCGGCTGAAACCTTCTACCTTTCTCAACCTGGCCTTTGTGGCGCGGATGACGGGGTGATCGAAGAACGCGATGTGATCTACCTTCAGGATCGCGGCATCAACAGCCACTTCTTCGGCTGTGACTTTCCCAACCCGGTGCTCGCCGATCTGGCCGCGGGACGCGAGTTGAGGATCACCAGCAAATGCGCCAGCGCGACAACCCGTTGGACGGCTGACTTTATCCTCGTCCCCCAAGGTGACGGTAACGTCAAAGCCCACCAGACAAGCGGCGGTCTCTCCCCGGTCCTGTTCTACCGCTGCACGGGGGGATGATTGCTAAGCATGCAAAGCAGTGACCCGGCGAGCGCAAGCGCCTCGGCGCAGGGCTCTCTGCCTCCGACGGCCATCGTGCTGGGGCTGCTGGTGGTTTTGACCATCGCGGTGACACGCGGCAATGGCATGATGTATTATCCAAGCTAGGCACGGATGCCGAGCAAACAGGCCGCTCGTCGGCCCTCAATCGCCCCTGTGTTGGCGTGGCTGCGGCACAGGGTTCTGATGGGCTTGCGCGACTTGTCTCTTGACGCCCCTATCAAATCCCCATAACCAGCCCTATCTCGCAAGAGAACATGATTCTTACGGGTCGCGCCCGGACGGATCTATCACCTCGAATTCAGCTGCGGCCCGAAGCGGAAATCGCCTCGGGCTTACGTTGTGAAAAAGGTTCCGGAGCTACGGAACCGCAACGAAAGGAAAGTCAACGTGGCACGTATTGCCGGCGTAAACATCCCGACCCACAAGCGGTCCCGATCGCCCTTACCTATATCACCGGAATTGGCCATACTTCGGCTAAAGCTATCTGTGAAGCCGTCAGCATCGATTCGA